>NZ_CADCWT010000004.1 GCF_902806485.1 Candidatus Frankia alpina | reverse complement strand
CAGCCCCGCAGAAGTCGCCTTCCCGTCCTGCTGTCGCGTTCCGTAGGGTTCGGCGCCCGATTTGTCCCTGCGGAAGAGACGGATCGCACCGCTCCCAGGTTCACCGGGCCTGTTGCGGTGCCGGTGCGTCGCGCATTTTGCGGTGCGTCCGGCGCGGTTTCACGGAGTCGGACCGTGCCAACCGCGCCGCAACTGCGGCGAGGACGGTTTCGGACCGACGGCGCTGGAACTGGGCGATCACCTGTCGCCGTAGGCGGCCTCGCGCAGCTCGCCGTACACCCGGACCAGGTCGGGCAGCTGGTAGTGCGCGTTCAGACCGCTCGGGTTGGGCAGTAGCCAGACGCTGGCGGGGCCCAGGGTTTCCGGCTGCCGACCGACCTGCGCGCGACGCCGGCCGAAGCCGACGCGGTAGGCGGCGAGGCCGAGGAAGGCCACCCAGCGGGGCGAGATCCGCTCGACGAGCTCGGTGAGCCGGGTGACGCCCGCCCGCACCTCGTCGTCGCTGATCTCGTCGGCGCGGGCGGTGGACCGGTTGACCAGGTTGGTGATGCTGAGGCCGCGACTGGTCAGCTCGCCGCTCTCGCTGGGGTGCAACCGGCGCGGGGTGAACCCGGCGAGGTGCAGTACCGGCCACAGCCGGTTGCTCGGCGTGCCGAAGTGAAAGCCGGTCGCCCCGGACTCCAGGGACGGGTTGATCCCGCACAGCAGCACCGTGGTCCGCGGGGCGACAAGGTCGGGGACCGCGGTGTCATAGGCGGCGAGTAGCTCCGCCCGGGTCGGCCGCGGGGGCGGGGCGGCCAGCGACTGTCCGCCAACTGCGTCAAACATGTCCTCGAGGACCTCCGATGCCGGTATCGTGCGTCTGGTACAGCGTGCCAGGACCAGGCTCGTGGAAGTCCGCGGGTCCCGGTGCCCGGACCGTAGCCTTCGGTGTTGACGCCGGAGTCCGGCCGCCCCGCAACGCGGGTAGTGGATTGTCGGCTCCGGCGGGCCGATCAGGACGCGGGCCGGCCGGTTTCCCGCACCGAGTCCGGTTCTGGGCTATGGCCGGTCCCGCGCCGAGTTCGGTCTTGGGCTTGATCGAGTCCTGGGCTTGATCGGGTCTTGAGCTGAGCGAGTGAGTTCCGGGTCTGGCGGTGGGGTCGTGCCGCGACCAGCCGCTGATCCCGCGGCCCGAGGTCGAGGGCTTGTGGGGCTGCGGTGTCTGCGTCGGACGTTGGCCGATACCCCGTTCGACACGTGACGCAACCGTGGAGTACTGTTGGTTCCCGTGGCCGGAGCCCATGTGGTTCCGGCGTGCGTCTTGCACTTCGATGTGGCGCCGTGGTGCCTGGCAGGTTGACGTAAAGTCACCGCTCGGGTGTCCGTCGGCGACTGTCGGGCTCGGTTCCGCGAAGCGGCCGGGCGGGCTGGCGCGCTGTCCACCGTAGTTGGATCAATCGAATTTGCGATCCTCTTCGGACGAAACGGCGCGACACGCCCGACCGCGTGGGTCGGAGAAGCCCGTCGAGGTCACTGCGGTGGCTTAGGTGCGGTTCGCAAGAGTTAGCAGGTAGGCCGGCGTACCGGTCTGGTTGCCCAAGGCAGTATGACGAGGCGTCACAGGAACGGGAGCGGCGTTGCCCACGATCCAGCAGCTGGTCCGCAAGGGCCGGCAGGACAAGGTCGAGAAGACCAAGACCCCGGCACTTAAGGGAAGCCCTCAGCGTCGTGGCGTGTGCACCCGCGTCTACACGACTACCCCGAAGAAGCCGAACTCGGCGCTGCGCAAGGTGGCGCGTGTCCGGCTGAACAGCGGGATCGAGGTCACCGCCTACATTCCCGGCGTCGGCCACAACCTGCAGGAGCACTCGATCGTCCTGGTTCGTGGCGGTCGTGTGAAGGACCTCCCGGGCGTTCGATACAAGATCGTCCGTGGCGCTCTCGACACGCAGGGCGTCCGTAACCGCAAGCAGGCTCGTAGCCGCTACGGCGCGAAGAAGGAGAAGGGCTGATGCCGCGCAAGGGGCCCGCGCCCAAGCACCCCGTCGTGGTCGACCCGGTGTATGGGTCGCCGCTGGTGACCGCGTTGGTGAACAAGGTGCTGATGAGCGGCAAGAAGTCAGTCGCCGAGCGCATCGTGTACGGCGCGCTGGAAGGCGCGAAGAACAAGACCGGTAACGACCCGGTCGTCACGCTCAAGCGGGCGCTCGACAACGTCAAGCCCACCTTGGAGGTGCGCAGCCGCCGGGTTGGTGGCGCCACCTACCAGGTGCCGGTCGAGGTTCGCGCCGGTCGCAGTACGACCCTCGCACTGCGCTGGCTCGTCGGCTACTCCCGGGCTCGTCGCGAGAAGACGATGACCGAGCGGCTGATGAACGAGCTCATCGACGCGAGCAACGGCCTCGGCGCGAGCGTGAAGCGCCGGGAGGATACCCACAAGATGGCGGAGTCCAACAAGGCCTTCGCCCACTACCGCTGGTAGCTTGACATGCCATCTGACGCACCTTCCTCGCTGGCCGGTACCCGCAATATCGGAATCATGGCCCACATCGACGCGGGCAAGACCACAACGACTGAGCGCATCCTCTTCTACACCGGTGTGAACTACAAGATCGGTGAGGTCCACGAGGGCGGCGCCACGATGGACTGGATGGAGCAGGAGCAGGAGCGGGGGATCACCATCACCTCCGCGGCCACGACCTGTATCTGGCGCGACCACACCATCAACATCATCGACACGCCCGGCCACGTCGACTTCACGGTCGAGGTCGAGCGGTCGCTGCGCGTTCTCGACGGCGCTGTGGCGGTGTTCGACGCCGTCGCCGGCGTCGAGCCCCAGAGCGAGACCGTCTGGAAGCAGGCAGACCGGTACAACGTGCCGCGGATCGCCTTCGTCAACAAGATGGATCGCGTCGGCGCCGAGTTCCACCGCTGCGTCGAAATGATGCTTGAGCGGCTCGATGCGACGCCGGCCGTCATCCAGCTCCCCTGGGGCGTGGAGTCCGACTTCCGCGGCGTGATCGACCTGATCCGGATGAAGGGCCTGCTCTGGCAGTCCGAGGACAAGGGCGCTTCCTACGACGTCGTCGACATCCCGCGGGACCACCTGGAGGCCGCGCAGGAATGGCGCGACAAGCTCCTGGAGACGGTCGCGGAGAACGACGACGAGCTCATGGAGCTCTACCTCGAGGGTGAGGAGCCCTCCGTGGAGCAGCTCATGGCCGGCCTTCGGCGCGGCACTCTCGCCAGCAAGCTCAACCCGGTGCTGTGCGGCTCCGCGTTCAAGAACAAGGGCGTCCAGCCCATGCTCGACGCGGTCGTCGACTTCCTGCCGAACCCGCTGGACATCGGCACCACCATCGGCCACTCCATCAGCGACGAGGACGCCGAGGTTCGCCGCGAGCCCAGCGAGGACGCACCGTTCTCGGCGCTCGCCTTCAAGATCATGAGCGACCCGTACGTCGGCAAGCTGACCTACATCCGGGTGTACTCTGGCAGGTTGACCGGAGGTTCGCCGGTGCTGAACTCGACGAAGGACCGCAAGGAGCGCATCGGGCGCATCCTGCAGATGCACGCCAACCACCGGGAAGACCGGGACAGCGTCAGCGCGGGGCAGATCGTCGCCGTGGTGGGGCTGAAGAACACCACCACCGGGGACACTCTCTGCGACCCGAACGCGCCGGTGATCCTGGAGTCGATGACCTTCCCTGCGCCGGTCATCCACGTCGCGATCGAGCCGAAGACGAAGGCCGACCAGCAGAAGCTGGGCACCGCGATCCAGCGGCTCGCCGAGGAGGACCCGACCTTCCAGGTCCGGACCGACGAGGAGACCGGCCAGACGATCATCGCCGGCATGGGTGAGCTGCACCTCGACGTGCTGGTCGACCGCATGCGCCGCGAGTACGGCGTCGAGGCGAACGTCGGCAAGCCGCAGGTGGCCTACCGGGAGACCATCCGCCGCAAGGTGGAGAAGATCGACTACACCCACAAGAAGCAGACGGGTGGCTCCGGCCAGTACGCTCGGGTGATCATCAACCTGGAGCCCTCCGGCGGCGACGGCGGTGGTTACGAGTTCCAGAACAAGGTCACCGGCGGTCGCATCCCCCGGGAGTACATCCCGTCGGTCGACGCCGGCTGCCAGGAGGCCATGGAGTTCGGCGTGCTGGCCGGCTACCCGCTGGTCGACGTCAAGGTCACCCTCCTGGACGGTCAGTACCACGACGTGGACTCGTCCGAGCTCGCCTTCAAGATCGCCGGTTCGATGGCGTTCAAGGACGCGGCGCGCAAGGCCGACCCGGTGCTTCTCGAGCCGCTGATGGCCGTCGAGGTCACTACGCCCGAGGACCACATGGGCGACGTCATCGGCGACCTGAACTCCCGTCGCGGACAGATCCAGGCGATGGAGGAGCGCGGCGGTTCCCGGATCGTGCGGGCCCAGGTGCCACTGTCAGAGATGTTCGGCTACGTCGGCGACCTGCGGTCCAAGACGTCCGGCCGGGCCAGCTACTCGATGCAGTTCGACTCCTACGCCGAGGTTCCCGGGAACGTCGCCAAGGAGATCATCGCCAAGGCGCGGGGGGAGTGACCGCCCTCGTGGCGTGAGCACCTCCCCAACCTGACTACACAGCACGACACCACCCGTCCTTGGAGGGACCCCGTGGCGAAGCAGAAGTTCGAGCGGACGAAGCCGCATGTCAACATCGGCACCATCGGTCACATCGACCATGGCAAGACCACGCTGACCGCGGCGATCACCAAGGTGCTGCACGACGCGCATCCGGACCTCAACCCCTTCACGCCGTTCGACCAGATCGACAAGGCGCCGGAGGAGAAGGCCCGCGGTATCACGATCTCGATTGCGCACGTCGAGTACCAGACCGACAAGCGGCACTACGCGCACGTCGACTGCCCTGGGCACGCGGACTACATCAAGAACATGATTACCGGTGCCGCCCAGATGGACGGGGCGATCCTGGTGGTGTCCGCGACCGACGGTCCGATGCCACAGACGAAGGAGCACGTGCTCCTTGCGCGTCAGGTCGGCGTGCCGTACATCGTCGTCGCGCTGAACAAGGCCGACATGGTCGACGACGAGGAGATCCTTGAGCTCGTCGAACTCGAGGTCCGCGAGCTGTTGAGCTCGTACGAGTTCCCTGGTGACGACGTCCCGGTCATCCGCGTCTCCGCGCTCAAGGCGCTGGAGGGCGACAAGGAGTGGGGCGCCAAGCTCCTCGAGCTCATGGCCGCGGTCGACGAGTCGATCCCCGAGCCGGAGCGTGACATCGACCGGCCGTTCCTCATGCCGATCGAGGACGTCTTCACGATCACCGGTCGTGGCACCGTCGTGACCGGCCGTGTCGAGCGTGGAATCGTCAAGGTCAACGAGATCGTGGAGATCGTCGGCATCAAGCCGGAGACCACCACGACGACCGTCACCGGCGTCGAGATGTTCCGCAAGCTGCTCGACGAGGGGCGTGCCGGCGACAACGTTGGCCTGCTCCTGCGCGGCATCAAGCGTGAGGACGTCGAGCGCGGCCAGGTCATCGTCAAGCCCAAGACGATCACGCCGCACACGGTGTTCGAGGCTCGGGTCTACATCCTGGACAAGGACGAAGGCGGCCGCCATACGCCGTTCTTCAAGAACTACCGGCCGCAGTTCTACTTCCGCACCACCGACGTGACCGGCGTCGTGACCCTCCCCGAGGGCACCGAGATGGTCATGCCGGGCGACAACACCGAGATGACGGTCGAGCTCATTCAGCCGATCGCCATGGAGGAAGGCCTGCGCTTCGCCATCCGCGAGGGTGGCCGGACCGTCGGCGCGGGCCAGGTCACGAAGGTTCTCAAGTAGTACCGGTGGGCGGTGGGTCCGGATCACCTGGGCCCACCGCCCACATTGCTGCCCGGGCGGCGCGACTGAGCGCCACCCCGGGCGGCCTGGCTGCCGGTACCACCGGCTGCCAGCGCGGCAGGTAATCCGGCACCAGTGTCGATCGATCGACGCGGGACCGGCACGAGACAGCGGTAACCGGCAGACTCCCTCCGCCGGCGGCGGGGCGCGGGCCTCGCGCCACCGGCAGGGCGGATCTACGGGCGGTGACCCGGTAGCGGTACCGGCCGGACGAGACAGACAGGACAGGCGAAGCCCACCATGGCGGCACAGAAGATCCGCATTCGGCTCAAGGCCTATGACCACGAGGTCATCGACAGCTCGGCGCGGAAGATCGTCGAGACGGTGACCCGGACGGGTGCGCAGGTCGCGGGACCGGTGCCGCTGCCGACGGAGAAGAACATCTACTGCGTCATCCGGTCGCCGCACAAGTACAAGGACAGCCGCGAGCACTTCGAGATGCGGACGCACAAGCGGCTGATCGACATCCTTGACCCGACGCCGAAGACGGTCGACTCGCTGATGCGGCTCGACCTCCCCGCCGGCGTCGACATCGAGATCAAGCTGTAAGAGGGGGCCGGCGCAGTCATGCTCATCCGCAACTACAGAGGGCTCCTGGGCACCAAGCTCGGGATGACCCAGGTATGGGACGCGAACAATCGCGTCGTGCCGGTCACCGTCATCAAGGCCGGTCCCAACGTCGTCACGCAGGTCAAGACGCCTGACTCGGACGGGTACTCCGCCGTCCAGCTCGGTTACGGCGAGATCGACCCGCGCAAGATCAACAAGCCGGCCCGGGGGCACTTCGGTACGAGCGGGGTGACGCCGCGGCGCCATCTCGTCGAGCTGCGCACCGCCGACGCCGCCAACTATCGGCCCGGCCAGGAGCTCACCGGCGAGGTGTTCGTTCCGGGGACCGTCGTCGACGTCACCGGAACCTCCAAGGGCAAGGGCTTCGCCGGTGTCATGAAGCGTCACGGGTTCAAGGGCCTGGGCGCCGGGCACGGCGTCGAGCGCAAGCACCGCTCGCCGGGTTCGGTCGGCGGCTGCGCGACCCCCGGCCGTGTCTTCAAGGGCCTGCGCATGGCGGGCCGGATGGGCCACGCGCGCACCACCACGCCGGGCCTGACCATCCACGCCGTCGACACCGAGCGTGGCTTTCTGCTGGTGAAGGGCGCGATACCCGGCCCGGACGGCGGCCTCGTCTTCGTGCGCAGCGCGGCCAAGCGCCCGGCGCCCGAGGCGATCACCCCGGCCGTGGCGGTCGGCGCCGGTGAGGAGGTCTCGGCATGAGCCGGGTGGCGACCGCATCCGATCCGGATGCCACCACCATGCGCACCGTCTCGGTGCACGCGCTTGACGGCGGTGACGGCGGCAGCGTTGAGCTGCCCGGTGGCGTGTTCGACGTGCCGCTGAACGTCCCGCTGATCCACCAGGTCGTGGTCGCGCAGCTCGCGGCGGCCCGGCAGGGCACCCACGACACCAAGACCCGCGGCGAGGTTCGCGGCGGCGGCCGCAAGCCGTACCGGCAGAAGGGCACCGGCCGAGCCCGGCAGGGCTCACTGCGCGCTCCGCAGTTCGCTGGCGGTGGCACGGTGCACGGCCCGACGCCGCGCAAGTACGACCAGCGCACCCCGAAGAAGATGAAGGCCGCCGCGCTGCGTGGCGCGCTGTCCGACCGGGCGCGCAACAGCCGGGTCCACGTCGTGTCCTCGCTGGTCTCCGGTGATGCACCGTCGACGAAGGCCGCGGTGACGGCGTTGCGTACGGTTGCGGACACCCGCCGCGTGCTGGTGGTCGCGAGCCGCAGTGACGAGCTGACCTGGAAGAGCTTGCGCAACGTCGCGGCGGTGCACCTGCTCGACCCGGGGCAGCTGAACACCTACGACGTGCTGGTGAGCGACGACGTCGTCTTCACCGAGGAAGCGCTGGCCGCGTTCCTCACCCGCGACAGCCGGCCGGCATCGCCCACCGCGGCCGGGGCGGAGGAGAACAAGTGATTCCCGATCCGCGTGACGTGATCCTGCGGCCGGTCGTCTCCGAGAAGAGCTACGGCCTGCTTGACGAGAACGTCTACACCTTTATCGTGCACCCGGACGCGAACAAGACTCAGATCAGGCTCGCGGTCCAGCAGATCTTCAACGTGCGCGTCCTGCGGGTGAACACCATCAACCGGCAGGGCAAGCGCAAGCGGACCAAGCACGGCTGGGGGCAACGGTCCGCGACCAAGCGGGCCCTGGTCAGCCTGGCGCCCGGTCAGACGATCGAGATCTTCGGAGGCCCCGGTGCCTGAGCGCGTGCGCCGCGCCGCGGCGGCGGCCCACGGGTCGACGGGCCAGGGACGGTAGGAAGCCATGGGAATTCGTAGGTACAAGCCGACGACGCCGGGGCGTCGTGGCGCGAGCGTGGCCGACTTCGTCGAGATCACCCGTGATCACCCGGAGAAGTCGCTGGTCCGTCCGCTGCACTCCAAGGGCGGGCGCAACGTCCACGGCCGGATCACCACCCGGCACCAGGGCGGCGGCCACAAGCGGGCCTACCGGATCATCGACTTCCGGCGAGACAAGGACGGCGTGCCGGCGAAGGTCGCGCACATCGAGTACGACCCGAACCGCACGGCCCGCATCGCGCTGCTGCACTACGCCGACGGCGAGAAGCGCTACATCATCGCCCCGGTGAAGCTCAAGCAGGGTGACCAGGTCAGCTCCGGGGTGGGCGCCGACATCAAGCCCGGTAACGCCCTGCCGCTGCGCAACATCCCGACCGGCACCGTGGTGCACGCCATCGAGCTGCGTCCCGGCGGCGGCGCGAAGATCGCCCGTAGCGCCGGCGTCAGCGTGCAGCTCGTCGCAAAGGACGGCCCCTACGCCCAGTTGCGGATGCCCTCGGGCGAGATCCGCAACGTGGACGTCCGCTGCCGCGCCACCGTCGGCGAGGTCGGCAACGCCGAGCAGAGCAACATCAACTGGGGCAAGGCTGGCCGGATGCGCTGGAAGGGCCGTCGGCCCACCGTGCGTGGTGTCGCCATGAACCCGGTCGACCACCCGCACGGTGGTGGTGAGGGCAAGACCTCCGGTGGTCGTCACCCGGTCAACCCGAAGGGTCGTCCGGAGGGCCGGACCCGGGTCCAGAAGAAGTCGTCCGACGCGCTCATCGTGCGTCGTCGCAAGCAGAACAGGCGGCGGTAGTGACCTCACGCACCCGGACCCCGGCCCCCGTGAGCCCGTCGTCCGCCCCCCGTACCTCCCGTACCCACCGGATCTGAGCAGGAAGGAGGAGACACAACAATGCCACGCAGTCTGAAGAAGGGCCCGTTCGTCGACGACCACCTGCTCAAGAAGGTGGACGTGCAGAACTCGAAGGGCACCAAGCACGTCATCAAGACCTGGTCGCGGCGCTCCACCGTGATCCCCGACATGCTGGGGCACACGATCGCCGTGCACGATGGCCGCAAGCACGTCCCGGTCTTCATCACCGAGGGCATGGTCGGGCACAAGCTCGGCGAGTTTGCCTCGACCAGGACGTTCCGCGGCCACGTCAAGGAGGACCGGAGGTCGCGTCGTGGCTGACGATCTCGTCGAGGGCCTGACCCGAGCCGGCCTGCCGGGCGCCAAGGCGTCGGCCCGCTACGTGCGGGTCTCGCCGATGAAGGCCCGCCGGGTCGTCGACCTGGTGCGCGGCCGTTCGGTCAGCGAGGCGTTGGACATCCTCCGGTTCGCCGCGCAGGCGGCGAGCGAGGACGTGTACAAGGTCGTCGCCAGCGCGGCGGCGAACGCCGAGAACAACCACCGCCTCGACCCTGAGACCCTGTGGGTCGGCGAGGTCTACGTGGACGAGGGGCCGACGCTCAAGCGCATCCGACCCCGCGCTCAGGGCCGGGCCTACCGAATCCGCAAGCGCACCAGCCACATCACCGTCGTGGTGGAGAGCCGGGAGCCGGTCTCCACGACCGGCCGGGGCGCGAAGACGACAAGGAGGGCCCGGTAGTGGGGCAGAAGGTCAACCCGCACGGGTTCCGGCTTGGCATCACTTCGGAATTCACGTCCCGCTGGTACGCCGACAAGCAGTACAAGGCGTACGTCGGCGAGGACGTGAAGATCCGCAAGATGATGTCGCGGGGCATGGAGCGGGCCGGTATCAGCCGGGTCGACATCGAGCGGACCCAGGGACGGCTGCGGGTGGACATCCACACCGCCCGCCCGGGCATCGTCATCGGCCGCCGAGGCGCCGAGGCGGACCGCATCCGTGGCGACCTGGAGAAGCTCACCGGCAAGCAGGTGCAGCTGAACATCCTCGAGGTCAAGAACCCCGAGGTCGACGCGCAGCTCGTCGCCCAGGGCGTGGCCGAGCAGCTCTCCAGCCGGGTCAGCTTCCGCCGCGCGATGCGCAAGGCGATGCAGACCGCGATGAAGGGCGGCGCGAAGGGCATCCGGGTGCAGTGCTCGGGTCGCCTGGGCGGCGCCGAGATGAGCCGTTCGGAGTTCTACCGCGAGGGTCGAGTTCCGCTGCACACTCTGCGTGCGGATATCGACTACGGCTTCTACGAGGCTCGGACGAACTTCGGCCGCATCGGCGTGAAGGTCTGGATCTACAAGGGCGACATCGTCCAGAGCCGGGCCGAGCGCGAGGCGCAGGAGGCCCTGCAGCGGCAGACCCGTCGGGACCGCCCGCGCCGCGGGCCGCGTTCCGGCTCGTCCGGCACCACCCAGGGCGGTACCGACGCCGGTCGCGCCGCGGCGCGCAGCGAGCGCCGGGGTCGCGGCGGGAACGCGCCGACACCTGAGACTGCGCCGGCACCTGAGACTGGGCTGCCAACCGAGGCCGCACCCGAGAACACCGCACCTGAGAACACCGCACCTGAGAACACCGCACCTGAGAACACCGCGCCCGAGGCCGCGTCGTCGAAGGCCCCGGTGGCCAAGCCGACCGCGCCCGCCACCGCCGCGGCCGAGTCGGCCGCCACGCCGGCCGCCGCCGCGACGACGGGCACTCCGGAGAAGGCGGAGGAATAGATCATGCTGATTCCCCGGAAGGTCGCGCACCGCAAGCAGCACCACCCCAGGCGGACCGGTGCGGCCAAGGGCGGAACCCGAGTCACGTTCGGTGAGTACGGGATCCAGGCCCTGGAGTCGGCGTACGTGACGAACCGGCAGATCGAGTCGGCGCGTATCGCGATGACCCGCCATATCCGCCGTGGTGGCAAGGTCTGGATCAACATCTATCCGGACCGGCCGTTGACCAAGAAGCCCGCCGAGACTCGGATGGGTTCCGGTAAGGGCTCGCCCGAGTGGTGGGTCGCGAACGTCAAGCCGGGCCGGGTGTTGTTCGAGCTGTCCGGAGTCGCGGAGCCCGTGGCCCGGGAGGCGATGCGGCGCGCGATCCACAAGCTGCCGATGAAGTGCCGTTTCGTGGTTCGTGAAGGTGGTGCGTGATGGCTGTCGCTACCGCGGACGAGCTGCGGAGCCTGTCTGTCGACGAGCTCGTCGACAAGCTCCGTGAGGGCAAGGAGGAGCTGTTCAACCTCCGGTTCCAGGCGGCGACCGGGCAGCTGTCCAACAACCGGCGGCTGCGGGCCGTACGGCGTGACATCGCCCGGATCTACACGGTGATGCGCGAACGGGAGCTGGGTATCACCGGTGATCCGGCGCTGGTCGCCGGCGCGGCGGACGATGACGCGACGCAGTCGGAACGGGCGTGAGGGCAGTGGCAGACGAGACGGCCTCCCAGGAGGCTTCGCAGAACACCGGCGTGGCGGACACCGACCGCGGCTTCCGCAAGGTCCGAGAGGGCCTCGTGGTCAGCGACAAGATGACCAAGACCGTCGTGGTCGCGGTCGAGGATCGTGTGCAGCACCCGCTGTACGGCAAGACGATCCGCCGGACGAAGAAGGTCAAGGCGCACGACGAGCACGGCACCACCGGTGTCGGCGACCGCGTGCTGCTGATGGAGACCCGGCCGCTGTCGGCCACCAAGCGGTGGCGAGTCGTCCAGGTTCTGGAGAAGGCCAAATAGTTTCGGGGCGAGGCAGCCCCGGGGGCTAGCCAGCCCTGGCACCCGGGTGACCGGGTCCGATGCAGTACCGGTTGATCGGTAGTACCGGGTGATCAGGAGCGGAAAGTGATTCAGCAGGAGTCGCGACTTCGGGTCGCCGACAACACCGGAGCGCGGGAAATTCTCTGCATCCGGGTGCTTGGCGGCTCTGGGCGTCGTTACGCGGGGATCGGCGACATCATCGTCGGCACGGTCAAGGATGCCCTGCCCGGCGCCGGAGTGAAGCGCGGTGACGTGGTCAAGGCGGTCGTGGTGCGCACCACCAAGGAGCGTCGGCGGCCGGACGGCTCCTACATCCGTTTCGACGAGAACGCGGCGGTGCTCATCCGGGACGGTGGCGAACCCCGGGGCACTCGCATCTTCGGGCCGGTCGGCCGGGAGCTGCGTGACAAGAAGTTCATGAAGATCATCTCGCTGGCGCCGGAGGTGCTGTGACCGTGGCCGCTTTGAAGATCAAGAAGGGTGACACGGTCCAGATCATCACTGGCAAGGACCGTGGCCTGAAGGGGAAGGTCATCCGGGCCTATCCCGAGAAGAACAACGTCCTCGTCGAGGGCGCGAACCGGATCACGCGGCACACCCGCGCCGAGCAGAGCGCGCGTGGCTCCCAGTCCGGCGGGATCGTCACCCAGGAGGCGCCGATCCACGTGAGCAACGTGATGATCGTCGATCCGTCGGACGGACGGCCCACCAGGATCGGGTACCGCATCAACGAGGACGGCACCAAGGTCCGCATCTCCCGGCGCACCGGCGCCGAGCTGTAGGCCGAGCGAGCAGTCGAGCAGTTGGGAATAGAGATCAAATGACTGTGACCACCGAAGACCGGACCACCGGTGCTCGCCCGGTCCCACGGCTCAAGCAGCGGTACCGCGACGAGATTGCCCCGGGGCTGCGGGAGGAGTTCTCCTACCGCAACGTCATGCAGATCCCCGGTGTCGTGAAGGTCGTCGTCAACATGGGCGTCGGGGACGCCGCCCGGGACGCGAAGCTCATCGACGGCGCCGTGCGCGACCTGGCCGCGATCACCGGTCAGAAGCCGGCCGTGCGGCGGGCGAAGAAGTCCATCGCCCAGTTCAAGCTGCGCGAGGGGATGCCGATCGGGGCGAAGGTGACCCTGCGCGGCGACCGGATGTGGGAGTTTCTCGACCGCCTGGTCTCCATCGCGCTACCACGCATCCGTGACTTCCGTGGGCTGTCCCCGAAGCAGTTCGACGGTTCGGGTAACTACACCTTCGGCGTGATCGAGCAGTCGATCTTCCATGAGATCGACATCGACCGGATCGACCGGGTTCGGGGCATGGACATCACGGTCGTCACCACCGCGACCACCGACGACGAGGGCCGGGCGCTCCTGCGGGCGCTGGGCTTCCCCTTCCGGGAGAACTAGACAGATGGCCAAGAAGGCACTGATCGAGAAGTCGAACCGCAAGCCGAAGTACGCGGTGCGCGGTTACACCCGCTGCCAGCGCTGCGGCCGGTCCCGCTCGGTTTACCGGGTGTTCGGACTCTGCCGGATCTGCCTGCGGCAGATGGCGCACCGCGGCGAGCTGCCCGGCATCACCAAGAGCTCCTGGTAGACCGCGCCGCCCCCGCACCTCCACCCGATCGCGGCAGGCCTGGACCATGGCCGCCTGGGCATCCGCCCCGGCGTCGACGGGAACCGCCGCGAGAAAGGCGTCAAGTCAATGACGATGACCGACCCGATTGCGGACATGCTGACGCGTGTTCGCAACGCCAGCCGGGCCTACCACGACCAAGTGGTGATGCCTCACAGCAAGATCAAGACGCACGTTGCGGAGATCCTCCAGCAGGAGGGCTACATCTCCAGCTGGCACGTCGAGGACGCGACCTCGGCTGGCGGCGTCGGCCACTCTCTGGTCATCGATCTGAAGTACGGCCCGAACCGTGAGCGTTCGATCGCCGGGATCAAGCGCATCAGCAAGCCGGGCCTGCGGGTCTACGCCAAGGCGACGAACCTCCCCAAGGTGCTTGGGGGACTGGGTGTCGCGATCATCTCCACCTCGTCGGGGCTGCTGACCGACAAGCAGGCGGGCAAGCGGGGCGTGGGCGGGGAAGTCCTCGCCTACGTCTGGTAAGGAAGCCGAGCGATGTCACGGATCGGGCGCCTGCCCATTCCCGTCCCCAGCGGTGTCGACATCACCGTCGAGGGGACGACCGTTACTGTCAAGGGGCCCAAGGGCACCCTGAGCCACGTCGTGGTCGAGCCGATCGGGGTCAACCAGGAGGAGGGTCAGCTCGTTGTGACCCGCCCGGATGACGAACGTCGGTCCCGCTCGCTGCACGGCCTGACCCGCAGCCTGGTCTCCAACATGGTCACCGGCGTCACCGCCGGGTACTCCAAGACCCTGGAGATCGTCGGCGTCGGTTACCGCGTCCAGGCCAAGGGTTCCGACCTGGAGTTTGCGCTCGGCTACAGCCACCCCGTCCCGGTCAAGGCCCCCGAGGGCATCCGCTTCGAGGTGCAGACCCCGACCCGCTTCGTGGTCCATGGGATCGACAAGCAGCTGGTCGGCGAGGTCTCCGCGAAGATCCGCGGATTGCGTAAGCCTGACCCGTACAAGGGCAAGGGCGTTCGCTACCAGGGCGAGGTCGTCCGCCGCAAGGTCGGGAAGACCGGGAAGTAGGAGATAGATCATGGCAGTGAGCCTCGGCGCCAGCGCGCGTCGGCGGACCGCGAAGCTCCGCCGGCATGTCCGCGTGCGCAAGAAGGTGGCGGGCACCCAGTCCCGTCCCCGGCTCGTCGTCACCCGGTCCTCGCGGCACATCTACGCCCAGGTCATCGACGACGCCGCGGGCCACACGCTCGTCTCGGCGTCCACCCTGGACGTCACCCTGCGCGGTGGCGACGGCGACAAGTCGGCCCAGGCCCGCAAGGTCGGGGAACTGGTCGCCCAGCGGGCAAAGGAGGCCGGGATCGCCGCGGTCGTGTTCGACCGCGGCGGCCGGACCTACGCCGGCCGGATCGCCGCGCTCGCGGATGCGGCGCGCCAGAGCGGGTTGGACTTCTGATGACCGCTCAGCCCCAAGCCATCCAGTACAGCCTGATCAGGGAGATGTTGTAGATGCCAGGCCAGCAGCGCCGCGGCGGCGGGTCCGGCGGCTCGGACCGTCGGGAACGCCGGGACCGGTCGGGCGGCGGCCCGGCCCAGGAAAAGAACGCCTACGTCGAGCGGGTCGTCGCGATCAACCGCGTCGCGAAGGTCGTCAAGGGCGGTCGTCGCTTCAGCTTCACCGCTCTCGTCGTGGTGGGTGACGCCGACGGCACCGTCGGCGTCGGCTACGGCAAGGCCAAGGAAGTCCCCGCCGCCATCGCCAAGGGCGTCGAGGAGGCCAAGAAGCACTTCTTCAAGGTGCCCCGGATCGGCTCGACGATCCCGCACCCGGTGCAGGGTGAGCGGGCGGCGGGCGTCGTCCTGCTCAAGCCGGCCTCACCCGGTACCGGTGTGATCGCCGGCGGCCCGGTGCGCGCCGTGTTGGAGTGCGCCGGGGTGCACGACGTACTGTCGAAGTCGCTCGGCTCGTCGAACCCGATCAACATCGTGCACGCAACCGTGGCCGCCCTTCGCGGCCTCATGCGGCCCGAGGAGATCGCGGCCCGGCGCGGCCTGCCGCTCGAGGACGTCGCCCCGCCAGCCATGCTGCGCGCCCGCGTGGCCGGGGCCGGTGTGTGATGGCCAAGCTGCGCATCACGCAGATCCGTTCCGGGATTGGCGGCACCCACAACCAGCGGGCCACGCTGCGGACCCTCGGCCTGCGGAAGATCAACGCCACGACCGTCCGTGACGACCGTCCCGAGGTTCTCGGGATGATCAGGACTGTGACCCATCTTGTCCGGGTCGAGGAGGTGGACTCCTAGCCATGGCCGAACTGACCAAGACCGAGGACGCGACCGACAAGGGCCAGACCGGCTCGGCGCAGACCGAGCGTGGCCGCGGCCTGAAGGTGCATCACCTGCGTCCGGCGCCCGGTGCCCACCGCAGCCGGATCCGCGTCGGTCGCGGCGAGGGCTCCAAGGGGAAGACCGCCGGCCGGGGGACCAAGGGCTCCAAGGCCCGCAAGCAGGTGCCCGCCCGCTTCGAGGGTGGCCAGATGCCCCTGCACATGCGGCTGCCCAAGCTCAAGGGCTTCAGTAACCCGGCCCGGGTGGAGTACCAGGTGGTGAACGTGTCCGCGCTGGTTGAGCTGTTCCCCGAGGGCGGAGACGTCACCAAGGCCGACCTCGTGGCCAAGGGGGCCGTGCGTGCCAAGTTGCCGGTGAAGGTGCTGGGCAACGGCGACATCGACGTCGCGCTGCACGTCAGCGCTGACGCATTCTCGGCATCCGCGCGGGAGAAGATCGCGGCTGCCGGCGGGAGCGTCACGCAGAGTTGAGACCCAGGGCGAGGGGCGGCCCCAGAGCCGCCCCTCGCCCTGCTTGTCCGGAGCATCCCGCGCGGCAGCCGGCGCGCACTGGCATCAGCTGGTTCTTCCCGGCCACCGCTGCTTACTGGGCGTGATGTCCGGACGAGTGGACCGGGTGTCCTGTTACAGTCGCCTAACCAACGTCGGCCGCCGGCCGTCGTAGGCGCTCCGCACAGGGCAGGATGTCCACTCCCCGTCGGTCCGCAATCCCAGCAGGAGGAGCCGTGCTCACCGCCTTCACGCGGGCATTCCGCACTCCTGACCTGCGCAAGAAGCTGCTGTTCACCGTCGGGATCGTGGTGCTGTTCCGGTTCGGCAGCGTCATGCCCTCGCCCGGGGTCTCGACCCGCGCGGTCAACACCTGCCTCAACAGCGCGAGCGCCGACAGCAGCAACGTCTACTCGCTGATCAACCTGTTCAGCGGCGGCGCCCTGCTCCAGCTGTCCATCTTCGCGCTCGGCATCATGCCCTACATCACCTCGAGCATCATCATCCAGCTGCTCGTCGTGGTGATCCCGCGGCTCGAGCAGCTGAAGAAGGAAGGCAGCTCGGGCGAGCAGAAGCTCACCCAGTACACCCGCTACCTGACGATCGCGCTCGGCGTCCTGCAGGCGACCGGCATCGTGGCACTGGCCCGCAGTGGACGGCTCTTCCCGAGCTGCTCGGCCGCCATCATTCCGGACACGAGCCTGTTCCGGGTCGCGACCATCGTCATCACGATGACTGCCGGCACCTCGGTCATCATGTGGATGGGTGAGCTGATCACGGCCCGCGGCGTCGGCAACGGCATGTCCTTGCTGATCTTCACTTCGATCGCGGCGCGGCTTCCCTCCGAGGGCACCCGGATCCTCCAGGTCGCCGGAGGCGTGGTGTTCAGTCTGGTGATTCTGCTGGGGATCGCGATCATGGTCTTCGTGGTGTTCGTCGAGCAGTCCCAGCGGCGGATCCCCGTCCAGTACGCGAAGCGACTGATCGGCCGGCGGATGTACGGGGGCACCTCCACCTACCTGCCCATCAAGGTCAACCAGGCCGGGATCATCCCCGTCATCTTCGCCTCCTCCCTGCTCCAGCTCCCGCAGCTCGCCGGACAGGTCTGGAGCAACCAGGGCTTTCAGGACTTCGAGCAGAGGTATCTCTCACGTGGGGACCATCCGCTCTACCTGGTGACGTACTTCGCACTCATCATCGCCTTCACCTACTTCTATGTTGCGATCACCTTCAACCCAACGGAGGTCGCGGACAACATGAAGAAGTATGGTGGGTTCATCCCCGGGATCAGACCGGGTAACCCGACGGCGGAGTACCTCAAACACGTACTTGACCGGATCACGCTCCCCGGCTCCCTGTTTCTCGGAGTGATCACGGTCCTTCCGTTGGCACTGTTGAACCTGACCAAGGACCAGCCGTTCCCCTTCGCGGGTACCTCAGTCCTGATCATGGTGGGGGTGGGGCTGGAAACCGTGAAGCAGATCGAAAGCCAGCTCATGCTCCGCAATTACGAAGGTTTCCTCCGGTAGTGCGCCTCGTACTGGTGGGACCGCCCGGTGCCGGAAAGGGTACGCAGGCCGCGTTCATTGCCCAGGCGCGGTCCATCCCCAAGATCTCGACTGGGGACATCTTCCGAGCGAACGTGCGACAGGGAACCGAACTGGGCGTCAAGGCCAAGACCTTCATGGATGCCGGTGACCTCGTGCCGGACGAGATCACCATCGGGATGGTTCGCAACCGGCTCGCCGAGGATGACGCGGTCAAGGGGTTCCTGCTCGACGGGTTCCCCCGTAACGTCCCCCAGGCCGAGGTGCTCGGGCAGATGCTCGACGGGATGGGGACCCGGCTGGACGTGGTTCTGGAGCTTGTCGTCGACGACGACGAGGTGGTGCGGCGGCTCTCCGGCCGGCGGACCTGCCGCAACTGCGGCCACATCTGGCATCTCGACTTCGACCCGCCGTCGGTCGAGGGCCTGTGCGATCGTTGCGGCGGCGACCTGTTCCAGCGCGACGACGACCAGGCCGGGACCGTGCGCCACCGGCTCGAGGTGTATGCGGACCAGACGTCGCCGCTGGTGGCGTACTACGCGGAGAAGGGCATCCTGATCGGCATCGACGCCACCGGCCCGGTGGACAACGTCACCGATCGGGCGCTCGACGCGCTGCGTCACTACGGGGACTGAGGCTCCCGCCGCTCAGCGTCCACCCACACTCGTGGTGGGGGGTGGGTGCCTCGCGGTGGGTAGGAACCGTCCAGGCGGACGCCGACGGTCGGACGGTCGTCCGCCCTGCCGGTGCCGGCAGGGCGGTTAGCATCGAGAATCGGACCAGTACACGGACACAGACCGAGGCGAGAGCGTGGCGCGACGAGAGCACGTCCAGATCAAGACCGCGGCGGAGATCGCCAAGATGCGGGTGGCCGGCCTGCTCGTCGCCAAGACGTTGGCCCGGCTGCGCGAGGCGGTCGTCCCCGGCGTCACGACTGCGGATCTCGACGCACTCGCCGAGAGAACGATCCGGGCCGACGGCGGGATCCCTTCCTTCAAGGGCTACGCCCAGCCGCCGTACCCGGCGTCGATCTGCAGTTCTGTCAACGACGAGGTCGTCCACGCGATCCCGACGCGCAAGCGGGTACTGCGCGAGGGTGACATCATCTCGATCGACTGTGGAGCGATCGTCGACGGGTGGCACGGGGATGCGGCGATCACCGTTCCGGTCGGCGAGGTGGCCCCCGAGGCCCTCGACCTGATTGCGACCTGTGAGGGCTCGCTGTGGGCGGGCCTCGCGGCTGCCCAGCTCGGTGGCAAGCTCACCGACATCAGCGCCGCCGTCGAGCGCCACATCCGTCCGCACGGCTACGGCATCGTCGACCACTACGGCGGCCACGGCATCGGCACCGAGATGCACCAGCCTCCGCACGTGCTCAACTACGGCCGCCCCGGCCGCGGCATCCGGCTGGTCGAGGGGCTGGCGCTGGCGATCGAGCCGATGATCACCATCGGTGCGCCGGACACGACCGTGCTCGCCGACGACTGGACCGTCGTGACCCAGGACGGCAGCCTGGCCGCGCACACCGAACACTCGGTGGCGATCACCGATCGGGGCCCCTGGGTGCTGACCGAGCCCGACGGTGGGGTCGCCCGGCTCGCCGCGCTCGGCGTCGCCTGCGGACAGCCTGCGGACGCCCCGTCCGGCATCGGCTGAGCCTGTGTTGGCCCTTGACGGATGGGCCACGTACACTCTTCAGTTGGCGGTCTCCTCACGCCGGTGTGCTCCACCGCGTCGATAGCAGTCCTGAAACGTGGCAGTTGCGGTCGGTGGCAGTGTGGTTGGCAGTCCGTGGTCCCTCCTGGGATTCGGGCTTCTGACCTGGGTCTTTCCGGGCGGTTGTTCGGTCAGCTCGACCGGTCGTGACCAAACCGCCGATTCAGTCGTCGACGTCAGGACAGCGGAGGACATGCCGAAGAAGGACGGGGCCATCGAGATCGAGGGCCGTGTGGTGGAGCCGCTCCCGAACGCAATGTTTCGGGTCGAGCTTCAGAACGGTCATCGCGTTCTCGCCCACATCAGCGGCAAGATGCGTCAGCACTACATCCGGATCCTGCCGGAGGACCGCGTCGTGGTCGAGCTCTCGCCCTACGACCTGTCTCGCGGCCGCATCGTCTACCGCTACAAGTAGTCGATCTCCTCCACACTCGCCCGTACCACTACTCATCGCCACGCGCGGCCCGCGGCTGCGCAGGAGGTCCGCAACAGCCGTGAAGGTCAAGCCCAGCGTCAAGAAGATCTGCGACAAGTGCAAGGTGATCCGCCGACACGGGCGTGTCATGGTCATCTGCGACAATCTGCGTCACAAGCAGCGTCAGGGCTAAGGCCACTGACGGGTGGGCCTCTCCCCGTCGCCAGGGTGCGCGTACGCGCCCCGGCGGCTCGGGGTTGGGGAGCTACCGCACTCAAGCGATGCCAGGCGTCCCGCATGGGGCGTCTCACCCCCGGTCGGAGGCCGGGGCCCGGCCGGCACTGCGCCGGTTGGGGCGACATCGCCCGAGACCTCCGGATGCAGGAAGGAAACATCCGTACATGGCACGCCTCTCCGGCGTCGACCTCCCCCGCGAGAAGCGGGTTGAGATCGCCCTGACCTACATCTTTGGGATCGGTCGCACCCGTTCCCGGGAGACCCTCGCTGCCACCGGCGTCAACCCGGACACCCGTGTCCGGGACCTGAGCGAGGACGAGATCGTCCGGCTGCGTGAGTGGATCGACGCGAACTACCGGGTGGAGGGCGACCTCAACCGGGAGATCAAGCAGGACATCCGTCGCAAGATGGAGATCGGCTGCTACCAGGGCCTGCGGCACCGGCGGAACCTGCCGGTCCACGGTCAGCGGACGCACACCAACGCCCGCACCCGCAAGGGCCCGCGCCGCGCCATCGCCGGCAAGAAGAAGGCCGGCAAGAAGTAGTCAGGGCGCCCGGCGGGCCACTCGGCCCGGCCCCGGACGACCACTGATCGACGACCTCGCAGACGGAGACCACACGCAAAGATGCCTCCCAAGACTCGCACCGCCGGCGCCAAGAAGGTCCGGCGCAAAGAAAAGAAGAACGTCGCCCACGGGCACGCTCACATCAAGAGCACGTTCAACAACACGATCGTTTCGATCACCGACCCCAGCGGGAACGTGATCTCCTGGGCCTCCGCCGGCCACGTCGGCTTCAAGGGCTCCCGCAAGTCGACCCCCTTCGCCGCGCAGATGGCCGCCGAGAACGCGGCCCGCAAGGCGCAGGAGCACGGGATGCGCAAGGTCGACGTGTTCGTGAAGGGCCCTGGTTCCGGCCGGGAGACCGCGATCCGCTCGCTGCAGGCCGCGGGCCTGGAGGTCGGGGCGATCCAGGACGTCACCCCTACCCCCCACAACGGTTGCCGCCCGCCGAAGCGGCGCAGGGTGTGACCGTGCGGCGTGACGATCGTGGTCGGGGTGGCGCCCCGGCCGGAGTCGTGGCGTCGCGTTCGAGTTCGCGCCAGGAGACGAGAGAGAAGGACTAGATGGCCCGTTACACCGGCGCGGACTGCAAGCGTTGCCGCCGCGAGAAGACGAAGCTGTTCCTCAAGGGCACCAAGTGCGACACCCCGAAGTGCCCGATCGAGATCCGGCCCTACCCGCCGGGCGAGCACGGCCGGGGCCGCACCAAGGACTCCGAGTACCTGCTGCAGAAGCGCGAGAAGCAGAAGTGCGCGCGGATCTACGGCATCCTGGAGAAGCAGTTCCGCGGGTACTACGACGAGGCGAACCGGCGGGCCGGCAAGACCGGTGACGAGCTGCTGAAGATCCTTGAGTCGCGGCTCGACAACGTCGTCTACCGGGGTGGCTTCGCGCCGTCCCGCGACGCCGCTCGTCAGGCCGTCCGGCACGGCCACGTCCAGGTCAACGGGCGCAAGGTCGACATTCCGAGCTACCGGATCAGCGAGAACGACATCGTCGAGATCGCACCGAAGGCCCGGGAGCTGACCCCGTTCATCGTCGCTCGGGAGACCGCGGGCCAGGGCCGGACTGTCCCAGCCTGGCTGGAGTCCATCCCGAGCCAGATGCGGATCCTGGTGCACTCCCTGCCGGCCCGGCAGGTCATTGACACCCAGGTCCAGGAGCAGCTGATCGTCGAGCTCTACTCCAAGTAGGACCAGACGCCCCCGGGGGCGGTGCAGCGGTGGCCCGGCCACCGGCGGCCCCGCCTTGGGGGTGACCTACGCTCCCGCCACCGGGCCGGTGGCACCGTGCCCGTCACTGCTGTGCGGCGGCGAGGCACACTGAAGGAGCGACAACCGGTGCCGTGCGCACCACCCGGGTGGTTCACCGGGTGGGCGGGCGTGCACCGGGCTCGCGGGTGGAACGGACCGATGTCCCACCCGCCGGCTCCCGAACCGGGAGCCTGCCCTACACGGCGTCATATGGCGGTCGCCGTGGTCGGAAGGATCGCAACATGCTGATCGCTCAGCGTCCCACCCTCGTCGAGGACCCGATCTCCGAGTTCCGGTCACGTTTCGTGATCGAGCCGCTGGAGCCGGGCTTCGGCTACACCCTCGGTAACTCGCTGCGTCGGACCTTGCTGTCCTCCATCCCCGGCGCGTCGGTCACCAGCATCCGCATCGACGGGGTGCTGCACGAGTTCTCCACCGTGCCCGGCGTCAAGGAGGACGTGACCGACCTGATCCTGAACCTCAAGGAACTGGTCGTCAGCTCCGACAACGACGAGCCGACGGTGATGTACCTGCGCAAGCAGGGGCCCGACGAGGTCACGGCGGCGGATATCGCCCCGCCGGCCGGCGTCGAGGTCCACAGCCCCGAGCTGCGCCTGGCCACTCTGAACGACAAGGGCAAGCTCGAGATCGAGCTGACCGTCGAGCGAGGCCGCGGGTACGTCAGCGCGGCGCAGAACAAGCAGGCCGGCCAGGAGATCGGGCGGATCCCGATCGACTCGATCTACTCACCGGTGCTGAAGGTGACCTACAAGGTCGAGGCAACCCGAGTCGAGCAGCGCACCGACTTCGACCGGCTCATCGTCGACGTCGAGACGAAGCCGTCGATCTCCCCGCGCGATGCGATGGCGAGCGCCGGCAAGACCCTGGTCGGCCTGTTCGGGCTGGCCCAGGAGCTCAACGCCGAGGCCGAGGGCGTGGACATCGGCCCGTCCGCTGCGGACGCGGCGCTGGCGGCGGACCTCGCGCTGCCGATCGAGGAGATGGACCTGACCGTCCGCTCCTACAACTGCCTCAAGCGCGAGGGCATCCACACGATCGGCGAACTGGTCTCGCGCAGCGAGGCCGACCTGCTCGACATCCGCAACTTCGGGCAGAAGTCGATCGACGAGGTCAAGACGAAGCTCGGCGCGATGGGCCTGCAGCTCAAGGACTCCCCGCCCGGATTCGACCCGCGTCAGGCCGTGGACACCTACGGCACCGACAGCTACAACCCGGCGTTCTCCGACCCGTCCGACGACGGCGCGGAGTTCGTTGAGACTGAGCAGTACTGACCTTCACGAGGGCCCCCGCCCACCCGCGGGGGCCCTCGACGACCTCCGGTGGCGCATGCCGCCGTCCTACGGGCGGGCAGCCTGGCGGGACAGTGAAAGGAACGAGGAGCACTCATCATGCCCACGCCAACGAAGGGCGCCCGGCTCGGCGGCAGCCCCGCACATGAGCGGCTGCTGCTGGCCAACCTCGCCACCGCGCTGTTCGAGCACGGCGGCATCACCACCACCGAGGCCAAGGCGAAGCGGCTGCGCCCGTACGCCGAGCGGCTGGTGACCTTCGCCAAGCGCGGCGACCTGCACGCCCGGCGTCGCGTCATGCGCCACGTGCGGGACAACTCGGTGGTGCACACCCTGTTCACCGAGATCGGTCCGCGCTACGCCAACCGCGACGGTGGCTACACCCGGATCATCAAGCTCGGCAACCGCAAGGGTGACAACGCTCCGCTGGCCCGCATCGAGCTGGTGGAGGCGCTGACCGTCGGCCAGCAGGCCGTCGGTGAGGCCGAGCGCGCGCGCGGCACCCGCTTCTCCGAGCGGCGCACGCCGACCGGTGCCACCGCCGAGGCCGCCGAGGACCTGGCCAGCGAGTCGCCGACCGCCGCCGCCGTGGCCGCGCAGTCCGCCGAGGCTGCGCAGTCCGCCGAGGAGAAGCCGGCCGGCGAGGAGAAGCCCACGACGGCCCAGGCGTCCGAGGCTTCGGCTGCCAGCGCCGAGGCGACGGACGACGACGGTTCGGCCGAGTCGAAGTCCTGACCACGGCGACTTGTCGTCACAGGCACGGATTCGCACCGATACCCGCGTCACGCCAGTAGCTCCCGCAAGGCCCGCCGCCCATCATGGGCGGCGGGCCTTCGCCGTTCATGTCGCTGCGTTCGGCCCGCACCGGGGTGTCGTCAGGTCCGGCCGCGTCCTGCCCCACCGCCACGCCGCCGTACGGGGAGAAGCAGATGTCCGATGTCGTGGGATCCGGTCCGAGTGCGCCTCATGCGGTGCCCGGCGCCGGGGCGGACGTGACGGTGATGGCGGCGGGCCTGGTCCGGCTGCGCCTGGACATCGCCTACGACGGCACGCCGTTCGCCGGCTGGGCCCGCCAGCCTGGTCAACGGACCGTGCAGGGCGACGTGGAGGACGCTCTCATCCGGGTCGCCCGGCTGCAGGCCGTGCGCCTCACGGTCGCCGGGCGGACCGATTCCGGAGTGCATGCCGCCGGGCAGGTGGCCCACGTCGACCTCCCCGCTGACGTGCCACTCGGCGGGCTCGCCCGGCGGCTCAACGGTGTCCTCGACCGGTCGGTCCGGGTCACCGGTCTCGCGCCCGCTCCGGCCGGGTTCGACGCCCGGTTCTCGGCGCTGTCCCGGCGCTACGTCTACCGCATCACCGACGCGCCGTTCGGTGCCGAGCCGCTGCGGCGTTTCGACACCCTCGCCTGGCCGCGGCCGCTGGACGTGCCGGCGATGGCATCGGCGGCGTTGCTGCTGGTCGGCGAACACGACTTCGCGGCCTTCTGCCGCCGGCGGGAGGGAGCGACGACCGTGCGTACCCTGCTGCGCCTGGACGTGCTGCGCCGCCCCAACGGGGTGGTCGTCGCCGACGTCGAGGCGGACGCCTTCTGCCACTCGATGGTCCGGGCGCTGGTCGGGGCGCTGCTGGCGGTGGGCGAGGGACGCCGGCCGCCGCAGTGGCCGGCGGCGGTCCTACGCCGTGGAATGCGGGACCCGGCCGTGACGGTCGCTCCCGCGCACGGGTTGACGCTGGTCGAGGTGCGCTACCCGCCAGACGCGGAGCTGGCGGCGCGGGCCGAGGTCACCCGGGCGGTGCGGGTGCCCACCACCCCGTCGGGGTGAGACACGCCCGGGTCTCGGTCGGTCCGGGCGAGATCGCCGCCGCCTCAGCTGGTCAGCGCCGCGGGCCGTGCCCGAGCACCGCCCGGTCACCGATCGGCTCGGTGGCGAGGGTGGCCAGGTCGGTCTGGGCGTTGCGCAGCGGCTGGTCCGTCGCCGTGCCCGAGGTGCCGTCGACGTAGGCGACCTGGGTGTAGATGAGGTAGTGCCCGCGGCTGACCGCGCCGCGCCAGGAGTTGTTTCCACCCGGGCCGGTGATCTGCGCGTTCTGGATCGAGCCCGCCGGGATCGGCAGCGGCGCGATGCCGCCACGGCCCTGGTTGAGCACCTGCGCGGCCTGGGTGGCCGTCGCGCTGGTGTCCAGGGAGAACACGGTCGCTCCCGCCAGTACCTGGCGTTCGCCTTGCTGGGGACGGCTGAGGAACAGCGAGCGCACCACCTGCCGGCAGCGCGCTGCCTTCAACTGAACGATCAGATCGCCGGTGAGGTTCGGGCAGCCGGCGTCGAGCTTGCGCGCGAGTCGCTGGTAGCCGTGCGTGTCGACGGCGACGGACTGTTCGGGGAAGAACTCGTCGGGGGTTATCGGATCGGCGTCGACCGCGGCGGTGCTCAGGAAGTTCGCCGGAACTGGCGGCAGCGTGCCCGACGCGGTCGGCGCGTCACCGCCCTTGTCATCGTCCCCGCCGCGCAATGCGACGATCGCCACGGCCGCGATGAGCACCAGGACGGCGCCGGCGACGATGGCCAGCAGCCGCCGAGAACTGCGGGCCCGGCCCGCCAGGCCGCGCCGTTCGCCGGTCCCTGCCGGTGGAGTATCGGCGTCGGCGTGTTCGCCGCCGGAGTCGGTCTCGCCCGGGTAACCGTCTGCGTTCGGGTGTCTGTCGAGGGCTGCCTGTTCGTCCAGGTCACCGCGGTCGGCCCAGGCGGTCGCGGTGAGCGGGTGGGTCGTGCCAGCCGAAGGAACCCTTCCGGGGAGGGGATACGGCCCGGTGGGGGGATTCGGGTCGCTGAGGGGGGTGATGCCCGTCAGCTGTCCGGGTGCGCCCGACCAGCCCGGGATCGACCAGCCGGTCGCCGGTCCGGAGGGACCGTGCGTGGTCTCTGACTGCGGTGGGAGGCCGGTCGGCGCGGACGAATGCGCCGGGAGGACGATCTGCTGCCCCGATGACGGCGACGGCTGGGCCGCCGTGGTCGGCTCCGCCGTGGTCGACTCCGGCGTGGTCGACTCCGGCGTTGACGCCGTGGAGGTCGACCAGGCCGGGTCCGGATCCGGCAGGTCCGCCGCGCCGGCGGGAGCGACCCCGCCGTCCCCCATGGGATCGGACGGGCTGCCCGCGGACCCGGTCGGTGCCTCCGGCCGGGCGGAGCGGTCCGGTCGGTCGCGCCGCGGAATGCCCGACCCCGCGCGTTTCTCGTATCCCCCGCCACCCAATTCAGTCATCTCGGTCAGAATAGCTAGCTCGCTGGAGGGCGCCAGCCCGCGCTCGGGCATCGCCGCACCGGGCTACCCGCCGGCGTCCGCCCGATACGCTGATCCTCCAGCGAGGTTCCGACAGGCCGGGCGGGTCAGACCCGAGTGGTGCGGGGGTGTAGTCCAGCGGCGGTGGCCGGTCGGGCCGCTCGCGGTCCACTCCGATGGCCTGGTAACCTCAAAGACTGCTGCGCGTGACACGTCCCGTCTGCGCGCTCACCATTCTTGACGAGATCCGTCCGAGGCCCTTCGGAGTTCCCGGGCGGGATCGTCCGAACGAGAAGGCAGACCTGTGCGCACGTACCAGCCCAAGCCCGCGGATGTCCAGCGTGTGTGGCACGTCATCGATGCCACCGACGTGGTGCTCGGTCGGCTGGCGACCCAGGCCGCCGCGCTGCTGCGCGGCAAGCACAAGCCGTACTTCGCTCCGCATATCGACACCGGCGACTTCGTCATCGTCGTCAACGCCGGCAAGGTCGCGCTGAGTGGGAACAAGCGCCAGCAGGCCCAGTACCACCGGCACTCGGGTTTCCCGGGCGGTCTGCGCAGCACCTCGTACGGCGAGCTGCTCGACACGCGGCCGCAGATCATCATCGAGAAGGCCATCAAGGGCATGCTGCCGAAGAGCAAGCTCGGCCGCGCCCAGGGCACCAAGCTGAAGGTCTACGCGGGGTCGACGCACCCGCACGACGCTCAGCAGCCCACCCCGTTCGAGATCATCCAGGTCGCGCAGTAACCGCTGACCTCCTCCAGCCGGTCAGCGGGCGGTGCTGATCCGCCCCGGGCGCCGGCTACGGGAACCACGCATCAACCGAGGAAGGAACGCGACGTGGCTGTCGTGACCGACGTACAGGGCAATCCCCGCGCGACCGGGCGGCGCAAGGAGGCGGTCGTCCGAGCGCGCCTGCTTCCGGGCTCCGGAAAGTGGACGCTCAACGGGCGGACGCTGGAGGAGTACTTCCCGAACAAGGTGCACCAGCAGCTCGTCAACGAGCCGCTGAAGGCGCTGGACAAGGCCGAGTCCTACGACATCGTCGCCCGGCTGCACGGCGGCGGTGTGTCGGGCCAGGCCGGCGCACTTCGACTCGCCGTCGCCCGCGCGCTGACGCTGGCGGAGGAGGAGTCACGGCCTACTCTCAAGAAGGCCGGCTTCCTGACCCGGGACGCTCGGGTCAAGGAGCGCAAGAAGTACGGGCTGAAGAAGGCCCGCAAGGCTCCGCAGTACAGCAAGCGCTGACCTTGCGCCCCCCTCCGCAGGCGCGCCCCCGCGGTGGGCGCGCCTGCGGAGGGGGGCGGGTGCCGCCGGTGCGTGCCTTGGTCTCCGCCTGAATCTTCGACTTCATGGGGGACCTCAGTGACGAGGCTTTTCGGCACCGACGGCGTCCGAGGCATGGCGAACGTGAACCTCACCGCGGAGCAGGCGTTGTCACTGGCCTCCGCGGCCGTGGAACTACTCGGCGCCCCGGGCGGCCGGTCCACCGAGCCGGCGAGGCCTCGGCCGCTTGTCGTCGTCGGTCGGGACACCCGTCCGTCCGGAGAGTTCCTCGAGGCCGCGGTCGTGGCCGGCCTGGCCGCCTCGGGTGCCGACGTCGCCCGCATCGGCGTCGCCCCGACCCCGGCCGTGGCGCACGCGGTCGCCGCCAGCGGCGCGACCTTCGGCGTGATGCTCTCCGCCAGCCACAACCCCATGCCGGACAACGGCATCAAGGTGTTCGCCGCCGGCGGCCTCAAGCTCCCCGACGAGGTCGAGGACGCCGTCGAGCGGCGGATGGCGCAACCGCCCGGCCCCCGACCCGTCGGTGCCGCCGTCGGGCGGGTCAGGGACGAACCAGGACTTCTCGACCGCTACGCGGACCATCTGCTCGCGGCCCTTCCGATGCGGCTCGACGGCCTGCGGGTTGTCGTCGACTGCGCCCAGGGCGCGGCCTCTGCGCTCGCGCCGCGAGTGCTGCGCGCCGCCGGTGCGGATGTCATCGGACTACACGCCGACGGCGACGGCACGGCGATCAACGACGGCAGCGGCGTCACCCATCTGGACAGCCTGCGCGCGGCGGTCGTCGAGCAGGGCGCCGACGTCGGCATCGCCCACGACGGCGACGCGGACCGCTGCCTCGCGGTGGACGCCGTCGGCGAGATCGTCGACGGCGACCAGATCCTCGCCATCTGCGCCCTGGCCATGGCCGAGCGCGGCGAACTCGCCGACGACACGGTCGTCGTCACCGTGATGTCGAACCTGGGCTTCCACCATGCGATGCGCGAGGCCGGGATCACCGTCGTGACCACGCCCGTCGGCGACCGGTACGTGGTGGAGGCGATGCGCGCCGGCGGCTATGTGCTCGGCGGCGAGCAGAGCGGGCACGTCGTCTTCCTCGATCACGCCACCACCGGTGACGGGCTGCTGACGGCGCTGCGGCTGCTCGGTCGGGTCGCCGAGACCGGCCAGCCCCTTGGCGAGCTCGCCAAGGCCATGACCAGGCTGCCACAGGTGCTCGTCAACGTCCGTGGTGTTGACCGGACCCGGGCGGGCGCCTCGCCCGAGCTGCTGGCCGCCGTCGCCGCTGCCGAGGCCGAGCTCGGTGACGGCGGCAGGGTGCTGCTGCGGCCCTCCGGCACCGAGCCGCTGGTCCGTGTGATGGTCGAGGCGGAGACCGACGCCGTGGCTCGGGACACCGCCCACCGCCTCGCGGCTGTCGTTCGCGCCGCGCTGCCAGCCCCCCGCTGAACCTGCCCGCGTCAATCCGCCGGCGAGGCCACGCCAGGACAACTTGCGGTCCGTTCGGCCGGGCACGTCCGCCGGCCATGGGAACCTGCGTACGCTGAGGCGCATGTGCGGGATCATCGGGTACGTCGGTGACCAGTCGGCCCTGGACGTCGCGTTGAACGGCCTGCGTCGCCTCGAGTATCGAGGTTACGACTCCTCCGGCATCGCGGTCGTCGGCGCCGGGGCGCTGCGGATAGCGCGGCGGGCCGGCAAGCTCGCCAACCTGGAGAAGTTGCTGTCCGAGGGCGCGGAGGCGGACCCGATGCCCGGGACGACCGGGATGGGGCACACCCGGTGGGCTACCCACGGCGGCCCGACCGACGCCAACGCCCACCCTCACACCGACTGCACCGGCGCGATCGCCGTTATCCACAACGGCATCATCGAAAACTTCGCCGCGCTGCGCGCTGAGCTGGAGGCGGTCGGGCACGAGCTCGCGAGCGAGACCGACACCGAGGTCGTCGCCCATCTGCTGGAGGTCGAGCTGGGCAACGTCGCCGCCGCGCCGGCAGCGGCGGTCCCGGAGGACGTCACCCCCCGACCGATCCGCCCCGGTACGGGTGGCGCACCCGGCCCTGGCGCATCGGCCAATCTCACCGCCGAGCCGGGGACGCACCCGTTGACCATGGCGCTGCAGCGTGTCTGCCGGCGGCTGGAGGGTGCCTTCACCCTCGTCGTGCTGCACCGCGACTTCCCCGAGGTGGTCGTCGGTGCCCGGCGCAACAGCCCGCTGGTTGTGGGGCTGGGGGCGGGCGAAGCCTTCCTCGCCAGCGATGTCTCGGCGTTCATCGCCCACACCCGCGAGGCGATGGAGATCGGGCAGGACCAGGTGGTCGAGGCTCGCCGGGACGGCGTCACCGTGACCGACTTCGCCGGCGAGGTCATCGAGGGGCGCCGCTACCACGTCGACTGGGACGCGGATGCAGCCGAGAAGGGCGGTTACCCGTACTTCATGCTCAAGGAGATCAACGAGCAGCCGACCGCGCTCGCGGACACCCTTCGGGGTCGGCTTTCCACCGACGGCGCGATCGTCCTCGATGAGGAGCGGCTGTCCGTCCAGGACTTCCGGGACGTGGACAAGGTCTTCATCGTCGCCTGCGGGACGGCGTACCACGCCGGCCTGATCGTGAAGTACGCCATCGAGCACTGGACCCGGCTGCCCTGCGAGGTCGAAATGGCCTCGGAGTTCCGCTATCGGGACCCCGTGCTGGACCGTTCCACCCTCGTGATCGCGATCAGTCAGAGCGGCGAGACGTTGGACACGCTCATGGCCGTCAAGCACGCCCGCGAGCAGAAGGCCCGGGTTCTCGCGATCTGCAACACGAACGGGTCGACGATCCCGCGGGAGTCCGACGCGGTGCTCTACACCCGCTGTGGGCCGGAGGTGGGCGTCGCCTCGACCAAGACCTTCCTCGGCCAGGTCGCGGCCTGCCTGCTCGTCGGCCTCTACCTGGGGCAGGTACGCGGCGTGCTCTATGGCGACGAAGTCGCCGCCTACGTCGAGCGGCTGCAGCGGATGCCCGACCTGGTGGAGCGGACGCTGGGCCGACTCGAACCGATCCGCGAGCTCGCCCGCAGCCTGGCCGACGCCAAGGCCGTGCTCTTCCTCGGCCGCCACGTGGGCTACCCGGTGGCACTGGAAGGGGCACTCAAGCTCAAGGAACTCGCCTACATGCATGCCGAGGGCTTCCCGGCCGGAGAGCTCAAGCATGGGCCGATCGCGCTCATCGAACCGGGCCTGCCGGTGATCATCGTCGCGCCGTCGCCGCGCGGGCGCGCGCACCTGCATGGCAAGATCGTCTCTAACATCCAGGAGGTCCGGGCGCGCGGCGCGCGGACCATCGTGATCGCCGAGGACGGTGACGTCGTGGTGGAGCCCTACGCCGACCATCTCATCCGCGTGCCGGCGACCTCGTCCCTGTTCGCGCCCCTGGTGACGACCCTGCCGCTGCAGGTGTTCGCCTGCGAGCTCGCCCTCGCCCGAGGCCTCGACGTGGACCAGCCGCGCAACCTCGCCAAGTCCGTCACCGTCGAATAGCGGCGTATCACCAGGCCCCTGGCCGCGGGACTGCGGTCAGGGTGAGGGGGGGGCGGCGTGCTGGCGGCCGTGCCAGGCGACGGTGGCCTCCCAGAGGGCGTCGGCGACCGCCTCGCTGTCGTCCGCGGCATCGAGCAGCGTCTCCACGAGCTCGGCGCGGGGGGCGCGGCTGAGGAACACCCGCATCGCTGCGTGCACCGGGTCGTCGGTGAACAGCGAACTTTCGCCGATGATCCCGCCGTTCTCGCCGTCGCCGTCGCCGTCGGCCAGGCCCGCGGAGCCGGTGGCGACGAGGGCGACGGCGACCGCGTGGCGGCAGAACGAGCCGGTTGCGCCCTCGGGACACGTGCAGCCGGTGCGCGGCCCGTCGTCGGCCGCCTCCAGCCGGACCTCGTGAGGCCCGGCGTCGTCGACCGTGCCCGAGGCGTTGGTGGGCCGAATGCGGAGCTGCTCGACGCGGCCGAGCAGGGCCAGGTTCACCCCTTCGATGAACACGTCGGTGCCCGCGCGCTGCGCGCAGGCACGTTCCTCGAAGGCTGCTTCGAGCGGGGTGACGGCGTCCGCGTCGTGCCCGTTCTCTCCGGACACAGAAATGATCACTGGCCAATCCTACGGAATGCGAGCGCCGATCGTACCGACCAGGTCCCCCGCACTCACCGAGACCCGCTTGTCTTCCGTAGCATCGCGATATATCGCGAGTGTACGCGATAGCGTGCGGATGGCCTCCGTTGGTCATTCATGGAGACGAAAGGAAAGATCATGACATCGCAAGTGATACCAGGCCCCTGGGGTAGATGGGGGCGCGCGGCGGGGTTCGATCCCGCGAAGCTGTCGGAGTTCTTCGAGACGATGGCCGGATGGGTGGACCGCGAGGTCGGTGGCTGTGGAACGAAGGAGTCGGCGGCGCGTGACCAGACCAGCCGCACGGCGCGCGGCGGACACGGCGGAGGGCACCATGACCATGGCGGACCCGGCGAGGGCCGGCCGCGTGGGCGCCGTGGCGGTCCGGGCTGGCCGCCGTTCGCAGGCTTCCCCGGTCCCGGGTTCGGTCCGGGATTCGGCGGTCCGGGTGGTTTTGGCCGTGGGCCGCGGGTGGGCCGGGGCGACGTCCGTGAGGCGTTGCTGGCCCTGCTCGCCGAGCAGCCGATGCACGGCTATCAGATGATCCGTGAGCTGGCCGAGCGCAGTGGAGGCAGCTGGCGGCCGAGCCCTGGCTCGGTGTACCCGGTGCTGTCTCTGCTCGCCGACGAGGGGCTCGTGCGCGCGGAGGAAGCGGAGGGCAAGCGGGTCTTCCACCTCACCGACACCGGGCGGGCCCACGTCGAGTCCCGGACGGGGCAGCGCAAGCCGTGGGAGACCGTCGCGGCCAGCGACAACGACGAGCTGGCCAGCCTGCGCTCGCTGGCCTTCGCCGTAGGTGCCGCGGTGGTCCAGGTTGCCCAGGCCGGGGACGGCGCGCAGATCGCCGCCGCCCGATCCCTGCTCACCGAGACCCGCCGCAGCCTCTACCGCATCCTCGCCGGCGACGAGGGCGACCCGACCGCCGAGGAATCCGGCAGCACTGAGGAGACCGGCACCGCCGGAGAGGATGACGGCGGTGCCGCGCTGGGCTGGAATGCGAAGCACTGAACCCGGTCGGGTCCCGCCGGGCCGGAGCCACCGGCATGCCACCCCTTCGGACCTGGCGACGTCATGATCCGAAGGGGTGCGTCCGGTGGCAGCGCGGGCGGGGCGCCGCGACGAGGCTCGCGCACGGTTCGCCACGGACTGCCAGCGCCGGTATGGGACGCTTGCCCGATGGCGGTGGTGGGTGTCGGCGTCGACGTGGTAGGCGTCGACCGCTTCGCGGCGACGCTGTCACGCACGCCGGGGATCGCGATGCGCCTGTTCACCCCGGCGGAACGTGATCTGGTCCGACCGGAGCGGCTGGCCGCCCGGTTCGCGGCGAAGGAGGCCGTGGCGAAGGTGCTCGGCGCGCCGCCCGGGCTGGAGTGGCATGACGCCGAGGTCGTCCTGGGCGCGAGTGGACGGCCGTCGCTGCAGGTCCGCGGCACCGTGGCCGCCGCGGCGGCCCGGCTCGGCATCGCCTCCTGGCATCTGTCTCTCACTCATGATGGCGGGGTCGCCATCGCGATGGTCGTCGCCGAGAACTGACCGGCGACCAGCCAGCGCCTGCGCCCGCCTGTGGGATCGGCCGTCCCGGGGGTTTCTGCGGCATCGGCCGCCCGGCGCGGGGCAGCATTGCATCATGCGGAATGCGCACACGGTCGCCAAGATCCGGGACGCCGAGGCGGCGCTGCTCGCCGCCCTGCTGCCCGGTGCCCTGATGCAACGCGCGGTGTACGGGCTGGTAGCCCACGTCGCCCGCCGGCTCGGCCGGGTGTACGGCGCCCGGATCGTCGTCCTTGCCGGGGGCGGTGACAACGGCGGTGACGCCCTGTGGGCCGGCGCACGCCTGGCCGAGCGCGGCGCCCGAGTCGACGCGATCGCGCCCGGCCGCACCCACCCCGAGGGCACCGCGGCTCTGCTGGCCGCCGGTGGCAGGCTGCACGGTCCCGCGCCGGCCCTCGACGACGAGACGTTGCGCAGGCTGTTCGACCAGGCTGAGCTCGTCCTGGACGGGTTGCTCGGCATCGGTGGGCGCGGCGGTCTACGGGCGGACCATGCCCGGCTCGCGGCCCTCGCGCCGCCCGAGCGCACGGTGGCCGTCGACGTCCCCAGCGGCGTCGACGCGGACACCGGCGCCGTCACCGGAGCCGCCGTGCGGGCCAGCGCCACGGTCACGTTCGGCACCCACAAGCGCGGCCTGTGGCTGACGCCGGGGGCCGCCCACACCGGGCCGGTGGAACTGGTCGACATCGGGCTGGAGTTGCCCGAGCCCGACCTGCGAGCGCTCGACGACGCCGATGTCGCCGCGATGATCCCGGTGCCGGGGCCGGAATCGTCCAAGTACCGCCGGGGGGTCCTCGGCCTGGTCGCCGGCAGCGACGCCTACCCGGGCGCCGCGGTGCTCGCGGTCGGCGGGGCGCTGCGCGGCGGCGCCGGCTACCTGCGGGTCGTGACCGAGACGGGGGTAGCCAGCCGGGCGGGGGACTTCGTCCGGCGGGCGCACCCGGAGGCGGTGGTGACCGCCATCCGGGCCGGGGACCGCGCGGCCATGCTCGCCGCCGGCCGGGTCCAGGCCTGGGCGATCGGCCCGGGCCTGGACCCGGGGCCGGCGGTCCGGGAGCTGGTGGCCGGACTGCTCGGCACCGACCTGCCGGTCGTGGTCGACGCGGGCGCCCTCGACCCGCTGGCGGAGCTCCTCGCGGCCGATTCCGCGGCGCTGCGCGCCCGGGACGCGCCGGTTCTCATCACCCCGCACGAGGGCGAGTTCGGTCGGTTCACCGCGACCGCGCTGGGCTGGGATCCCGATCGCACGACGGCGGATCTCGCCGCGGACCGCCTCGCCGCCGTTCGGCGGGCCGCCGCGGCGACGGGCGCGGTGATCCTGCTCAAGGGCACCCGCACCCTGATCGTCGAACCGGTCGGGGCGGCCTGGGTGAACACGAACGGTTCCGGGTGGCTGGGGACCGCCGGCACGGGGGACGTCCTGACCGGCCTGATCGGCTCGCTGCTCGCGGCTGGGCTACCCGCCGCCGGTGCCGGGGCGGTCGGCGCCCACCTGCACGGGCGCGCCGCCGAGCGCGCCGCCGTGCCGCTCGCCGCCGGCGACCTGCCCGACCTGCTGCCCCGGGTCGTCACCGACCTGCTGGCCGCGCCGGATCGGGGCCGCCCGAGGGGCGGTCACGGCGGGTAGTGTAACCGCCATGAGCGTGCAGGCTACCGAGGCGTCGGCCGGGAGCGCACCCCGGACGTATGCCGCCGTCGAGCTCGACGCGGTCCGTGACTCGGTGGCCGCCCTCGCGGCACGCGCCGGCGACGCCGCCACCATGGCCGTCGTGAAGGCAGACGGGTACGGCCACGGCATGGTTTCCTGTGCCCGGGCGGCGCTGGACGGCGGGGCGAGCTGGCTTGGCACGGCGGTTCTGGAGGAGGCGCTGGCGCTGCGCGCGGCCGGGATCACCGCGCCGGTTCTCTGCTGGCTCGCTGCGCCCGGTGAGCGTTTCGCCGAGGCGATCGCGGCCGGCATCGACGTGTCGGCGTCCGCATCGTGGACCCTCTCGGAGATCGCCATGGCGGCGCGGCAGGCCGGCCGACCGGCCCGGGTGCACCTGAAAGCGGACACCGGTCTCGGCCGGGCCGGGGCGATGCCCGGAGACTGGCCGGGGCTGTGCGACCAGGCTGCGTCGCTGCAGGCCGAGGGCGTGATCGAGGCGTTCGGGGTGTGGAGCCACTTAGCGTTCGCGGACGCCCCAGGGCATCCGACCGTGCAGGCCCAGATCGGGGCGTTCCGGGACGCCGTCGACCTGGCTGAGAAGGCCGGGCTGGCACCGACCGTGCGGCACCTGGCCAACTCCGCGGCGACCCTGGTCAGTCCCGAGGCGCATTTCGACCTGGTGCGACCCGGAGTGTCCGTCTACGGGCTTTCGCCCGGACCGGAGGTGGGCACGCCCGCGCAGCTCGGCCTGCGACCGGCGATGTCGCTGGTCAGCCATGCCGCGCTGGTCAAGCGGGTGCCGGCCGGCACGGGTGTGTCCTACGCCCACCGCTACACCATGGCACGAGAGACGACACTCGCCCTGGTACCACTGGGCTACGCCGACGGCATCCCCCGGGCCGCCACGAACATCGGGGAGGTGCTGTTTGGCGGCCGCCGGCGGCGCATCGCCGGCACCGTCTGCATGGACCAGTTCGTCCTCGATGTCGGGGACGATTCCGTGGCCGCGGGGGACGAGGTGCTGCTCTTCGGCCCGGGTGATCGCGGGGAGCCGACCGCGGACGACTGGGCCGCGGCGCTGGGCACGATCAACTACGAGATCGTCACCCGGATTGGCGGGCGCGTCCCGCGCGTCTACGTCTGATGCCGCCTTGGCCCCGATGCCGGGCGCGGCTCCTGGCTGGATCAGCCGCAGCCGCCGGAGGAGCAGCCACCGCCGGTGGGGGTGCTGCCGCCGAGCGCGCCGCGCTCGATCCGACGGCGCATCGGACGGGCTGCGGCCTCGACCGCCTCCCGCTCGGCCTGCTCGATCTTGGAGCGGGTCGTCAGCGTCAGCATGACCGGGCCGGCGGCGGCGGCCACTGGCGCCGCCGCCGGCGCTGCGGCGGGCTCCGGCTCTGGCTCCGATTCCTCGACCATCCCGAGTGCGGCGGCCCGCGCCGGGCCGGTCAGGCCGCGACCGGCGTCCACCGGAATGTCCCTGCTCCTGTGCCACGACAGCTTCACGATTCCCGCCTCCGCAACGAAACATCCACCGCCTCGGCCGGGCTTCCCGGCCTCGCTCCACGGTTAGGCTCCTTCCCAAGGTAAGGGACGCGGCCCGGCTCGGCCCGGCCTGGCGGCCCGGATGTGATCTGGCCGTGCCGTCGGCCAGCCGACTACCGGACCGCATGGCCCGGGGCGCCACCGCCCGCAAAGCCTGCCCACCCAGGGCAGATGGTCCCGCCGCACCCCACCCGTCCGCCGCTGGCGGGGCTCGGGCAGCCTGATGGCTAGAATGTTGGGGAGTCGTGACTGGCGCACAGAGGTGGAACTGACCACCGGGGAGCGACGAGCGGATCGGTGCCGCGCGCCTGGGTGCCTCCGGCTGGATGAGACCTGCCGGAGGTCAGCATGCACAACCCACCCCTTCCCGAGCTCACCGTCGCCGATCCCGAGCTCGCCGGGCTCGTCGAGGCCGAGGCCGCCCGTCAGCACGCGTCGATCAGGCTGATCGCCTCGGAGAACTACGTTTCCACCGCGGTGCTGGAGGCGTCCGGATCCGTTCTGACCAACAAGTACTCCGAGGGGTACGTCGGCCGGCGCTACTACGAGGGCCAGCAGGTCGTCGATCCGATCGAGACGCTGGCCGTAGACCGGGCCAAGGCGCTGTTCGGTGTCGAGCACGCCAACGTCCAGCCGTACTCCGGCTCGCCGGCGAACCTGGCCGTCTACCTCGCCTTCGCCCAGCCCGGTGACACGGTCATGGGGCTGTCGCTGCCGATGGGCGGGCACCTGACACACGGCTGGAGCGTGTCGGCGACCGGAAAGTGGTTCCGTAGCGTCCGCTACGGCCTGCGCGCCGACACCGGCCGGATTGATCTGGACGAGGTGCGCGACCTCGCCCGCACCGAGCGTCCGAAGATCATTTTCTGTGGTGGGACGGCGATCCCGCGAACGATCGACTTCCCGGCCTTCGCCGAGATCGCGCGCGAGGTGGGGGCGGTGCTCGTCGCCGACATCGCACACATCGCGGGGCTGATCGCCGGGGGCGCCCACCCCTCCCCGGTCGGCCATGCCCCGGTGATCTCGACCACCACGCACAAGACGCTGCGCGGCCCGCGCGGGGCCATGCTGCTCTCGGATGCCGAGTACGCCACGGCGCTGGACAAGGCGGTGTTCCCTGGCCTGCAGGGCGGCCCGCACAACCACACCACGGCGGCCATCGCGGTCGCCCTGCGGGAGGCGGCGACGCCCGCGTTCCACGACTACGCCCACGCGATCGTGGCGAACGCCCGCGCCCTCGCCGAGGCGCTGATGGAACGCGGATTCGACCTGGTCACCGGTGGCACCGACAACCACCTCATCCTCATCGACCTCACCGGCAAGGACATCGGCGGAAAGCCGGCGGCGAAGGCACTCGACGCCGCGGGGATCGAACTGAACTACAACGCGGTGCCCTTCGACAAGCGCAAGCCGTTCGACCCCTCCGGTATCCGGCTCGGCACCGCCGCGATCACCACCCGCGGCCTGACCACGGCGCACATGCCGGTGCTCGCCGGCTGGATCGATGACGTCGTCAAGGCCGTCGGCGCCGCCGACACCGCGACGATCGGTCGCGTTCGGGAGCAGGTCACGGAGCTGGTCAGCGGTTTTCCGATGCCCGGCTTCGCCTGAGGCGTCGCGGGCCCGCACGTGTGACCACGCCCCGCCCGGCCGAGGCCGCAGCGTGGTCACACGTGCGTCACGTGAGGCCTGCTCCTGGACCGCGAGCAGTGCATCATCGGTCCAGGGCAGCCTGGAGGAGGGAGCACCGATGGTGAGGACCGTGAACCCGTTCGTGGGTTCCCGGGCGGCGAGGGCCGCCACGGGATCGGTTGGTGTGGTTGGTGCGGCCATCGCGGCCGGCCTGGTCGCCGAGCGGCGGGCGATTCGCCGCCGCCGCAACCGGCCGGACGCCGCGGCGGCGGCGCCCGAGCTGAGGCCGATCGGCGGCCGGGTCACCACGGTGATCGCGGCTGACGGTGTGCCGCTGCACGTCGAGGAGACCGGCCCGCCGGACGCGCCGCTGACGCTGGTGTTCGTGCATGGGTTCTGCGTGTCCGCCGAGTCCTGGGTCCTGCAGCAGCGGGCCCTTTCGGACCTCGGCCGGATGGTCTTCTTCGATCAGCGCGCGCACGGGCGCTCCGGGCCGTCCGAGGTCGGCAACTGCACCATCGACATGCTCATTGACGACCTGTACCGGGTGATCCGCGAACGGGTGCCCGGCGGGCCGATCATTCTCGTCGGCCACTCGATGGGGGGCATGGCGGTCCTGGGCCTGGCCGGCGCCCATCCCGAGCTCTTCGATGACCAGATCATCGGGGTGGCGCTGTTGTCGACCAGCGCGTCGGAGCTGGCCCAGGTGGTCCTGGGGCTGCCGGCTCTGGCGACGGCGGTGGTGCGCCGGGTACTGCCCGGCATCGCAGTCGGCATGCGGCACACCTCCAGCGTGCTGGAGCGGGTTCGCGGGCGGGGCAGCGACATGTCGTGGGAGGTGACCCGGCGGATCGGGTTCGGCGCCACCGACCTGCCGCCGACGGTCATCACCTTCCTCGAGACGATGGTCTCGGACACCTCGGTCGCGGTCATCGCCGCGTTCCTGCCCACCCTGCTCGACAACGATCGGATGGTCGCCGCCGCTCGACTGGCCGCGATCCCCACCGTGTTGGCCGTCGGCGATGCCGACCTGATCACCCCGGTGGCGCACAGCCGGGCGATCGCCGAGATCCTGCCCGACGCGGAGCTGGTCGTCGAGCAGGACGCCGGCCACGCCATCATGTTGGAGCGGCCCGAAGCGGTGAACGCCGCGATCCGCGGGCTGGTGCAGCGGTCCCTTGCCGAGGTCTCGCTGCCGCTGCCTCGGTCGCGGGTGGGACGTCCACCCGCCCCGGTCGGCGCCGCCGCGGACGGTGCGCCGCCGGCCGAGCGGGCGGCTGTCGCGGATCGCGACGCCGGCGGGACGGTCGTCTGACCGGCCTCGGTGGACCCGGGCGGCGGGCACCGGCGGTGCGAGCCCGCCGGGATGCCAGGCTCGGCCGGGTGGTAGCGAGGAGGCGAGGGGCGTGAACGCGGCACGGCAACGCGACGTGGTCGTCGTACCCACGGCGGAGCGGATGCGGGACTTCGGCGCCCGGTTGGGCGCGTTGCTGCGCCCCGGTGACCTGCTCGTGCTCTCCGGCCCGCTCGGCGCGGGCAAGACGGTCCTCACCCAGGGCATCGCCGCCGGGCTCGGCGTGCGCGAGACGGTCACCTCGCCGACGTTCGTGCTCGCGCGGATCTATCCGGACGGCCGGATCCCACTCGTGCACGTCGACGCCTACCGGCTCGGCGGGGTGACCGAGGTCGATTACCTCGACCTCGATGCCGACGCCGAGACCTCGGTGACCGTCGTCGAGTGGGGCGCCAGGCTGGTGGAGGGGCTCGTCCAGGACCATCTGGAGATCATGCTCACCCGACCCACCGCCGACGAGGCCGGCGAGACCAGGACCGTTCGCCTCGTCGCCACCGGCCCGAACTGGGCGCGACGGCTGCGCGAGCTCGCCGAGGGCTGAACGCACCGCCTGGGCCGGGCCGCGGTGGGGTGGGTACCCGTCGTGGCCGATGCGGCGGTCCGTAGTCTGGTTGGGTGCTGGTGCTGGCCCTCGACACATCCACGGCCGCCTGTGCGGTGGCGCTCGCCGAGCTGACGGCGTCCGATCCCGCGCGGCCGGTGAGCACGGCGGCCGGCGGCCCCATCGGTGGTCCTACCGGCCTCGGCGTGCACGTCTGGCCCCGGGGGAGCGTGGTAACCGTCGACGCCCGCCGTCACGGGGAGCTGCTCGCGCCGTCGATGCGGGCGGTCCTCGACGAGGCGGGCGTGCGCCCGACGGACCTTGGGGCCGTCGTGGTGGGGGCCGGTCCCGGGCCCTTCACCAGCCTGCGGGTCGGCATGGTGACCGCCGCGGCCTTCGCCGACGCGCTGGACATCCCGGTGCACGGCGTCTGCTCGCTCGACGGCATCGGCGCGGCCACGGCCGGCTCGGTCGGTGTGGTCACCGACGCCCGCCGCCGCGAGGTCTACTGGGCCCGCTACGACGCCGGGGTGCGGGTAGGTGATCCCGCGGTGGGCCGTCCGGCGCAGGTCGCCCAGACGATGCGGGAGTTCGGCGTCGAGGCTGTCACCGGCCCCGGCTGGGCGCTGTATCCGGAGCCGTTCACCGAGTTCGCCGTCGTCGTCGACGCGGGGCAGGCGCGGGAGGCGGGCCTGCCGGAGGGTGGCTACCCGCGCCCGGAGCTGCTCGTGGGCCTCGCCGGGGCGGATCTGCTGGCCGGTCGCGACCCGAGCGTTCTGGTCCCGCTCTACCTGCGACGGCCGGACGCGACCGAACCGCACTCGCCGAAGGCCGTCAGGGTGTGACCCGGCCGGGACCGTACCCCGACGGCACCGTGCCGAACGCCGTTTCGCCGCGTGCCGCCGCGCCCACGGATCCGGATCCCGATCCGGATCAAGTCCAGGATCCTGGCCAGGACCTGGTGCTCGTCCCGATGCGCTGGTGGCACGTCGCGACCGTCGCCGAGCTGGAGCCGACCGTCTTCGCCAACGACCCCTGGACCGCGGAGCTGTTCTGGTCCGAACTGGCCCAGGGTGATCAGCGGCGCTACCTGACTGCGATGTGGCGGCCCCGGGGGGTGGCCGGACACGACCTGCCGGCGATCGTCGGCTACGCGGGGCTGGCGCTCGCCGACGACGGCGCCTACATCCAGACCGTCGGCGTCGTGCCCCGCGGCCGGGGCCGGGGCATCGGAGCCCGCCTGATGATCGCCCTGCTGCGCCACGCGTGCCAGGCCGGCGCCCGGTCCTGCGGGCTGGAGGTCCGCACCGACAATCATGCCGCTCGGGCGCTGTACAGCCGGCTTGGTTTCGTCGACATCGGCGTGCGCCGCAGCTACTACCAGCCCTCCGGCGGCGACGCCTACGTCATGCGAGCCCGACCGATCGACACGGTCGGGTACGCCGCGCTGCTCGACGAGGTCGAACGGGCGCTGCCCGGCCGGGTGCGCCTGGAGCCGTGACCACCGGCTGGCGTGGGCGCCCCCGGCCGGGGTGACTCAGGCCGCTGCCCGCGCCCGCGGCCCGGCTGCGCTCGTAGAGCTCGGTGAAGCCGGCCAGGGCCGGGTTGACCGGGGCGAGCGTCATCTCCACCCGGACCAGCTCGACGTCGGTCGCCCCGAGCGACTCGAGGACGTGGGCGATGAAGGGGAGCTGGTGGTCCCAGCCCTCCTTGGGGATGCCCACCGCGTACGAACCGCCCTGGGTGGCGATGACGGTGACGCGGCGACCGGTGAGCACCGACTCCTCCGGGGGCTGACGCACGGTGCGCCCGACCAGGATTACCTGGTCCACCCACGCCTTGAACGTGGACGGCACCGAGTAGTTGTACATCGGCAGCGACAGCAGGAGCTCGTCGGCCGTCTCCAGCTCGGTGATCAGTTCCTCGCGCAGCTTGACGCCCTCGCTCTGCTCCGGGGTGTGCTGTTCGAGCGGGGTGAAGCCCGCGGACAGGGTGGCCCAGTCGAGGTGCGGCGGGGGCGTCAGGGCGAGATCGCGGTAGGTGGCGGTGCCTTCGGGGTGGGCGGTGCTCCAGGCCTCGATGAAGGTGGCGGCCAGTGAGCGGGAGGTCGAGCCCTCCTGAGCCAGGCTCGCGTCGACGTGCAGCAGGTTGGACATTGCGGGGCCTCCGTGGTTCCACAGTCGTCAGAGCTCGAGATCATCAGCATTGCGAAGATATGGGGAGAGATTATCTGATCCATATATCGTCTGTGAGTGCACCCATCTGAGGGGAGATTGCTCTGGCCGAGACGGGTAGGCTGAGCCGGTGAGCGACGCCGCAGCGGCCGCGGAGCGCGAGGCTGAAGCCGACGGCCTGCCCGAGGACCTGGGGCAGGATCTGGGCTGGCTGCTGGGCCAGGTGCAGTACGGCTACCTCGCGGCCTCCGCCGCCGCGGTCGGCGAGCTGCCGGGCGGCCTACGCGCGCTGCACGTCCTCGGCGCCGCCGTCGACGGCGAGGCGCGTAACCAGATCGAGGTGGCCCGCCGGTTCGGCATCGACCGGACGGTGATGGTGCGCATCGTCGACGATCTCGAACGGGCGGGCCTGGTCGAGCGCCATCCCGACCCGGCCGACCGGCGGGCCCGCATCATCACCGCGACCGAACAGGGCGCGCGGCTCTACGTGGCGACCCAGGAGGACCGCCGCCTCGTCGGCCAGCACGTGCTGGCCGGGCTGAAGCCGGCCGAGCGGGAGCGGTTCGTCGAGCTGCTGCGGCGGGTCGCCGCGCGCCTGCTGGCCGTCGATCCCACTCACGGCTCGGCCGCCTGCGACGCGGCCCGGCGGGAGATCGACGCGCACGAGGCCGCCGGGTGCCCGCCTGATGATGATCGCCTCCCCGGCGGCGGACCCGCTGCGGGCAGCGACAGCACGGAGCGGACGCCCGCCATCGGCTGACCGCTGGATGGTGGCGGCCCGGTGAAGGCGAGCGGGTTCAGCGGTGCGGGTGGACCTGATGGAACGGCCAGGCGTGCGGGGAACCGGCGACCAGCCCGTCGGGTGGCACGGGCAGAGGCGCCGCGGCCGGCCCGGCGTCGGGCAGCCGAAGGATCACCACGACGAGGTCACCCCCCGACTGGGCACTGTGATATACCTCACCTTCGCGGCCGCTGAGGGCGTCGATCGCCCAGTCCCGCAGGTCCGCCAGACGGCCGGGCGTCGCCCTGGCCTCCCACATCCAGATCATGCTCGGGTCCAATCCCGTGTGGCCGAAGCTGTTCGGGGCCGGTTGCGCGGCCGCGTACCGGGAGCGGGCCGGGGCGAGTTCACTCGTCCGGTGCGGCCGGGCAGGCGGCGCGCGCGCCACAGTCGTCTTGACAGATCCGAACCTTGTTGGTTGACGTGTGTGGTGCGGGTGCTAGGTTGGCACTCGGCACGTGAGAGTGCCAGCGACAACAGGCGCCTGTTCACCCGCGACGGCAGGCCGCCAGGGTCGCTCTCTCATCCAGCGCAGGAAGGGGGAGGTCGATCGTGACGACCGCCACCAAGGTTGCTATCAAGCCTCTCGAGGACCGCATCGTTGTGCAGCCCTCCGACGCCGAGCAGACCACCGCATCCGGCATTGTGATTCCGGACACGGCGAAGGAGAAGCCCCAGGAGGGCACCGTCCTCGCAGTCGGCCCCGGTCGGTTCGAGGACGGCAAGCGCGTCCCGCTCGACGTCAAGGTCGGCGACGTGGTGCTCTACAGCAAGTACGGCGGCACCGAGGTCAAGTACTCGGGCGAGGAGTACCTCGTGCTCTCCGCTCGCGACGTCCTCGCGATCATCGAGAAGTAGGCCGCTCGCCGGTAGCAACGCAAGGGGCGCGCGCCGCTGGTGGCCGTCTGGTTTCCGCCGGGCTCACCGGCAGGGCGCGCCCCTTGCGGTTTTCCACCGCTCATCGGTGTCGGGAGGACAACCAGGTATGCCGAAGATTCTCACGTTCAACGAGGACGCCCGCCACGCGCTCGAGCACGGTGTGAACGCGCTGGCCGACGCGGTCAAGGTGACGATTGGCCCGCGTGGGCGCAACGTCGTCATCGACAAGTCCTACGGCGCGGCGACGATCACCAACGACGGGGTGACGATCGCCCGGGAGATCGAGCTGGAGGACCCGTACGAGAACCTGGGCGCCCAGCTCGCCAAGGAAGTCGCCACCAAGACCAACGACGTCGCCGGCGACGGCACCACCACGGCGACGGTGCTCGCCCAGGCGATGGTCCGCTTCGGCCTGAAGCAGGTCACCGCCGGGGCCGCGCCGCTGTCGCTGAAGCTGGGCATCGAGGCCGCCGTCGAGGCTGTCTCCGCCGCGCTGCTGGAGCAGGCTCTCGAGGTCGGCTCCAAGCAGACGATCGCCCAGGTCGCCGCCATCTCCGCCCAGGACACCCAGGTCGGGGAGCTGATCGCCGAGGCGATCGACAAGATCGGCAAGGACGGTGTCATCACGGTCGAGGAGAGCCAGACCATCGGTCTGGACCTCGAACTGACCGAGGGGATGCAGTTCGACAAGGGCTACATCTCGCCGTACTTCGTCACGGACGCCGACCGTCAGGAGGCCGTCCTCGAGGACGCGTACATCCTGCTCTACCCGGGCAAGATCGCGGCGCTGAACGAGATCCTGCCCGTCCTCGAGCAGGTCGTGCAGGAGCGCAAGCCGCTGCTGATCATCGCCGAGGACATCGACGGCGAGGCGCTGTCCACCCTGGTGGTGAACGCGATCCGCAAGACCTTCCAGGTCGTCGCGGTGAAGGCGCCCGGCTTCGGGGACCGCCGCGCGGCAATACTGCAGGACATCGCCGTGCTCACCGGCGGCCAGGTGGTGGCCAGCGAGGTCGGGCTCTCGCTCGACGCGGTGACCCTGGCCGACCTCGGTCGGGCCCGGCGCGTCGTGGTGGACAAGGACAACACCACCATCATCGACGGCGGCGGCGAGGCCGACTCGGTCTCCGACCGGGTGCAGCAGCTCAAGGCGGAGATCGAGGGCAGCGACTCGGACTGGGACCGCGAGAAGCTTCAGGAGCGGCTCGCCAAGCTCGCCGGCGGAGTCGCGGTCATCCGGGTGGGTGCCCACACCGAGGTGGAGCTCAAGGAGAAGAAGCACCGCCTCGAGGACGCCGTGTCCGCCACGCGGGCGGCCATCGAGGAGGGCATCGTCGCCGGCGGCGGCGCCGCCATGGCGCACGTCACCTCCGTTCTCGACGACGGCCTCGGCCGCACCGGGGACGAGCTCGCCGGCGTTCGGATCGTGCGCGCCGCCCTTGACGCCCCGCTGTCCTGGATCGCGCGCAACGCGGGCCTGGAGGGCGCGGTCACCGTCGCCAAGGTCAAGGAACTCGAGCCGCGCCACGGTTACAACGCGGCGACCGGCGAGTACACCGACCTGATCGCGGCCGGTGTCGTCGACCCGGTCAAGGTCACCCGTTCGGCGGTGGCGAACGCTGCGTCGATCGCGGCGCTGCTCATCACCACCGAGAGCCTCGTCGTCGAGAAGCCGGCGAAGCCTGAGGGCGATCACGGGCACGCCCACGCCCATGGCCATGGGCACAACCACCCGCAGGGCCCCGGTTTCTGACCGGAGCCGGTTCCGCGAGGCCCGGCCGGGCGAACTCTGGCCGGTGCCCCGCCCGCGGCATCGAAGCGGTCCGGCCGGACCCCACTCGGGGGCCCGGCCGGACCGTCTTCGTCTCCAGGGCCCTCGTCCGGCGGCACGCGGCACGGTGTCCGAGCCGGAGCAGGAGCAGCGGCCGCCGCGGGGTGCCACCCGCGACGGCTGGGCGAGACCTGGCTGCGGGCCCGCTCACCCGTCGCGGGTGATCGGCATGGCTGGGATCAGATGTCCGGCCATGTCGTCACCTGCCGCCGGGCCGCTCAGCAGGCCGGCGCGAGTCCCGGCCGGGCGGGAACGCGGCGAGCCACCCCCCGCCGCGAGCGGCCGGTCAGGATCGCCTCGCGTTCCGATTCGCTGAGTCCGCCCCAGACGCCGTAGGGCTCCCGGGCGGTCAGTGCGTACTCCCCGCAGGCGCGGATGACCGGGCAGCGGGCGCATATCGCCTTGGCTGCGGCCTCGCGGGCGGCCCGGGCAGGTCCGCGTTCGCCCTCCGGGTGGAAGAAGAGCTCGGTGCTCTCCCCGCGGCACGCGCCATGCAGCTGCCACTCCCACTTCTCCGCGCCGGGGCCTGGAAGTCGTCGAACGTCGGTCATCGGCCTGCGCCCCCCCTTTAGACCTGAGCGGCAAGTGCCGCGGGCTCACCGTAGTACCGGTCACCCTTTTGGCGATCTTGAAAAATTCACCCGGGCGGCCCCGCGTCGACGGCCGTCAGGTCCGGTGCGCCGTGCTGGCACAGCCCCGCCTGGACGCGGCGCGGGTCCACGTGCCCTCTGCCGGTTCCCGCGCCCGGTCGCCCCCTCCCGACATCCGGTGGGTGCGCCCGGTTGCCCGAGCGGGCCCCGGCTCGGCAGGGACGTCGAGTCCGCGGGTCCGGCGGACAACTTTGTGGACGATGGTTCGCCTACCCCGACGATCGCCTGGTCACACGGCCAGAGGCCGGGAGGATCGCGGGTGAACGCCGGACTCGGGGTGACGAGGGCCCGGAGCGGCGCGGCGGCACGGGGGCTCGCCGGTCCGCACCAGCATCACCGAGCACCAGCATCACCAGAATGGATCGGGCGAACCGAACGGATCCGACGATGGGGATCTCGTGGACGGGGCCGCAGGCCGGGGCGCCCCAATGGCAGAGACATGCCAATGGGGCGGGTGGTACCGGTCGCCAGCCCGGACTGTCCGGGAACGGACAGTCCGGGCTGGCCCGAAAGTCGTAGTGGCGGCGGGGGATGAGGGGGCGCGCGGCACCGGCGAGCTGCAGTGGGCAAGTGGTTCGCCGCAGGCACGCCGCCGACCACACCCCTGGCGATGGCGGGCGCGACGGGACGAGCGGAGGCAGCCACGCGACCGCGGGGCTCCGCTGCCGGCCGGGCCGCGGCCGGGCGGTCAGCGGGAGTCGGCCTCCGAAGCGGCTGACGCTTCGTACACGCCATCGGCGAAGCCGCGGGCGTATTCCCAGCTCACGTAGCACGAGGGGTCGGGGGAGAAGGCCGGCTCGTGGACGCGTGTCCGGCCCTCGTTGAGGAGGTTGCGCAGGTTGCCGGCCAGCAGCTCCCAGTCGAAGTAGTGGGGCTCGGCGCAGCCCTCGCAGTCGACGACAAGGCCGCGGTAGCCGCGCGGCTCGAGCAGCGTGCGGAAGACGTCGAGGTCTCCCAGCTCGGCGAGGACCTCCTCCCGCTCGTGCAAGGACAGCGGTTCGAGCAGGTCGAGGTCGTCGACAGAGTCGAGGCGCGCGAGCTCGGCGGCCGGATCCTCGGGGTCACCCGCGAAGGGGTCGACAGGCTCGTCGCTCACGTCGACCACGCTACGCTTGCCCGGACTGCTAAGTGGTCCCGATCCGGACTCTCGGCACCGTTGTGTGGTGCTTGTGGATGGGTCTGCGTAGGTCCGCCTTCCGTTGCTCTATCCGTGTCGCGCCGGTCGGCCGGCGCAAACCACCCGTTTCCGGCGGTCCACCGCGATCTCCGTCACGCCGCGACCGCCCATAAGCGCCGCCGACCTTTACGATGATGTGCATGCCGCCACCCGGCGACCGGCTCGCCGGCAACGGGTCGATGCCCCGTTCCGCCCGGTGGCCGGCCGGGCCGGTTGCCCACCAGGCGCCCGGCGCGGTCATGGCCGCCGGGCGAGCACCCAGCGCCGCGGCACCGGTCAACGCGGAACGGAAGGTGCCATGAACGCTCCCGTCGCCACCGATCACTCCACGTCGGCTCCCGCCACGTCGGCCCGTGCGACGTCGGCGGGCGGCTCCGTCGGCTCCCAGGCGGACCTCCTGGGAGCCGACGCGCCGGTGCCGCCGAAGCTGGCGATGCTGGGCCTGACCTTCGACGACGTCCTGTTGCTGCCCGCGGCTTCCGATCTCGTGCCCTCCGAGGCCGACACCACGACCCGGCTCTCGCGTTCCATCTCCCTTGCCGTGCCCTTGGTGTCTTCCGCCATGGACACGGTGACCGAGGCGCGAATGGCGATTGCAATGGCGCGCCAGGGCGGCGTCGGGGTGTTGCATCGCAACCTCTCGATCGACGAGCAGGCGCAGCAGGTCGACATGGTGAAGCGGTCCGAATCCGGGATGATCACCGCGCCGGTGACCTGCGGGCCGGAGGCCACCCTCGAGGACGCGAACGTGCTCATGGCGCGCTACCGCATCTCGGGTGTCCCGGTGACGGAGCCGGACGGGCGGCTCGTCGGCATCGTGACCAATCGGGACATCCGCTTCGAGCGGGACTACTCCCGCAGGGTGTCCGACGTCATGACGCGGATGCCGTTGATCACCGCGCCGGTCGGCGTGTCGCCGGAGGACGCGCTGGGGCTGCTGCACCGTCACAAGATCGAGAAGCTGCCGATCGTCGACGGCCAGGGCCGGCTGCAGGGGCTGATCACGGTCAAGGACTTCACCAAGCGTGAGCAGTACCCGCACGCCACCAAGGACGCCGACGGCCGGCTGACGGTCGGTGCCGCGATCGGGGTGGGCGAGGACGCCTACAAGCGGGCCCAGGTTCTTGTCGCGGCGGGAGTCGACTTCCTCATCGTGGACACCGCGCACGGCCACCAGCGGGCGGTGCCCGACATGGTGCGCCGGATCAAGACCGACATTCCGAACGGCGCCGACGGGCGGCCGCTGGACGTGATCGGCGGCAACGTCGCAACCGGCGCGGGTGCGGCGGCGCTTATCGCCGCGGGCGCGGACGCCATCAAGGTCGGCGTGGGTCCCGGGTCGATCTGCACCACCCGGGTGGTCTCCGGAGTCGGCGTCCCCCAGGTCACGGCGATCTACGAGGCGTCCCGGGTCGCCCGGGAGCACGGCGTGCCGGTGATCGGGGACGGCGGTCTGCAGTACTCCGGCGACATCGCGAAGGCCATCGCGGTCGGGGCGGACACGGTCATGCTGGGCAGCCTGCTCGCCGGCGTCGACGAGAGCCCGGGTGAGCTGATCTTCATCAACGGCAAGCAGTACAAGGCCTACCGCGGCATGGGGTCGCTCGCCGCGATGCGCAGCCGCGGCGGGGCCCGCTCCTACTCGAAGGACCGCTACTTCCAGGACGACGTGCTCTCCGACGACAAGCTCGTCCCGGAGGGCATCGAGGGGCAGGTGCCCTACCGCGGCTCGCTCGCGGCCGTGGCGCACCAGCTCGTCGGCGGGCTGCGGGCCGCGATGGGGTACACCGGCTCGCCGACCATCCGGCGGATGCAGGACGACGCGCAGCTGATCCGGATCACCTCCGCCGGCCTGGTCGAGAGCCACCCGCACGACATCCAGATGACCGTCGAGGCGCCGAACTACAACTCCTCGCGCTGAACCGGCGAGCGCGCCGCGCCGGGGCGGCGCAGCCCGGCTCGGGCCGGCTCGCTCGTGTCCGCGGGCGGCGGCCGCCCCTTCGGGCTGATCGTGGCACCGTGTGCACCCCGGGCCCGCTCGATGCCGCCGTGGATGCCCTCGCCTGCGGTATGCCCGCCGTCACCGCAGGCTGTCCCGGCCACCGGCCACCGGCGATCCCGGTCACCGGCATTCGGGTTTCAGCGGCCGGGTCGGCGCGGACGACCCGGAGCAGGTACGTCAGTGTCCGGCCGGCGCGAGCCCGCCGGCCGAACCAGGAGGCGCCAGCAGTGGCAGAAGTCGAGATCGGTATCGGCAAGAGCGCGCGGGTCGCGTACGGTCTCGACGCCGTCGGCATCGTCCCGTCGCGTCGTACCCGGGACCCGCAGGACGTCTCGCTGGCCTGGGAGATCGACGCCTACCGCTTCGACCTGCCGCTGGTGGCGGCTGCCGCCGACGCCGTCACCTCGCCGGCGTCGGCGATCGCGCTCGGCCGGCTCGGCGGCCTCGGCGTCCTGCATGTCGAGGGGCTGTGGACCCGGTACGACCAGCCGGAGAACCACATCGCCGAACTCGGCGAGATCGGCGCCAAGGAGGGCCATCCGGCGGCGACGGAACGGCTGCGCGCGCTGTACGAGTCCCCGGTGCGTCCGGAGCTCATCACGCAGCGTCTCGGCGAGCTGCGCGACGCCGGGGTGGTCGTCGCCGCGGCGCTGCGCCCGCAGAAGGTGCGGGCGCTCAGCCAGCACGTGCTGGCGGCCGGCGTCGACCTGTTGGTCATCCACGGCACGGCGGTCTCCGCCGAGCACCAGTCCCGCCGCAGCGAGCCCCTCAACCTCAAGCGGTTCATCGGTGAGCTGGACGTACCGGTGCTGGTCGGCGGGTGCGCGTCGTTCTCGACCGCCCTGCACCTGATGCGAACCGGCGCCGCCGGCGTCATCGTCGGCGTCGGTTCGGGCCTGGGTGACCGGACCCACGACGTGCTCGGTGTGGGAGTCCCGCTCGCCACCGCCATCGCGGACGCCGCGGGAGCCCGGATGCGCTACCTGGACGAGTCGGGCGGCCGCTACGTCCACGTCGTCGCGCACGGCGACCTGCAGACCGGCGGTGACCTCGCGAAGGCGATCGCCTGCGGCGCCGACGCGGTCATGGTGGATGCGGCGCTGGCGGCGGCGTGGGACGCGCCGGGACAGGGCGGGATGTGGCCGATGGACGTGCTGCACTCCGACCTTCCCCGTGGCCGGTGGGCACCGGTCCCCCCGACGGGCACCCTGGCGCAGATCGTCACAGGGCCCGGCGCGGCCACCGGAACGGGCCTGCTCAACCTGGCCGGCGGTCTTCGCACCGCAATGGCGACGACGGGGTACGCAACCCTCAAGGAGTTCCAGAAGGCCGAGATCATGGTGACCGCCGCATCCTGACCGGCCCGGGGTCGCTGCCGCGGGTGGTGGCCATGGCCGTCACGGCGGCGCTCGGCCGTGCGATGCGCGCCGATACCCGATTCGGACGGAACAGTCCACGGCCCGACGGTGGCGGCGGTACCCGGCCGATCCGGAGCCACGGTGGACATGGCACCCTGGGAGCGTCCGTCTCCGGCACGAAGGACGACAGATGCGCCTCGACGAGCACGGCCGCTGGGTCAGCGATGACGGCGCCTACCTCTGGGATGAAGCCGCCCAGACCTGGCAGCCGTCATCCGCCATGCCCGCGGCCAGCTCCGATGGCGATACGGCGCGGTCGCAGATGGCCGGCACCGCCGACGCGGTCTCGCCCGGCGGCGGGGAGGCGCGCACCGGCGGCCTTCCCCGCGCTGCGACGGCGGGCCCCTCGGCTCACCCAGGTCCGGGTGGCGGGTCCGAACCGGATGGTCAGCCGGGCGGCGGGCGTGGCGCCGCCCCAGCGTGTGGTGCGGCGTTCGGGGCGCCCGCCGCGGTGCGGCACGAGATCCGTCCCGGGACATCCCGTCCCGGCGGGTTGGTCGCGGCCGACCCGCCGGCCGATGTGGATCCGCCGGCCGTTCGTGGCCTGATCGGGGACGCCGGCCCGGTCGGTGGCGCGGGTCCGGCGGGCGGGGCGAATCCGGCAGGTCGCCTCGGCGCGGGTGGTGGTGGCGACCCAGCTGCCGGCGCCGGTGCGGCGACGGGGGAACTGGCGTCCTACGGCGGCACCGGGCAGTTCGTCCAGTGGACGTCGGCGGGCACCGCGCCGGGGGCTGACGCGCGTGACCAGAGCGCCCCGCTCCGCGGGACCGCCCCGACTGCGGCCACCGGGGTCACCCGTGCGGGCACCGCCGGTGCTGGCACGGCCGGGCCCACCGGCGCCGTGCCGGGGGGCCGGGACGACGTCGACTCGACCGGTGAGATCCGTCGGGTCAGCGCGACGACGGGTGGGAGTGCGCCCCCGGCGCGGGCCGCCGGCGTGGCGGACTGGGAGGACGATTTCGACGACGAGTCCGACGGCTACGACGAGTCCGACGGCTACGACGAGTCCGACGGCTACGACGAGTCCGACGGCTACGACGAGTCCGACGGCTACGACGAGTCCGACGGCTACGACGAGTCCGACCGCTACGACGAGTCCGACCGCTACGACGGATCCGACCGCTACGGGGAGCCGTCCCGCGGCAGGCGGCCTTCCCTCGGACGGGGGCTCGACGATGAGCCCGAGTCCGGCTGGGCGCCGTCGGGACCGCGTGGGCCGGCGTCGGCGGTGGACGGCCCGGCCAGCGCGGGTGGGCTGGCCGGGCGCGTCGGCGGGTTGCTCCGGCAGGCCCGCGAGCGTCCCCCGTTGCTGATCGCGGCCATCGTCGTACTGGTCTGCGTGGGCCTTGGTGTCGCGGGATTCCTCGCGCTCGGCGGAGGCGGATCGGACGGCGGGTCGGCCGTGGGCGCCGCGGCAGCAGGCAAGGGCCACTATGCCAAGGCCGTCCGGGAGGCGTATCTCGGCTCCTGCCTGGACGTCAGCAACGGCAATGAGGGCTACTGCACCTGCACGCTGGACAAACTGGAGGCCACCTACACGGAGGAGGAGTACAAGCGGTTCAGCGCCAGCGTCCAGTCGGAGTCGTCACGGCGGATCGTGCGCGAGATGTACGCCGCCTGCCGTGACAAACGATGACCGCGGCGCGTGTACAATGGCTAGTCGGAGCTATCACCACATATCATTCCGGGCTCGTGGGCGACCAACCAGAGGGCTATTGCTTTTCTGGCGCTCGTACGTCGGGACGTCCATCGTGCATAGTTACCCGATCACGGCGAGGCGGCGAAGTGTGCCGCAGGCCGAGATCTCACGTCTTCGAGCGGCGCTGCTCCCGACCGACTGATCTGGCTGGGTGCTGGTTGCGACGACACGGTTCAGACAATGCACGTCCTCACGATGGCTGCCCACATCGTGCTGATCTGGGGGGCAGGAGATGCCGCCCTATGACCATGCGCTGTAGCCCGAGACCTGAGGGCCTCGAGCCGGCCGTTGCCTCCACACGCGACCAGAGTCGGGGGGCAGCCCGGTGACGACCCACGATGCCGATGTGAACGGGCCGGTTCCGCCGGCTGCGCCCCGCCGCGACGACGACTTCTTCGCCGTCGAACGGGTCGGCGAGCCCGAACCCCGCCCATCCGCCGCGCCGCAGTCCGCCGGCGCGATGCCGCCCGCCGGGTTGCCGCGCCGTGCCGACCCCTTCGATGTGACCAGTACCTGGGATGGTCCGGCGCCGCGGCCCGGCGGCGGATCTTTGGCGATCTTCGTGGCTCCTCCGGTCGATGCGGTTCCGCCGAACGGCTCCCGGTCGATGGCCAACCTGCCGTCGATGTCGCCCCTGGCGCCGGCCGCACCCGTGGGCACTGCTGCGGCCGGCGCCCCCGGCCGTCCGGATGCGGGCGTCGACCGATTTGGGGCACCGGCGGTCGGTGGTCGGACCGGGCCCGGTGGCCAGCAGGCATGGGGTGGCCCGTCCGCCGACTCGGTGCGCGTCGACGACTCACCGCGGCTCGCCGCACCCGCGGCGGACCGCGCCCCCGGCGGCTACACCGACCCGTTCACCGGCGGTTTCCCCATCTCCGCCCGCCCAGTCCCCGCGACCGGGTCCCGTACGGGTCCGATCCCGCTGTCGTCCCATCCCCAGGCGCCCCAACCGGTGCTGGCACCGCAGCAGACCGCGTACCCGCCGGTCGCACCCTCGGGCTCTTCTGTGTCCCCTGGTTTTTCCTCGCCCGCCGCCGCCGCCCCGCCCGCGCCACCGGGAACGACCGGCCGGCCAACCGATGCGGCGTTCGCGCCGACGCGGGCGCCCAAGCCGCGCCCCGGGCTGGAGCCGCGGGTGGGGCCGGACGGCTTCGGCGTGACCGGCGCTGGCCCGCGGCCGGCCTGGCCGGCGGCGCCCGGCGGCCGCGGCACGGGTTGGACCAGCCCCGACGGCTACGGGCCGCCCGGCGGAGCCAATCCGCCCGCCGCCACGCCCGCCGGGTCGGCGGGCGGGCGGGAAGCCCCTCGGCAGACAGATTCGTGGAACGGCCACAGCTCGCCGAGGCTGCGGCTGCCGGTGTCGCCCACGGCCGACCCGGCCCAGGGCGCCGGCCGGGGGACAAACGGACAGGCCGCCGAGTACCCCTCGGTGCCGCCGCGCGGCTTCGGTGGGGTGGAGGCCTACCCCGCCCTGCGGCAGTCCGCTCCGGGGGCCGCGGGCGCCGGCCGTTCGGGTAACCCCGGGACGCGCGGCCCAGCGTCCGGCGGGCGATTGCTGGCCGGTGCGGCGCCCGCACCCGCCGGCGGGGGGATCCACGATCGCTCGGGCCCTGGCCCGGTTCACGGCGCCGGTGTGGGGCCGCAGGTCCCGCCGGTCCCGTTGGGACCTGCCGGCGAGAACGCACGGGAGCCCGCGGGTGGTCGCGGCCGGTCCGCTGCCACCGTGACGCCGACCGCTCGGCCGGAACGCTCCTGGGAGGCCCAGGATGGTGCGGCCGGTGGTTCGGGCTGGCGCAACCCGCTGACCGACACCGGTAGCTTCGTCCGCCCGCTTCCGCCGCCCGGCATCCCCGGGGCGCTCGCTGGCCGGGACGACCCCCTGTCGGGGCCACTGCCGACAGGGGGTCGCCGCCGTGAGACCGGAGCCGGGGAAGCCGGGACGGGCTGGCGCGCGCCCGCGGCGCTGCAGGCGAGGGAACGTCCCGTCCCGCCCGTGCGGATGGGGGACCCGACGGGCGCGGACCGGTCAGGGGCCCCGGCCGCGCCGGACGTCGCCCCGGTGGGCATGCGAGCCGGTGGCCCGCCCACGCGGCGGGTCGAGGAGACGATGACGACGGTCCGGCCGGACGCACCGGCCCCCGCCGGGCCGCCCGCCGGCGGTCCTGGGCAGCCCGGCGAGGCCGGCGGGCGCGGCGTCGGCGCGGCCGGACCGACCGGCCGCCGGCCCGAGACGCCGTCCGAGATGACCTCCCTGGTCACCCGGCGCGCATCCGGGCGGGGGCGGGGGACCGCCGCGGGCCCGGCGGGGGATGACGACAGTGGCTGGCAGCCCTCGCGAAGCGTGCGAAAGCCGAATGGGCGCAGCGTGCCGGCCGATCGGCGCCGCACGCCGAATCCGGTGACCGACACCAACAGCCTGCAACCGGTCTCCGCCCCTTCCGGGGGTCGGGCGACCGCCGACGGCCGCGCGGCCGAGAACGGCCGCGCCGACACCGGCGAGCGGCGGCGGCGCACGGCCGACCGGGCGGCCCGGGGCAGTGCGACCGGGCCGGGAGCCCGTCGCGCCGCGGGCCGGCGAGGTGAGGCCGATGGCGGCCGTTCGGGCGGCGGCCATGTGGGCCCGCAGGGTCGGTCCGCACGCGGGGCGACGTCCTCGGGCCTGCTGGAACCGACCGACCGCCGGGGGGCAGTGCCCCACGACGAGCCGCCGCCCGAGGACATGCTGGCCTGGCTCCGGCAGGGCTGGATCGGCCCGCTGGCGGTGGCGCTGGTCGTGGCGCTGCTGGCGGTCGGTGGCTACGTCCTGTTGCGTGGGGGCGGCGGCGCGGGTGGCGGGACGGTCGCCTCGTCCCCGACGGCCGACGCGTCGTCCACCCCGGCGACGACCAACCCGGATGCCCTCACCGGTAAGGCGATGATCGACGGCAGCTGGAAGTGCAGCCTGGTCACCAGCGCTAACCCGATCAAGCTGTCCAAGGAGGTGGTCGGGGTGCTGGTGGTCGAACGCGCGCCCGGCGCCTACACCTGGGACGGCACAGCCGGTCAGTACACGATCACCATGGTGGCCGGCAACGACGGCGGGAATGTGATCGGCGACGTGAAGTTCACCAGCGGTCCGCTGAAGGATCTCGCGGCGGTGCACATCGCCATGCCGGGGGGCGGAATCCGCGGCAAGGCGCAGGGCACCCTGGAACTCAAGGCGAGCGGGACCGCGCCGCATCGATTCTGCGGAGTGAACTGAGAACATCCGTCCCTACGCTGACGGTAAGCGAGAACGGCGAAATGTCTGTTCTAACCGCCGGGTCGGCCTTGCCGGCCGCTCGGCTGCCGACCCCGGTTGTCGGGTTTAGACCGGGGTGCGGCAGGATCAGGTGCCATGCTCAGGTCTGACCGTGGTGTGGGTGGTTGGTGGCGTGCAGCCGCCGGCAACGAAAAGGATGTGGCTGGCGGGACGGGCGATGGCGTCCCGGCAGCTGTCGGGGCCGGTCGACCGGCCGTCGACCGGCGCAGTCTGCTCCGCTGGGCCGGGACCGCCGCGGTGGCCGCGCCGGCCGCCGGGCTGCTCGCAGCCTGCGGCGGGTCGTCGACCTCCGATGGCCCGCGCAAGGTGCGTCTCGGATACGTGACCTCCCGTACCGGGACGCTCAGCGCCTACAGCGTGGTCGATTCGTACATCGTCCAGACGATGCAGACGCTCCTCGCCGACGGGGTCAAGGTGGGCGGCCGTACCTACCCGGTGGAGATCTTCGTCCGCGACTCCGAGTCCGACCGGCACCGGGCCGGGATCGCCGCGACCGACCTGATCTTCAAGGACAAGGTCGACATCGTCCTGGTCGGTGGGACGTCGGACACGGCCATTCCGGTCGCCGACCAGTGCGAGATCAATCAGGTTCCCTGTATCTCGACGAACGCCCCCTGGCAGTCCTGGTGGAACGGGCGCGGCGGTAACGTCGACATGCCCTTCAACTGGACCTACCACTTTTTCTGGGGCATGGAGGACGTCGTCGCCACCTATGTGGCGATGTGGCGCCAGCTCGGGATCACCAAGGTGGGGCTGATGTATCCCGCGGACGACGACGGGCAGGCATTCGCCAACCCCGACTTCGGAATTCCGACCATCCGCAACTTCAATTTTCAGCTGACCTCGCCGGCGAGCTCGGGCTACCAGGCGGGAGCGACATCATTCGAGACGTACCTGACCGCCTTCAAGAACGCCGGCGTCCAGGCCGTGGTCGGGATCCCCCAGGCCGCGGACCTCGCCACCTTCCGGCGCCAGACTCGCACGATGGACTTCACTCCGAAGGCGCTGACCATGTCGAAGGCGCTGGACTTCCAGGAGGATGTCCTGGCGCTCGGGTCCACCGGCGACGGGTTGACCACCGAGATCGCGTGGTCACCGTCCCATCCCTACCGCAGTTCGCTGACCAACAAGTCCTCCCTGGACCTGGCCAACGACTTCGACGGCGCCCGCGGGCGCGGCTGGACGCAGACGCTGGGCTACTCCTACGCGCTGTTCGAGGTGGCGGTGAAGGCGCTCGGCGGAGCCGCGTCCCTGGAACGGGAGGCCATCGCCGCGGCCATCAAGGAAGTCGAGGCCCAGACGATCGTCGGGCCGGTGGCGTTCGGCTCCCAGCCGAACGTGCCGAAGAACGTGGCCCGCACCACCCTGGTCGGCGGCCAGTGGGATCAGGTCGACAACCGCTTCGCCCTCAAGGTCGTGAACAACAGCGGTAACAGCAAGGTCGCGGTGGACGCGCAGCTGCGCGAACTCCCGCCGCCGGTCTGAGCGGCGGCCCGCCGACGCACAACGCAGAGGGGCCCCAGGACAGATGTCCCGGGGCCCCTCTGCGTTTGTCAGGGGTCAGGTGCGGGCGGCCGCCCGTGACATCGTGTGCTCGACCACGGCGATGAGCGCGGTCTTGGTCGAGTCCCGGTTGCGGGCGTCACAGGTGATGATCGGCACGGTTGGGCTGATCTGCAACGCCTCGCGGACATCCTCGATGGAGTGCCGCAGGATTCCGTCGAAGCAGTTGACGCCGATGACGAACGGCAGCTGACGCTGCTCGAAGTAGTCGACGGCGGCAAAGCAGTCCGCGAGCCGGCGGGTGTCGGCCAAGACGATCGCGCCGATGGCGCCGCGGACGATGTCGTCCCACATGAACCAGAAGCGGTACTGCCCAGGAGTCCCGAACAGGTACAGGATCAGGTCCTCGTCGAGGGAGACGCGGCCGAAGTCCATCGCGACCGTGGTCGTGGTCTTGTCGGAGAGGTGGGTGAGGTCGTCGACGTGGGCTCCCGCCTCCGTCATGACGGCCTCGGTACGCAGCGGGACAATCTCGGACACCGAGCCCACGAAAGTGGTCTTCCCGGCGCCGAATCCTCCCGCCACCACGATCTTCACCGAGGTCGTGGCGACGGAGGAGTTGACCCGTCTGTTGTCAGAGCTTTCGAAGGCCACTGAGAACCCTTTCGAGCAACGCGAGATCTGGTGCCTCGTTGCGGCCAGGCTGCTGGTGGACGCGGACGAAGCCTTCGTCCGCCATGTCGCCGACCAGCACGCGGGCGACTCCCAGAGGCACCCGGAGCCCGGCGGCGATCTCCGCGATGGATCGCACCTGCCGGCACATGGCGGCGATGGTCTGTTGCTCAAGGTTGAGGCCGAGGGCCCGTTCCTCGCCGAGCGGCGTCGTGAAGACGAGTGCCTCGATGGCGAGCTCGTAACGTGACCGAGTTCGCCCGCCGGTCATCGCGTAGGGACGGACGACCGGACCGGGCGCGTTCTCAGGATCGATACTCACCCTGACTCCCTGTGCTGCCGCTCATTCACCGCGGAAGCGTTCCCTGCAGTTCGGCGCGCAGTGCCGGGGTCAGAACATCCTTCGCCCGGCTGACCAGCAGTGCCATCTCGTACCCGACCAGGCCGATGTCGCACGACGGTGCTGCCAGTACTGCCATGCTCGCCCCGTCGCTGATCGACATGATGAACAGGAAACCGTGTTCCATCTCGACCACGCTCTGCGTCACGGCGCCCGCCTCGAACACGCGCGCCGCGCCCTGGGTCAGGCTCACCAGCCCGGACGCCACCGCGGCGAGCTGGTCGGCCCGGTCGCGGGGAAAGCCGTCGGAGACGGCCAGCAGCAGCCCGTCCGCGGACACCACCACGGTGTGGGCGACACCCGGGACCCGATCGACAAAATTATTGATCAACCAGTTGAGGTTCTGAGCCTCAGAACTCACGGGTGTCACCGTTCCTCCTGCGCGTCACGTCGAGGATTCCTCGTGGTGTCGACTCCGACATCACGTCCCTGCCGCACGCCCTGGTAGAAGCTGGCAAGCCGGCCACCGACTGCCTCGGGAGACCTGGTCGAGGCTTCGGCGGGACGCCGGCTTGGCGCGGGTTCGGCGCTGCCGGGCACGAGATGGGTCATGGGAACGCGCACCGGTAGGCCCGATCGCGCCACGCCACCGGTGCTCGGCTGGCGCAACGACTCGGCTGCCTGCCAGCCGGCGTCCCCGGGAGAGCTCCAGTCTCCCGAGGCCGGCGGCTGAGGTGCTGCCTGGTGCTGTGGTGCCGACTGGTGCTGTGCCGGCGGATGAGGCTGCCCCGCCGGTTGGTGGGACTGGGGCACCACGGCGTGCTGGGCCGCTGCGGGCTGGTGCTGCGGGCTGGTCCCCAGCTGCCCGGGTCCTGGTCGCGCTGGCCCACCGGATTGTGGGGGCTGCTGTAGTGCCGAAAAGGCGGCCACGGGTGCCGGGTTGAAGGTTGGCTCGGATGGGGCCACCGGGCGGGCACCCGCGCCGGGCTCGGTGGCCGGACGGACCGGACCGCGCTGCCCGAAGGCCCCGCCGATGCCGGGACGCCGGGATGGTCGGGCGGGCTGTGCGGCCGAGACGGCGGCTGCCGGTTCATCGGTCGCCCGCGCGGCCGCTGCGGGGGCCTGGCGCTGGGCCGATGCCGCGTCGGCTGGCGTTCGGCGCTGGAACCACGCCGACACGGAGTCGAAGATCGGCGAGGTCTCGACGTCGTCGGTGTCCGACTCGGCCGGGGCCTGGTCGCCGGTGATCTCGGCAGGCGCCGTCTCCGTGACGCGGCCGGGAGCAGTCCGCGACTGTGGTCCGGTCTGTGTCTGCGGGCGGGTTGGTGACTGCGTTCCGGTGGCGGCCTCGGGGCGCGGCCGCGCCTGTGGATCGGGGCGGTCCTCGGCGCGGGCGAACACATTGCCCGCGCGGGGGCTGGTCGGCTCGACCGGCGGGCGGATGGCGTCGAGATCGGCGAGGTCCCGGAGGTTCGGGCGCTCCCGGATGGGGAGCTTCGGCACCGTTTCGGACTGTTCACCCGCCGCAGGGTCGTGATCCGCGGGCCGGGGGCGGGTCGGCCAGCGGTTGTCCCCGAACGAGACGGGACTCGTCACATCCGGTGCGGGCTGCTCACGCCTGGCCGGACCGCGCCGGTCGATGGACTCGGTGTCTGGAGTGACTCCGCCGGGAGCCGTGCCGCCGACAGCGGGGCCGCTGGGCGGCGTCTCGGCTCGGCCGCGTGGCTCGGTGCCGTGGCCGGGCAGGGCGTCGAGATCGATCTCCTGGCTGTCGAACTCCCGTGGGTCGGCGTCGGCGGGGCCGGCGGACGCCCGGTCCTGCGGGGAGGTGCCCGGGAACTGGGTGGCCCGAGGCGAGGTGCCGCCGTCGATCCTGTGCGACGGGGGCGCCGCCGTGCCGCCGGTGTCGTCGTCGTGTTCGTCGCGGTCGTTGTCCAGGCCGGGGGAGAAATCCTCCAGGCCGAAATCACGGCGGTCCGCGGTGGGCATTGGTCCGGTGCGATCGGAGCCGAGCTGTGCGGCCAGTGGGCCGGTTAGCGGAAACGGACCGGTGTTGGGGAAGCGCCGCGGACCGCTGGAGTCATCGAAGATGTTCTCCCGCGCCGCGGGCTCCGAGACAGGCCGGTGCCCGTTGCTCATCCCGTTGTTCGCGGGGCTGCCCGCCGGGGTCGGCGCGCCGTTCGTGCGGTCGGACGTGACGCCGTTACTCGGTCGCTCGGGGGGCCGCCCGCCGCCGGGTCCGCCGATCGCCGGCGTGGCCGCGGGCCGGTTCAGAGCCGGGGGACGGCCGGGCCCGGTGCCGGCGGCGCTGTCGCCGGTGACCAGCTTCGCGGGCAGCCGGACGACGGCGGTGATACCGCCCGAGGCCGATTCACGCAGCTGGACGCGAATGCCGTGCCGGCCGGCCAGCCGGCCGACCGCGAACAGACCCATCGTCCGCGACACCGACACGTCGACGACCGGGGGGTTGGCCAGTCGCTCGTTGACCCGCTCGAGCTCCTTGGCCGGCATGCCGATGCCTCGGTCCTCGATCTCGATCATCGCGCCGGCGCCGGGGCCGAGCGAATGACTGGTCACCAGCACCTCGGTGACCGGCGGCGAGTAGGAGGTGGCGTTCTCCAGCAGCTCGGCGACCAGATGGACGACGTCGCTGACACCGTTGCCGGCGATAGACACCGGCGCGGCCGAGGTCTGCTTCACCCGGGTGTACTGCTCCACCTCGGAGATGGCGGCCAGGACCACCTCGTTGAGTGGCACGGGGTGCGTCCAGCGGCGGGCGGTGTCCGTGCCGGCGAGGACCAGCAGGCTCTCGTTGTTCCGCCGCATTCGGGTGGCGAGGTGGTCCAGCTTGAAGAGGTTGGACAGCTGGTCGGGGTCCTGCTCGCGGTTCTCCAGGTCGTCGATCAGGCGGAGCTGGCGTTCGACCAGGCCCTGGCTGCGTCGGGAGAGGTTCACGAACATCGCGTTGACGTTGTTCCGCAGCGAGGCCTGCTCGGAGGCCAGTCGGATCGCCTCGCGGTGGACCTCGTCGAAGGCCCGGGCGACTTCACCGACTTCCTCGTCGGTGTTGATACCGACCGGTTCGATCGAGTCGTCGATGTCCTGATCGGTGGAGTCACGCAGGCGGCGGACGGCGTCCGGCAGCCGGCGGTCGGCGATGTCGAGCGCCGCGGTCCGCAGCGCCAGCAGCGGTCGGACCAGGGACCGCGCCACGATCAGCGCGGACAGCAGGGCGGCGGCGAGGATGAGCACGATGAGCAGCCCAGACAGCAGCGCCCGTCGCTGGATGTCGCCGCGCAGGGTGTCGACCCGGTCGTCGACGAGCCCGAGGAGCTTGTCCGCCGCGTCGGTACTGGTGTCGATGGTCTCCTGAGTAGCCCGGTTCCACTTCTCCGACGTGACGACGGACAGCGGCTGACCGATGGGCGCGTCCAGGATCTCCTCGACGTAATTCTGGGTGTTGCGGATGTCGCCATTGTTTTCGGAGTCGATTGTCGGGGTGTAGAGGGCCAGCTGGGCCGGCCCGGCGACGTTCTCGAGGTCGTCCCGCTCCCGTGACCGCTGAGTCTCGTCGGAGAGAAACTCGCGATAGTCACCTTCGGTGAAGGTTTGGTCGCTGCCCCGCCGGAGCAGGCCGTAGACGAGGGCTTGCTGCTGAGCGAGGAGTTCCGTCCCCGCCATGAGGAAGTAGGCCGTATTGACGCCGTTGTCGAGCTGCAGGTCGTCATTTCCCTGCGGGATGAGCTGGACCAGGCTGATCAGCGAGTCGACGATCGACTGAAAGGCCGTCTGGACGGCTTTCGGGTCGACAACTCTTTGGATCGTCTGCCGCTTCGTGGGCAGCGAGTCCATCCTGGTCTGGACGTCGTCGAGGGCCCGACGAACCTCGCTGCCGAAGGAGTCCCGCCGACCGTTGGCCACCGCCTTGTAGGCCTGGTAGGCATCGTTCACCCTCGCCTGGGAGGAGGGGACGGCGGTGGAGTCACGGGAACCGACCGGGCCGCTCGCCACGAATCCGGTGCTGTATGTCCGTTCCGTTTGCAGGGCATGGGCGAGCGTCGATGCGGATCGGCTGATCTCAGTGAGATCCGAGATCCGGTTCACGTCCCGGGTGCTGGTCAGTACCGTGCCGGCCTCGATCGAGGAGTAGACGAGGATCGCGACGACCGGCACGGCCAGAATCGCGATCAGCTTGGTGCGGACCCGCCAGTTGGTGGGGTTAGTGGCGGCGCTACGAAGGCGCGCCAGGCCGGACCCCGCGGGGCGATCGTCGCGTTGCCCGCCGTCTTCGGTGTCCACGGGCAAACCCGGGGCCGAGGTCGGCTCCGGGTCTGCGGCGATGCCCGTGCTGCTGGCCATCGGTTGTCTGCGCACGTACCTTCGCAACCTCTCCGCCAGCCTCCCGGAACACGTCGTACCAGGATGGCTCGGTATCGGGCCCTGATGTCCCTTGCCAGGCACCATAGCGGTACGAAGTCGGCATCCGAAAGGCGCCTACCGTAAGCGCGTTGGTGGCTGTGTGCCAGTTGTGGCGACTGCGCACGGAGTCACCGTCAGCGTAACCGTCACGAAGTCCGACAACGTGCGCCCATCGTGACGTAGGGCTTGTCCCAGTGAGTGGCACTGAAGGTGCAAAGCAGGCATCTGCGACATCCGCCGTTACGGTCTTCGCGGGCCCCGCGATGCACCGCCCGTTCCGCGAACGGCACTCATGGGCCCCTCCCGGGCCGAGCGGGTCGCCAGCGAGGGGCCCGGCCCACAGGTGCCGCCGGGTCCGTAGGCTTGCAGCGTGAGCGAGTTGCAGCGCAGCGATGCTGGTCACGATGCGAGACCGGGGGGCCCGGGCCCGGCTGGGAGCGCCCCGGCGGTACCGGTGACCAGGCCCGGTACCCCTGCCGGCCCGGGTTCGGCGGGGCATCCCGGTTATGACACGGTGCTGGTGATCGATTTCGGCGCGCAGTACGCTCAACTGATCGCCCGGCGGGTCCGGGAATGCCATGTGTACTCGGAGATCGTTCCGTGGGACATGCCCGTGGACGAGATCCTCGCCCGCGGACCGTCAGCGCTGATCCTTTCCGGCGGGCCGAAGTCGGTGTACTCGCCGGGAGCGCCTCGGGTCGACCCCGCGTTGTTCGACACCGGGCTGCCCATTCTCGGTATCTGCTACGGCCATCAGGTGATGGCCCAGACGCTGGCCGGCTCGGTCGCCCGGACTGGAACGGCGGAGTACGGAGCGACTCGCCTGTCGGTGGGTGAGCCGGGCGTCCTGTTCGATGGCCTGTCGGCCACGCAGCAGGTGTGGATGTCGCACGGCGACTCCGTGACCGCAGCCCCGCCCGGCTTCCGGGTGACGGCGTCGACCCCGTCGACGCCCGTCGCCGCCTTCGAGGATCCGGCTCGCCGCCTCTACGGCGTCCAGTTCCATCCGGAGGTCGTGCACAGCGAACGTGGACTCGATGTGCTGCGCCACTTCCTGCTGGTGGGCGCGGGCTGCCGGCCGACCTGGACCATGGTCAACATCGTCGACGAGGCGGTGGCGGCGGTACGCGCTCAGGTCGGCTCCGGCCGGCTGATCTGCGGGCTGTCCGGCGGGGTTGACTCCGCGGTCGCCGCAGCGCTCGTGCACCGCGCTGTCGGTGACGCCCTGACCTGTGTGTTCGTGGACCACGGCCTGCTGCGGGCGGGTGAGGCCGAACAGGTCGAGCGGGACTTCGTCGCGTCCACCGGCGTCGATCTCGTTCACGTCAAGGCGGCCGACCGGTTCGCCGCGGCGTTGGCCGGCGTGACCGACCCGGAGCGCAAGCGGAAGATCATCGGCCGGGAGTTCATCCGGGTCTTCGAGGAATCGGCCCGGGAGCTGGAAGCCCGCGCCGAGGCCGAGGGCGCGACGATCGAGCACCTCGTACAGGGGACCCTGTACCCCGACGTGATCGAATCGGGTTCCCCGACGGCGGCGAAGATCAAGTCGCACCACAATGTCGGCGGTCTGCCGGAGGATCTGCGGTTCGGGCTGGTCGAGCCGTTGCGCACGTTGTTCAAGGACGAGGTCCGCTGCCTCGGCGAGGAGCTCGGCCTGCCGGAGGAGATCGTCTGGCGCCAGCCGTTCCCCGGCCCGGGACTCGCCGTACGCATCATCGGCGAGGTCACCCCCGAGCGGCTCGACGTGGTCCGGGCGGCCGACGAGGTGGTCCGTGACGAGATCCGCCGAGCCGGGCTGGACCGGGAGATCTGGCAGGTTTTCGCAGTGCTGCTCGCGGACGTGCGGTCGGTCGGCGTGCAGGGCGACGAGCGCACCTACGGGCACCCGGTCGTCCTGCGCGCGGTCACCAGTGAGGACGCGATGACCGCAGACTGGGCGCGGCTGCCCTACGGTCTGCTCGAACGCATCTCCAACCGGATCGTCAACGAGGTGGGGCAGGTAAACCGGGTCGTCTACGACATCACCTCGAAGCCCCCGGGCACCATCGAGTGGGAGTAGGCCCGGCCGTCGACAGGGGTGGCCCGGCGGCCCTGACCGCCTCCGGGCGCCTCCGGTTTGACGTCCTGGCAAGTCCGGAGCAAGCTGAGAGCTGTGAACGTGCACCAGATGGCCATTACCTAGGCGCGCACCCGAGCTCCGGGTCCGCGCGCCATGCCTTCCGCCTGCTCGGCGGGGGGCATTTTTGTTGCCGCGGTCACGGCGAGGTGGCCGCACAGCTGCCGGGAGAGGCCTCATGACCGCACCAGCCGCAGACAACCAACCGACGTCCGGGGGCGGGGACCCCGGCGCCGACGGGCCGCCGGAGGTGAACGCGGGTCCAGGCCCGGGTCCAGGTGGCGACGCGGAGCGTGGGATCGGTACGGACCCAGGCGGTGGGGCGGACCTGAGCGTCTCGGCCATCGAGGCGGCGGGGGGGGTGCTCGACGGCGTGGCGCGGCGGACCCGGGTCGTGCGTGATCCCGGCCTGTCGGCAGCGCTCGGCACGCCCGTGTGGTTCAAGTGTGAGAACGAGCAGCACACCGGCTCGTTCAAATTGCGCGGCGCCTACCACCGGGTGGCGACCGCGGACCCGGCAGCGCGCGCCCGGGGCGTCGTTGCGGCCAGTGCCGGCAACCACGCCCAAGGGGTGGCGTTCGCGGCGGCCGCCTTCGGCGTCCCCGCGACGATCTTCGTGCCGGCTGGGGTGAACCCGGTCAAGGTCGCCCGGACCCGACGGTGGGGCGCGCGGGTCGAGGAGGTGCCCGGGGGGGTGGAGGCCGCCCTCGCCGCCGCGGCCGACTACGCCGCCCGCGGCGGGCGCCTGTTCGTGCATCCCTTCGACGACCCGGCCGTGGTGGCCGGTCAGGGCACGATCGGCCTTGAGCTGCTCGACCAGGTGCCGGACCTGGGCACCGTTCTGGTCGGCGTGGGCGGTGGGGGCCTGCTCGGGGGGGTCGCCGCGGCACTGCGGGCGCGCCGGCCCGGCGTGCGGGTGATCGGTGTGCAGTCGGTCCTGGCGCCGGCCTTCGCCGCGTCGCTGCGGGCGGGGCGCCGGCTGTCCGTGGCGGGGGATGCGGGCCTGCCCGGTGCCTCGGCTCGGGCCCGGGTCGTCCCGGTCATCCCCGGCAGCAGGCCGTCCGGGCGGCCGGCCCCGACCCGCCCGGCGGCGGCGGCCCGCACGATCGCCGACGGCATAGCCGTGAGCGAGCCGGGTGCGCTTACCTTCGCGCTCGCCACCAGGCTGGTGGACGAGGTGGTGACCGTGGACGAGGCCGCCTTCTGGGAGGCGATGGTGCTGCTGCGCCGGACCGGCCTCGCCGTGGAGCCGGCCGGAGCCGCGCCGGTCGCGGCGCTGCTGCGCCACGGCGGCCTGGCCCAGGGGCCGACCGTGGCGATCCTGTCGGGGGGCAACATCGATCCCGGGGTGGCCAGCCGGGTCAAGTCGATGGCGGCGGTGGCGATCGAGGATGCCGGCGGGCTGCGGACCACGGCCTGAGGCGGCCCGCCGGGCGGCCGGCGGCCGGGGTGACCTTAAGGTGGCGATACGCGGGTCGGTGACGTCGCGGCCGCGTGACGCTCCACGATGAGCCGCCCCTGGCCGCCCCTGGCCGCCCCTGGCCGGGCCGCTGCCCGGTCCGTCCGGAGGCGGCGTGTCCCGGGCGAGCCCGGCCCCGACCAGTCCGGCGTCGAACGTATGATCGAGGTCTGATGAGCACTCTGTTCGGTGAGTCCCCCGGTGCCTTCGGCGAGTCGGCCGCGGGCGCCGGCGGCGGCGTGCCCTATGACCTGTTCGGTCCGGCGGTGCTCGCCCCACCCGCAGGCGGCGACGCGGGCGGTGGGGCGCCCCGGCTCGACGCCGAGGGCCTGCTCGACGGGCTCAACCCGCAGCAGCGGGCCGCGGTGGTGCACATCGGCGCGCCGCTGCTGGTCGTGGCGGGCGCGGGTTCGGGCAAGACCCGGGTGCTGGCCCACCGCATCGCCTACCTGCTGGCGGCTCGCGGCGTCCGTCCCGGAGAGGTCCTGGCAATCACATTCACGAACAAGGCCGCGGCCGAGATGCGGGAGCGGGTCGGTGCGCTGGTCGGTCCGCGGGCGCGGGAGATGTGGGTCAGCACGTTCCACTCGGCCTGCGTGCGCATCCTGCGGTCGGAGGCGAAGCGGCTCGGCTACGGGTCCTCCTTCTCCATCTACGACGCCGCGGACGCGCAGCGGCTGATCACAATGGTCACCCGGGATCTCGACCTTGACCCGAAGCGACACCCCGCGCGCGGCCTGGCCGCGCAGATCAGCAACCTGAAGAACGAACTGATCGACTGGGAGGCCGCGCGGGATCGGGCGAGCAGCCACCAGGAGCGCACCGTCGCCGAGGTCTACGCCGCCTACCAGCAGCGGCTGGCCCAGGCCAACGCGTTCGACTTCGATGACCTGATCATGATGGCGGTCAACGTGCTCCAGGCATTCCCCGACGTGGCCGAGCACTACCGGCGCCGGTTCCGGCACGTGCTGGTCGACGAGTACCAGGACACCAACCACGCCCAGTACGTCCTCGTGCGGGAACTCGTCGGTCAGCCCGCGCACGTCGATGCCGACGCCCCGGCGGCGGCGGACCCACCGGTCTCGACCGCCACGTGGGCGTCGGGTGCCGTGCCGCCCGCGGAGCTCTGCGTCGTCGGCGACGCCGACCAGTCGATCTACGCCTTCCGCGGGGCGAACATCCGCAACATCGTGGAGTTCGAGGAGGATTTCCCCAACGCCGCGGTGATCCTGCTGGAGCAGAACTACCGCTCCACCCAGACCATCCTGTCCGCCGCGAACGGGGTGATCGCGCGCAACAACCAGCGCAAGGCGAAGCGGCTGTGGTCCGATGCCGGCGACGGAGAGAAGATCGTCGGCTTCGTCGCCGACAACGAGCACGACGAGGCCGCCTTCGTCGCCGAGGAGGTCGACCGGCTCACCGATGCGGGGCTGGCCCGGCCCGCGGGCGTCGCGGTGTTCTACCGGACCAACGCGCAGAGCCGCGTCTTCGAGGAGATCTTCGTCCGGGTCGGGCTGCCCTACCGGGTCGTCGGCGGGGTGCGCTTCTACGAGCGTCGGGAGATCCGCGACCTGCTCGCCTACCTGCGGGTGCTGGTCAACCCGAACGACACGGTGAACCTGCGCCGCATCCTCAACGTGCCGCGGCGTGGCATCGGGGACCGGGCGGAGGCGGCGCTGGCCGGCTTCGCCGAGGTCGAGCGGATCGGCTTCGCCGCGGCGCTGGAGCGCGTCGGTGAGGTGCCGGGGATTGCCACCCGCTCGGCGAAGGCCGTGCGTGAGTTCACGGCGTTGCTCACCGAGCTGCGCGCGGTCGAGGCGAACGGGCCGGTGGCCGTCGTCGAGGCGGCCCGCGAACGCACCGGTTACCTTTCCGAGCTCGTCGCGGAGGACACGGCGGAGGCCCAGGGGCGGGTCGAGAACCTCCAGGAACTGGTCGGGGTCGTCCAGGAGTTCACCGAGCGCAGTCCAGAGGGCACTCTCGCCGAGTTCCTCGAGCAGGTCTCGCTGGTCGCCGACGCCGACCAGATCCCCACCGACGACGGCTCCGATGGCGTCGTCACCCTCATGACCCTGCACAGCGCCAAGGGCCTGGAGTTCCCCGTCGTCTTCCTCACCGGCCTGGAGGACGGCGTCTTCCCCCACCTGCGGACCCTGGGCGACCCCACCCAGCTGGAGGAGGAACGCCGGTTGGCCTACGTGGGGGTCACCCGGGCCCGCTCCCGGCTGTATCTGACCCGTTCCGTCGTCCGCAGTGCCTGGGGGCAGCCGGCCTACAACCCGCCGTCGAGGTTCCTCGGCGAGGTGCCCGACGCGCTGGTCGACTGGCGCCGTCTCGTTGAGGCGGCGCCGGAGCCGGCCGCCCGGCCCTGGGGTGGCTCCGGCGGATTCGGGTCGGGCACGGGCGGGGGGAGCGGGCCGGCGCGCAGGTCGCTGCCGAACTCACCATTCGCCGGGCGCCCGGCGGCCCGGCCCGTGCTGGAACTGAGCCAAGGCGACCGGGTGACCCATGACAGCTTCGGCCTCGGTGTCGTCGTCGCCACCGGCGGGGTGGGGGATTCGGCCGAGGCGACGATCGACTTCGGCGCCGACGCCGGGACCAAGCGCCTGCTGCTGCGCTACGCCCCCGTTGAGAAGCTCTGACGGCACCGTCTCGGCAAGCCACCCGGCAACCTGGCGGGCCACTGCCCCGTTGAACGCCAGCGAGTGATGCCCGAGCCCGGGGACGGTGATGTTCACGGAGTTCAGATCCGGATGCTCGAGCGCGGCCTGGGGCGGGCGGACCACCGTGTCCCGGCCGGCGGCGACCGCGATGAACCGCGTCCGGCATCCCGGGGCCGGCCTGCTGAGCTCGGCCAGCAGCGGCGAGCCCGGCCGTAACTGGGCGAGCAGGGGATAGGGCAGAGCTCGGGGCACCAGCTCGGCCAGCCGGGTGCCGCCGTGCGGGGTGGCGAGGGTGATCAGCGTGTCGACCTGCCGGTCGCCGCCCATTCGCTGAACGTGGTAGCGGGCCACCAGTCCGCCCAGGGAATGGGCGACGACGTGCACGCGGCCGCCGTCGCCCGCCGCGGCCGTCACCGAGTCGGCGAGCAGCCGGGCGCCGTCCTCGACGGTGGTGGTCCACAGGGGCAACTCGACCGCTCGAACCCGGCGAAAGCCCCGTCGGCGTAGCTGATGGTGCAGGCGGACGAAGACCGAACGGTTGTCGACCAGCCCGTGGACGAGCAGGATCGGCGTCCCCGCCGCATCGGGCGCGTGGACCTGAAGGCCACGCTGCAGCGGGGGCAGATCGTCGAGGGAGTACGGTTCGTCGTCCCGGTCCGGCTGGCGGCGCAGCGCGCTCGCCGGATAGAGGGCCAGATGGGCCGCGATCCAGGCTGCCTCGACGGCGAGGCCGCGGGCGTTGTCCCCGGTGGCACGCAGACCCGCGACGAGTGCGCGGCTGCGAGGCCTCGCGACCCCCCAGACCCCCGCGACCGGTGCCGTCGGTGCCCGCTTGGGCGCTGGTGGTGCCGGCTCGCCGATGTTCGATCACTCTCCTTCGTCGCACCGTCGCCAGGTGGGCTCGTGTGCGTTCACCCGACCTCGCCGGGATCAGGCCGAGAAATACAAAGAGATTACAGACTGTCACATAGTTCTGCCGACCATCGCTGCTGGCGCCGTCGCCGACGCTGCACCGGGTCCTGCCAGGCGAGCTCGGCGAGCAGTCCCGTGGCCGCCTGCGCCACCTGATCTGCGCCGGTGGCGGGCAGCAGGCAGTCGGCGAAACCGAGCCGGTACAGATCCGTCGGGCGCAGCCCCGCCCGGTCCGCCGCCTGCTCGACCGGAATGCGCAGGGTCGTCGCGGTGCCCTCCGGAGAGAGCGCCGTAAAGTAGCTGTCCACAGTCATAGCAACCATATCGGTCACCGTAGCGGCGAGCGCGCCGCCCGAACCGCCCTCGCCGAGCACGACTGACACGGTTGGACAGGGGCAGGCCAGGACCGCCGCCATCGCGTCCCCGATCGCCGCGGCGATCCCGGCGGCTTCGGCGGGCGCGTCGCCGGCCGCGCCGGGGGTGTCGACGAGCGTCACCAGCCCGACGCCGAGCTTGCCCGCCAGCTGGGCGGCCCGGACAAGCAGCCGGTATCCTGCGGGGCCCGGCGCGCTGCCGCGCCGGGCCCCGACCGCGGCGACCACCGCGCGCATCCCGCCACCGCCGTGAAGGGCGCCGATCCGGGCACCGACCAGCGGATCGGGCCCGACGAGGTCGACCCCGTCGGGCAGCAGCGCGCACAGCACCGCCACCCCGTCCGGTCGCTCGCCGGTCCGGGCCGCCGTCACCTGCTCCCAGCCGGAGCGGGCGGCCACCTGTTCGAAGCCCGCCGGCACACCGGCCCACGCCGGCCGCGGGACCGTCGGCGTCGGCGCCCGGGTCGCCGGCTCGGGGCTTGGGGGGGTCAGCGGGGTCAGTGCGGTCAGCGCCCGGCGCAGCCAGCCCGCGACGGCGTCGGGTGCGAGCGCGGCGTCGACGAGGCCGCCTGCGAGGGCGGACGCCGCGGTGTGGCTGCCGGCGGGCGGCGGCGTCCCGGTCGTCGCGGCGACCACGCGGGGACCGGAGAAGCCGACCGTCGCCCCGGCCACTGCGCAGCGCACATCGCAGCGCGAGCCGATGGTGACCCAGACCCCGCCGGTCGTCGGCTGGTCGGCGATGGCGACGTGGCCGACCCCGGCCGCGTCGAGGGCCGCGAGGGCGAGGGCCGCGCGGGGCAGCCCGACGAGCCCGGCGACCCCCTCCTGCAGCCGGGTACCGCCGCTGCGCAGGAACGACACCAGCGGACGGCGGCTCGTGACCGCGGCGGCCGCGGCCGCCGCGAAACCGGCGGCGTCTGCCTCGCCGAAGCTGCCGCCGTGGACGGCGAAGTCCCAGACCGCGGCGACCGCCGGCACACCCGCGATCAGGCCGGTCCCCCACCTAAGCGCCGGCCGTCCGTCGTAGTCCGGCCAGCCAGAGCGGTTGACCGCGGGGGCGGTCGACGGCCCCAACGTGATACCGGCGAGCAGATTCGTCCGCCAGTCGGCGGACGTCTGCCGTCCTGGTCGGCTGTCACTGTCCATGTCCGCATCTTGCGGCCGGTGGCGGCCTGACCGGTTGCGCGGGCGCAGGCGGTGTTGCAGGACACGCCGCACCGAGACGCTCACCGGCGGCACCCCGGGCGATGCTCGGATGTCTTACGACGACGAAGGGAAGGGACATCTGTGACCTACCGTGCAGTCTGCTTCACGGCAGTCAGCGACATACCCTTTCGTTCACAGCGCCCTGAGTGGGTGGGTGCCCGCACCACACCCGCGAGATCAGTGGAGTGAGGAGAAGGATGCTCACACCGCTGCTGGAGGACGACCCTCGCCAGATCGGCCCGTACCGTCTGCAGAACCGCATCGGGGCCGGTGGCATGGGAACCGTCTATCTCGGCTTCACCCCGGAACAACACGCGGTCGCGGTGAAGGTGGCCGCCGAGGAACTCGCCGAGGACGCCGAGTTCCGCAGCAGGTTCGAGCGCGAGGTCCACGCGGCGCTGCGCGTGCGGGGCAACGCGGTAGCCGCCGTGCTCGACGCCGACACCAACGCCCCGGCACCGTGGATGGTCACCGAGTACGTCGAAGGCATCAGCCTGGCCGAGGCGGTCCGGGCTCGCGGCCGGCTGGAGAACCATCTCGTCCGCGGTCTCGCGGTCGGGCTGGCCGACGCACTGGTCGCCATCCATGCTGCGGGCGTCGTGCACCGCGATCTGAAGCCGTCGAACATCCTGCTGGCGTGGGACGGGCCGAAGGTGATCGATTTCGGCGTCGCCCACATCAGCGACAGCAGCACGTTGACCCGCACCGGGCACGTGATCGGGACCCTGGCGTGGATGGCACCCGAGCAGATGCGCGGGGACGCG
>NZ_CADCWT010000003.1 GCF_902806485.1 Candidatus Frankia alpina | reverse complement strand
GTCGCGAGTCGTCGAGCAGGTCGGCGGGCAGCGGGTCGCCGATGGGGGCGAGGAAGTCGGCGCCGGGCGGCGCCTCGACCTCGACGCGCGCGCCACCGGCCCAGGCGGCGTCGAAGGCAAGCCGCCAGGAGTGCAGGAAGGTACGCATCGCCGGCGCCTTGTCGAACAGTGGATCGCCGTCGATCGGATGGCCGATCCAGGCCAGGTGCACGCGGATCTGATGGCGCCGGCCGGTCCGCGGCGTCGCCGCGAGCAGGGTGCGTTCGTCGCCCTCCCAGAGCCGGACGAACGTGGTGACCGACGGATAGGTCCGCACGTGCGCGAAGACCGCGTCCGGCGCCACCGACCAGTACCCCTCCTCCTCCTCCTCCGCTCCCGGACCGTTGGAACTCCGCGCGCGGCCCGGGCCGTCCGGATCTCCCGGTGGACGGCGCGACGCGGTGATGTCGGCTCGGTTCGCGGCCACCCGGACGCGGCTCTTGCGGCCCACGCTCAGGGGCAGGTCGATGGTTCCGGTGGTGGGCAGACTCCGGGTGCGGGTCAGCGCCAGGTAGCGCTTGTCGACCGTGCGCCGTTGGAACTGCCTGGTCAGGTCGCCGTGGAAGCGCAGTTCCCGGGCGAACAGCACGACCCCCGAGGTGACCTTGTCGATCCGGTGCACCGGGAACAGCTCCTCGCCCGCGTCGGCGGCGAGCCGCACGAGGTCGGTGTCGTGACGCTCCCCCATCACCGAGATGCCGACGGGCTTGTCGAGCGCCAGGACCGCGTCATCCTCGTAGATCGTGTGCAGGCGCCGGACCTCGGCCCAGTCCGTCACGAGGCCCCCAACTCATCGGGCAGGGAACGCCGCCGGCCCGGTGTCCCCGGACAGGGGGCACCGGGCCGGCGGGATCGGCTCAGGGACTCAGGGACTCAGGGTCAGCGGAAGTCGCCCGAGCTGCGGTAGTCGAACTCGTCGAGCGGGACGGCCTGACCGGTGCCGGTGCCAAAGGCGCCGTACTCCACGCTGCCGCCGTCCTCGTACGCGCCGACGGAGTACATCGCGGCGCGCGCCTCCTCGGTGGGCTCGACCCGGATGTTGCGGTACCGGGAGATGCCGGTGCCGGCCGGGATGAGCTTGCCGATGATGACGTTCTCCTTCAGGCCGACGAGCGAGTCCGACCGGGCGTTGATCGCCGCGTCGGTGAGCACTCGGGTCGTCTCCTGGAAGGAGGCCGCCGACAGCCACGACTCGGTGGCCAGCGACGCCTTGGTGATCCCCATCAGCACCGGGCGGGCCGAGGCCGGCTGGCCGCCGGACTCCACCACCCGACGGTTCTCCCCCTCGAACCGCGCGCGCTCGCACAGCTCGCCGGGCAGCAGGTTGGTCTCGCCGGACTCCAGCACGTTCACCCGCTTGAGCATCTGGCGGATGATGATCTCGATGTGCTTGTCGTGGATCGACACGCCCTGCGACCGGTACACCTCCTGGACCTGGTCGACCAGGTGGAGCTGGACCTGGCGCGGACCGAGGATGCGCAGCACCTCGTGCGGGTCGACGGCACCGTCGACGACCTGGCTGCCGACCTCGATGTGGTCGCCCTCGCGGAACCGCAGGCGCGAACGCCGCGAGACCGGGTAGGCGATCTCCTCGCTGCCGTCGTCCGGCACCACCACGACCTTGAAGGTCTTCTCGGTCTCCTCGATCTTCACCCGGCCGGAGACCTCGGTGATGGGAGCCTTGCCCTTGGGGCTGCGCGCCTCGAACAGCTCGACGACACGCGGCAGGCCCTGGGTGATGTCGTCGCCGGCGACGCCACCGCTGTGGAAGGTACGCATCGTCAGCTGGGTGCCGGGCTCGCCGATGGACTGGGCGGCGACGATGCCGACGGCCTCGCCGACGTCGACCAGCTTGCCGGTGGCCAGCGAACGCCCGTAGCACTGGGCGCACACTCCCATCCGGGATTCGCAGGTCAGCGCCGAGCGAACCCGGACCGACTCGATGCCGGCCTCGATGATCTGGCCGATCGCCACGTCCCCGGCGTCGGTGCCGGCGGGCACGATGATCTCGCCGTGCTCGTCGACGGCGTCGGAGGCCAGCGTCCGTGCGTACGCCGAGGTCTCGGCGTAACGGTCGCGCACGAGCACGCCGTCCGCGCCGCGCCGGGCGATCCGGGTGAGGATGCCGCGCTCGGTGCCGCAGTCCTCCTCGCGGACGATGACGTCCTGGCTGACGTCGACGAGCCGGCGGGTCAGGTAGCCGGAGTCGGCGGTCCGCAGGGCGGTGTCGGCGAGGCCCTTTCGGGCGCCGTGGGTCGAGATGAAGTACTCGAGCACGGTGAGGCCCTCGCGGAAGTTCGCCTTGATCGGCCGCGGGATGATCTCACCCTTGGGGTTGGAGACCAGGCCACGCATGCCGGCGAGCTGCCGGATCTGCATCATGTTTCCGGCGGCCCCGGAGTTGACCAGCACGTAGACCGGGTTGGTCTGCGGGAAGTTCTTCTCCATCGCCTCGGCGATCTTGTTCGTCGCCTCGGTCCAGATCTGCACCAGCTCGCTACGGCGCTCCTCGTCGGACAGGAAGCCGCGGTCGAACTGCTTCTGCACCCGATCGGCCCGCTGCTCGTAGTCGTCGAGGATCTCGGCCTTGTTCGGCGGCGCGACGACGTCCTCGATCGCGACGGTGACCCCGGACCGGGTGGCCCAGTAGAAACCGGCGCTCTTCAGCGCGTCCAGCGTCGCCGCAACCTGGATCTTCGGGTACCGCTCGGCCAGGTCGTTGACGATCGCGGCCTGGGCCTTCTTGTTCAGCTGGGCGTTGATGAAGGGGTAGCCCTCCGGCAGCGCCTCGTTGAGCAGGCAGCGGCCGAACGTGGTCTCCAGGTTGAACATGTCCCCGGTGACCCAGTCGGCCGGCGGCACCCACTCCGACGGCGGGGTGGTGTCGCGCAACCGGACACTGATCCGCGCCTGCAGCCCGATCTCGTGGGCGTCGTAGGCCATCTGCGCCTCGGCGACCGAGGAGAACGCCCGACCCTCGCCGATGGCACCCTCGGCCAGCGTCGACAGGTGGAACACACCGGTCACCATGTCGAGGCTGGGCATCGCCAGCGGCCGACCGGACGCCGGCGAGAGGATGTTGTTGCTCGACAGCATCAGGATCCGGGCCTCGGCCTGCGCCTCGGCGGACAGCGGCAGGTGCACCGCCATCTGGTCGCCGTCGAAGTCGGCGTTGAACGCCGTGCAGACCAGCGGGTGGATCTGGATGGCCTTGCCCTCGACGAGCTGCGGCTCGAAGGCCTGGATGCCGAGGCGGTGCAGGGTCGGCGCCCGGTTGAGCAGCACCGGATGCTCGGTGATGACCTCCTCGAGCACGTCCCAGACGACCGGGCGGGCCCGCTCCACCATCCGCTTCGCCGACTTGATGTTCTGCGCGTGGTTGAGGTCCACCAGGCGCTTCATCACGAACGGCTTGAACAGCTCCAGCGCCATCTGCTTGGGCAGACCGCACTGGTGCAGCTTGAGCTGCGGTCCGACGACGATGACCGATCGGCCAGAGTAGTCGACCCGCTTGCCGAGCAGGTTCTGGCGGAACCGGCCCTGCTTGCCCTTGAGCATGTCGGACAGCGACTTCAGCGGACGGTTACCCGGGCCGGTGACCGGCCGGCCGCGACGGCCGTTGTCGAACAGCGCGTCGACGGCCTCCTGCAGCATCCGCTTCTCGTTGTTGACGATGATCTCGGGCGCGCCGAGGTCGAGCAGCCGCTTGAGTCGGTTGTTCCGGTTGATCACGCGGCGGTACAGGTCGTTGAGGTCGGAGGTGGCGAACCGACCGCCGTCGAGCTGCACCATCGGCCGCAGGTCCGGCGGGATCACCGGAACGCAGTCGAGCACCATCCCCATCGGGGAGTTGCGGGTGTTCAGGAACGCCGAGACGACCTTGAGCCGCTTGAGCGCGCGGGCCTTCTTCTGCCCCTTGCCGCTGCGGATGGTCTCGCGCAGCGACTCGGCCTCCGCGGCCAGGTCGAAGTCGGCGAGCCGGCGCTGCAGCGCCTCGGCGCCCATGCCGCCGTCGAAGTACTGGCCGAACCGGTCGCGCAGCTCACGGTAGAGCAGCTCGTCCGGCTCCAGGTCCTGGACCTTCATGCCCTTGAAGCGGTCGAAGACGCGGTCCAGATCGTCGATCTTGCGCTGCGCGCGGTCGCGGATCTGGCGCATCTCGCGCTCGGCCGACTCGCGGACCTTGCGCCGCGCGTCGCCCTTGGCGCCCTCGGCCTCGAGCTGCGCGAGGTCGGTCTCGAGCCGCTTCTGCCGGGTCTCGACGTCGGCGTTCTTCTTGTCCTCGAGCTGCTGCTTCTCGACACCCATGCGGGCCTCGAGGGTGGGCAGGTCGCGGTGCCGCGCGTCGATGTCGACCTTGGTGATCATATAGGCGGCGAAGTAGATGACCTTCTCGAGGTCCTTCGGCGCCAGGTCCAGCAGGTAGCCGAGCCGGCTCGGGACACCCTTGAAGTACCAGATGTGGGTGACCGGGGCGGCCAGCTCGATGTGCCCCATGCGCTCACGGCGCACCTTGGCGCGGGTGACCTCGACGCCACAGCGCTCGCAGATGATGCCCTTGAACCGGACCCGCTTGTACTTACCGCAGTAGCACTCCCAGTCCCGGGTCGGACCGAAGATCTTCTCGCAGAAGAGCCCGTCCTTCTCCGGCTTCAGGGTGCGGTAGTTGATCGTCTCCGGCTTCTTGACCTCACCGTGCGACCACTGACGGATGTCGTCCGCGGTGGCAAGACCGATGCGCAGTTCGTCGAAGAAGTTGACGTCCAGCAAGACTGTCGCCTGCTCTCTCTTTCTCGGTCGGGACGCTGGAGTCGGACGGGCCGCCGGGAGCCCGCCGCCCGGTCAGGGGCGGGATGGGCCGGGCCCCCGGCGCCCGCTCAGACCTCCTCGACGCTGCTCGGCTCGCGCCGGGACAGGTCGATCCCGAGTTCCTCCGCCGCACGGAAGACGTCCTCGTCGGTGTCACGCATCTCGATCTGCACACCGTCGCTGGAGAGGACCTCGACGTTGAGGCACAGCGACTGCATCTCCTTGATGAGCACCTTGAACGACTCCGGGATGCCGGGCTCCGGAATGTTCTCGCCCTTGACGATCGCCTCGTAGACCTTGACCCGGCCCACGACGTCGTCGGACTTGATGGTCAGCAGCTCCTGCAGGGCGTAGGCGGCGCCGTACGCCTCCAGCGCCCACACCTCCATCTCGCCGAACCGCTGGCCACCGAACTGCGCCTTACCACCCAGGGGCTGTTGGGTGATCATCGAGTAGGGCCCGGTCGACCGGGCGTGGATCTTGTCGTCGACCAGGTGCAGCAGTTTGAGGATGTAGATGTAGCCGACCGCCACCGGGTACGGGTACGGCTCGCCGGTGCGGCCGTCGAACAGCGTGGCCTTGCCGGAGGAGCCGATGAGCTGGACCCCGTCCCGGTTCGGGTGGGTGGAGTCGAGCAGACCGGTGATCTCCTCCTCGCGAGCGCCGTCGAAGACCGGGGTGGACACGTTGGTTCCGGCCGGGGCGGCGTCCGCGCCGATGCCGCGCAGCCGCTCCTTCCACTCCTCCTCGCCGGTGTCGACCTGCCAGCCCGTCTTGGCCACCCACCCGAGGTGGGTCTCCAGGATCTGGCCGATGTTCATCCGGCGCGGCACGCCGTGCGGGTTGAGCACGATGTCGACCGGGGTGCCGTCCTCGAGGAAGGGCATGTCCTCCTGCGGAAGGATCTTGGCGATGACGCCCTTGTTGCCGTGCCGACCGGCGAGCTTGTCACCGTCGGTGATCTTGCGCTTCTGGGCGACGTAGACCCGGACCAGCTCGTTGACGCCGGGCGGGAGCTCGTCGCCGTCCTCGCGAGCGAACACCCGCACGCCGATGACCTTGCCGGACTCGCCGTGCGGCACCTTCAGCGAGGTGTCGCGGACCTCCCGGGCCTTCTCCCCGAAGATCGCGCGCAGCAGCCGCTCCTCGGGGGTCAGCTCGGTCTCGCCCTTCGGGGTGACCTTGCCGACCAGGACGTCGCCGGGCGAGACCTCGGCACCGATCCGGATGATGCCGCGCTCGTCGAGGTCGGCGAGGACCTCCTCGGCGACGTTCGGGATGTCGCGGGTGATCTCCTCCGGGCCGAGCTTGGTGTCCCGGGCATCGACCTCGTGCTCCTCGATGTGGATCGAGGACAGCACGTCGTCCTGGACGAGGCGCTGCGACAGGATGATCGCGTCCTCGTAGTTGTGCCCCTCCCACGGCATGAAGGCGACCAGCAGATTCTTGCCGAGCGCCATCTCGCCGTTGTCGGTGCACGGGCCGTCCGCGATGACCTGGCCGGCCTCGACCCTGTCCCCCTCGAACACGATCGGCTTCTGGTTGATGCAGGTGCCCTGGTTGGACCGGCGGAACTTCGCCAGCCGGTAGGTGCGCCGGGTGCCGTCGTCGTGCATGACGGTGATGTAGTCCGCCGAGAGGTCCTCGACGACGCCGGCCTGGACGCAGACGACCACGTCGCCGGCGTCCTTGGCCGCGCGGGCCTCCATCCCGGTGCCGACCAGCGGCGCCTCGGAGCGCAACAGCGGCACCGACTGGCGCTGCATGTTGGAGCCCATGAGCGCACGGTTGGCGTCGTCGTGCTCGAGGAACGGGATCATGGCGGTCGCCACGGACACCATCTGCCGCGGCGAGACGTCCATGTAGTCGACCTCGTCCGGCGGGATGAACTCGACCTCACCGCCCTTGCGGCGAACCAGCACGCGGTCCTCGGCGAACGTGCCATCGGGGAGCAGCGGCGTGTTGGCCTGCGCCTTGACGTGCCGGTCCTCCTCGTCCGCGGTGAGGTAGTCGATCTGGTCGGTGACCTGGCCGCTGACGACCTTGCGGTACGGCGTCTCGACGAAACCGAACGGGTTGACCCGCGCGAACGTCGACAGCGAGCCGATCAGACCAATGTTCGGGCCTTCCGGCGTCTCGATCGGGCACATCCGGCCGTAGTGGCTGGGGTGCACGTCGCGGACCTCGAAGCCGGCCCGTTCCCGGGACAGACCGCCGGGGCCCAGCGCCGACAGGCGGCGCTTGTGGGTCAGGCCGGCCAGCGGGTTGGTCTGGTCCATGAACTGCGACAGCTGGCTGGTGCCGAAGAACTCCTTGATGGAGGCGACGACCGGCCGGATGTTGATCAGGGTCTGCGGCGTGATCGCCTCGACGTCCTGGGTGGTCATCCGCTCGCGGACGACCCGCTCCATCCGGGCCAGACCCAGGCGAACCTGGTTCTGGATCAGCTCGCCGACCGTGCGCAGCCGCCGGTTGCCGAAGTGGTCGATGTCGTCGACCTCGTACTCGGACGGGTCCGCGCCCGCGTGCAGCTTGACGACGTACTCGATCGTGCGCACGATGTCATCCTCGGTGAGAACACCGACGTCGTGTGCGACCTCGAGGGTGAGCTTCTTGTTCACCTTGTAGCGGCCGACCTTCGCCAGGTCGTAACGCTTGGGGTTGAAGAAGAGGTTCTCCAGCAGGGTCTGCGCCGACTCCCGCGTCGGCGGCTCGCCCGGGCGCAGCTTGCGGTAGATGTCGAGCAGCGCGTCGTCCTGGCTGGCCGTGTGGTCCTTCTCCAGGGTGATACGCATCGACGGGAAGTCGCCGAAGCGCTCCAGGATGCGCGCCTCGTCCCAGCCGAGCGCCTTGAGCAGCACGGTGACGGACTGACGGCGCTTGCGGTCGATCCGGACGCCGACGGTGTCCCGCTTGTCGATCTCGAACTCCAGCCAGGCCCCACGCGATGGGATCACCTTGCAGGAGTACAGGTCCTTGTCTGACGCCTTGTCCAGGCTGCGCTCGAAGTAGACCCCTGGCGACCGGACGAGCTGGCTGACCACCACACGCTCGGTCCCGTTGATCACAAAGGTGCCCTTCGGGGTCATGAGCGGGAAGTCGCCCATGAACACCGTCTGGCTCTTGATCTCACCGGTGGTGTTGTTGGTGAACTCGGCCGTCACGAACAGCGGGGCCGAGTAGGTCATGTCCTTGTCCTTGCACTCCTCCACGGAGTACTTGGATGGCTCGAACCGGTGGTCCCGGAAGGACAGGGACATGGAGCCGGAGAAGTCCTCGATCGGGGAGATCTCCTCGAAGACCTCCTCCAGACCGGAGGTGATCGGAACATCGTCCCGGCCCGAGTCCACGGCCTCCTGAACCCGCTCCGCCCAGGCGTCACTACCGATCAGCCAATCGAAGGACTGCGTCTGAAGAGCAAGGAGATCCGGGACCTCGAGGGGCTCGATGATCTTAGCGAACGAGATGCGGGAGGAAGAGCGCGAGGCGGCCAAGGTGGTCCTTCCGGGTGGCCTGATCGTCGGGCTGGCGTCGCGGACGTCAAGGATCCGTCGGGGGTGTGGTCAGGTGATCAGTGTCTCGCTACGGTTGTCGGGAACAGCGACGGGGGGTGCCCCGCCGGTGAGAGGATGACCGCGAGGCGCACAGGCGCGGCGGCGCTGGGCGTCCCGGCGGCCGGTCGCGCGGCCGGAATCGGCCCTCGTCCCGCAGCAAGTCCGCCGGTCCCTGGTCCGTCGGTCCGCCGAACCGCAGATGACTGCCGCGGCAGGCGTTCGGCTGACCGCGGGCGCGCCAAAGCGCCGTCGCGGCGCAAGCGCGCGGCGACGCCGGTGTCCGCTGAGAAAACGGGTCGGTGCAGGGGCAAAGGTCTGCTCAGAGTCCTCGGTGTGGCTGCGATACAGCCGTGCCACGCACCAGCACGGCCAACGCGCCTTCACGTCGAACCAGAACCCGCCGCGGGCGCGGCACCGAGACATGGTCGGAACCGCAAGGCGGCGCGTACCGGACCCCCGCAGAGAGCCCGACCTCACCGGCAAACCGGTGTCGGCGGAGCCGATGCGACGAAAAGGGCAGCGCAAACTAGCAGTGTAGCCGAAGGGCACACCGCTGGCAAGGACGTGCGTGGCAGGACCACGCGGGGAGAACGTAGCGCACCGCATCTGCTTCCCGACGAGCGTTCGCGACATGATGGAACTCCGATCTCCAGGGGCCGTCAACCCCCTTCGGAAAACGTCACGAACGACCCGACCTGCTCATCCGCTTACGTAGCAGCGTGTCTCGGCGTTTCGAGGGCTCAGACGCCGCGTGCCGGGACACCTCGGAGGTGCCCCGGCACGCGGGATGCGCCACGGCCGCGTCGAGCGACCGCACCGGCGGGCCAGAGCCCGGCCCGGACCGGCCCCGGAAGACGGGCGGTGTTACTTGACGGTGACCGACGCGCCGGCGCCCTCGAGGGCCGCCTTGGCCTTCTCCGCGGCCTCCTTGGCGACCTTCTCCAGGACGGGCTTGGGCGCCCCGTCGACGAGGTCCTTGGCCTCCTTCAGCCCGAGGCTGGTCAGCGCCCGGACCTCCTTGATGACCTGGATCTTCTTGTCGCCGACGGACTCGAGGATGACGTCGAACTCGTCCTGCTCCTCAGCAGCCGGGGCCTCGCCGCCGGCGCCACCGGCGAGCGGCGCCGCGGCCACGGCGACGGGCGCCGTGGCGGTCACGCCGAAGGTCTCCTCGAACTGCTTCACGAACTCCGAGAGCTCGAGCAGGGTCAGTTCCTTGAACGCGCCGAGCAGCTCTTCGGTCGACAGCTTCGCCATGATGGCGTTTCCTTCCTCGTCATGCCGATGATCTTGTCCGGCCGGATGGGCGACCGGTGATCGGGGTGGCTCGTGGGTGGTGCCGGCTGGGCCTCGGCGTGCCGGCCCAGCCGGCGCGGGGTGCTCCAGGGGCGGCGGCAGCCGTCGCCGGCCACCGTCATCCCGCGGTGCGGACGGTTACTCCGCGGAGACCTCGGCCGCCGACGTCTGCTCGCCGGGCGCCTCGGCGTCGGCCTGGCTCGCCCGCTGCTCGCGCAGCGCCTCGGCCAGCCGGGCGACCTGCGACAGCGGGGCGGCGAACAGGCCGACCGCGCCGGACAGCGAGCCCTTCATCGCGCCGGCGAGCTTCGCCAGCAGGACCTCGCGAGACTCGATATCCGCAAGCCTGCGGATATCGTCGGCCGTCATCGCCTTGCCCTCGACGACGCCGCCCTTGACCACGAGGGCCGGGTTCGCGCGGGCGAAGTCGCGCAGGCCCTTGGCCGCCTCGACCGGGTCGCCGGTGACGAAGGCGACGGCGGTCGGGCCGACGAACAACTCGTCGATCCCGGTGACACCGGCCTGCTCCGCCGCGATCTTGGTCAGCGTGTTCTTGACCACCGCGTAGCGCGCGCCCTTGCCAAGGGTGCGCCGCAGCTCGGTGAGCTGGCTCACCGTCAGACCGCGGTACTCGGTGAGGACCGCGGCGGTCGCGCCACGGAACTCCTCGGCGATCTCCGCCACCGCGGCGGTCTTCTCAGGTTTCGCCATGGGGCTCCTTCGGGGTATCGGCCGGCCATCCGTTCAACCCCGGGAGACGACGAACGCCCCGGCGCAGGCGCACGGGGCGTGAAGAGCGACATGGACGGGGAGGACGGCGCACCAGCGCCGACCGCCTCAACAGTGCCGCGGTCCTTGCTTCCGTCACCTACGCGGGCCGCCCGGGGCAGTCGGGCCTTCGACCGTCGCTCGACCCCGGGCGGGATCTCCCCCACCTGGGCAACGACGGCGACCAGCGGTCTTCGGTGTAAAACGTGTTCGTACCAAGTGTACGTGACGATCTCACGTACACGTTCATCGGCCAGCTCGAGCCCCGACCTCCCCCGCTTACCTTGCCTTTCCAGAGGGACGAAACGGACACAGAGACCTCTGGAAGGGCAAGAAAGCCGGGAAAGCTGGAAGCAAGGTGGCCGACGTCGTGCGCGTGGCCGGAGCGGGCCCGGCGCGACGATGGGATCAGGCGGGAACGCCGTCCTCCGACAGGTTGCGGGTGCGGTTCGGGTCGACCGGGATACCCGGGCCCATGGTGGTGGCGAAGGTGACCTTCTTGAGGTAACGGCCCTTCGCCGCCGAGGGCTTCACCCGGACGATCTCGTCCAGGGCTGCCGTGTAGTTCTCGATGAGCTGGGCGTCGGTGAAGTTCGTCTTCCCGATGACGATGTGCAGGTTGCCCTGCTTGTCCACCCGGAAATTGATCTTTCCGCCCTTGATGTCGGCGACGGCCTTGCCGATGTCCAGCGTGACGGTGCCGGTCTTCGGGTTCGGCATCAGCCCGCGAGGGCCGAGGATGCGGGCGATCCGCCCGACCTTGGCCATCTGGTCCGGCGTGGCGACCGTCGCGTCGAAGTCCAGGAATCCCTCCTGGATACGGGCGACCAGGTCGTCACTGCCGACGATGTCGGCGCCGGCAGCGGTCGCCTCGGCGGCCTTCTCACCGGCGGCGAACACGGCGACGCGCGGCGACTTGCCGGTGCCGTACGGCAGGTTGACGGTGCCGCGGACCATCTGGTCAGCCTTGCGCGGGTCGACCCCGAGGCGGATGGCGACCTCGACGGTCGCGTTGTACTTCGTGGTCGAGGTCTCCTGGGCGAGCCGGACGGCGTCCAGCGGGCTGTAGAGGTTCTCGGGGTTGATCTTTTCGACGGCGGCCCGGTAGGCCTTGCTGCGCTTCATGGGTGTCTCCTCGTGGTGCCGGCGGACGATCGGCCCGGCTCGCCACGGCGTGGACCTTGTCCGCGCCGTGAGTGGCGGTACCGACCGCCCTCCCACGGCGTCGGTCCGGTGTGGCTGGGTGGGTGGGTGCGGAAGGCTAGTCGCCGACCGTGATTCCCATCGAACGGGCAGTCCCCGAGATGATCTTCTCTGCCGCCTCGATCGTCGTGGCGTTGAGGTCGGGGAGCTTGGTCTGGGCGATCTCGCGCACCTGAGCCGGGGTCAGCTTGGCGACCTTGTCCCGGTGCGGAGTCCCGCTGCCCTTCTCCACGCCCGCGGCCTTGAGGATGAGCCGCGCGGCCGGCGGGGTCTTCGTGACGAAGGTGAACGACCGGTCTTCGAACACGGTGATCTCGACCGGCACGACGTTGCCGGTCTGCGACTCGGTCGCCGCGTTGTACTGCTTGCAGAACTCCATGATGTTCACGCCGTGCTGGCCCAGCGCGGGACCGACCGGCGGCGCCGGCGTGGCCTTGCCGGCGTTGATCTGGAGCTTGATGATCGCGGTGATCTTCTTTTTCTTGGGCGGCATGTGCTCGTCTTCCTACCGGGATTCTACGGACCGGATCAGATCTTCGCGACCTGATTGAACTGCAGCTCGACGGGCGTCTCCCGACCAAAGATCGAGACCAGCACCTTCAGCCGCTGGGCGTCGAGGTTGATCTCGCTGATGGTCGCCGGGAGCGTGGCGAAGGGGCCGTCCATGACGGTGACCGACTCCCCGACCTCGAACTCCTGGACCCGGACGGTCTCGACCTTCTTCTCCTTCGGGGCCGCCGGGGCGAGGATGGACAGGACCTCCTCGCGGCGCAGCGGCGAGGGCCGGTTGGTGAGCCCCACGAACCCGGTCACACCCGGCGTGTTACGGACCGCGGACCAGGACTGGTCGGTCAGGTCCATCCGGACGTAGATGTAACCCGGGTACTTCTTCTGCTGGACCAGCTGCCTCTTGCCGTTCTTGACCACCGGGACCTCTTCGGTGGGCACCTCGATCTGGAAGATGTAGTCCTCCATGTTGAGGCTGGAGATACGGGTCTCGAGGTTGGTCTTGACCTTGTTCTCGTAGCCCGCGTACGAATGCACGACGTACCACTCGCCCGGCGCGTCCTCGATGGCGCGGCGTAGGTCGTCCTCGTCATCGGTGTCGTCGGCCACGGCGACCGGCACCGCGCTCGTGGGCTCGGCGACCGCGGCAGGCTCGTCCGCCGCGGCAGGCTCGGCGCCCGCATCGGCCAGGGGACCGGCCGCGTCGGCTGCCGCATCGGCGTCGGTCTCACCGGTGGCCTCGACGTCCGATTCGTCGGTGTCGTCGGCGCTGGCATCGTCGAGCTCGGCGCCGGCGTCCGTGCTCGCCACCTCGTCGTGCTCGAACGCCGCGAGGAGATCGAGACGGGCGAGGGCCTCCCCCTGCTCGGAAGAGGCCTGCTCGGGCGACTGGGACACGCGGACGATCCTTCTCTCGTGGATACTTGGTGCTGCTGTGGACTCCGCGGAGCGGGCGCTACGCGGGCGTGGTACCGAACGGGCGGACGCGACCGACCGGCGGACCGGCGGCTGTCGCCCGCCCGGACCCGTCCGTCCGCACTGCCCGACCCCGCCGGCTGGCGGACCCGTCAGCCGAAGATCGCGAGGACCGCCTTCGTAAGCCCGAAGTCGAGACTAGCCACGAAGGCCGTCATCACGCTGACGAAGACGAGCACGACCAACACATAGGTGATCAGCTCGCTCCGACCCGGATAGACGACCTTCCGGAGCTCCGCCATGACCTCGCGGATGAACTGCAGTGGCCAATACTGACGCCGGCCCGCGGTACGCGTGGCCCGCCTGGGACGCGGTGCCGCGTCACGGGTATCGGTCGCCACTCAACTCCACCCACTCCGTCGCCAAACCAGCCAACCATCGAACAGCGCAGGGGCGACAGGACTCGAACCTGCAACCGCCGGTTTTGGAGACCGGTGCTCTACCAATTGAGCCACGCCCCTTGGACACACCCGGAGCCCCGCCGCCTCGCCGGACCCACACGCTGCGCTTATGAAGCATAGCGCACAGGCCAGCCTGCGAGCCGGTTACCGCAATGGGTACCCGAGCGTATCGAGCATACCCCTTCCTCGCCCCGACTCCGCGCGGGCTGATCGCGTCGAGTGCCCGCCGGCCCGTGCCGGCTGTCCGGACGGTGGCCACCGGGTGTTGCGCGGAACCGTCCGGGCACTGTCCCGAGTCCCGCCGCACACCGTCCGCAGGACCCGCGGCGCGCCGGCCACGGGACCCGCGCCACGCCGGCCACGGGACTCACGGCACAACGGCCGTAGGACCCGCGGAACCGGGTCCTACGGCCACCCCGACGCCGGTCCGCACGGACGCCGGATCCCGGCCGCCTGCGTACGACGCTCATCCGGACGCCATGGCAGCATGGGCACTATGAGCAGGATCTCAAGCCGCATCGGCGGCATCGCCCCGTCCGCGACGCTGGCCGTCGACGCCACCGCGAAGGCGATGCGCGCCGAGGGGCAGGACGTGGTCGGCTTCGGCGCCGGCGAGCCGGACTTCCCGACGCCGGACCGCATCGTCGCCGCCGCGGAGAAGGCATGCAGAGAACCCCGCATGCACCGCTACACCCCGGCGGGTGGCCTGCCGGAGCTACGGCAGGCCATCGCCGAGAAGACGGCCCGGGACTCCGGCGTCACCGTTTCCGCAAGCCAGGTTCTGGTGACCAACGGCGGCAAGCAGGCCGTCTACGAGGCGTTCGCGACGCTGCTCGACCCTGGTGACGAGGTGCTGCTGCCCGCGCCGTACTGGACGACCTACCCCGAGTCGATCCGACTCGCCGGGGGCGTGCCGGTCGACGTCGTCACCGGGCCGCAGGCCGGCTACCGGGTGACCGTCGAGCAGCTCGAGGCGGCCCGCACCGAGCGCACCAAGGTGCTGTTGTTCAACTCGCCGTCGAACCCGACCGGCGCCGTGCACACGCCGGAGGAGATCCGCGAGATCGGCCGCTGGGCCGAGCAGGCCGGCATCTGGGTACTCGCCGACGAGATCTACGAGCATCTCGTCTACGGCGAGGCGCGGTTCGCCTCGATCCTGGCGGAGGTGCCGGGGCTCGCGGAGCGCTGCGTCATCGTCAACGGCGTCGCGAAGACCTACGCGATGACGGGCTGGCGGGTCGGCTGGCTGATCGGGCCGGCGGATGTCACCGCCGCGGCGGCGAACCTGCAGTCGCACGCGACCTCGAACGTCGCCAACGTCTCCCAGATCGCGGCGCTTGCCGCCGTCACCGGGCCCCTCGACGCCGTCGCCGAGATGCGCGTCGCCTTCGACCGCCGCCGGCTGACGATGCATGGCATGCTCACCCGGATCCCGGGGGTGAGCTGCCCGCTGCCCGAGGGCGCGTTCTACTGCTATCCCTCGCTGCAGGGCGTGCTGGGCCGAACCCTGCGCGGCCGGACCCCCACGACCAGCGCCGAGCTGTGCCAGCTCATCCTGGAGGAGGTCGGGGTCGCCATCGTCCCCGGTGAGGCGTTCGGCACCCCGGGCTTCGCCCGACTGTCCTACGCGCTCGGCGACGAGGACCTGGTCAAGGGCGTGGGCCGGCTGTCCGACCTGCTGGCCGAGGCCGCCTGACGGACTGGCCGCTCGCCCTCCGCTCCGGTGCCGGCCAGCTCAGCTCAGCTGGACGGTGGCGCGGGCGGCCATCAGCACCTTCTCGCCGCGGCACCGGGTGGTGAGGTTGACCACCACCCGGTTGTCGTCGAGCTTCTTCTCCACGACGCCACGCACCGACACCGAGGCGCCCTCGTCGTCGTCCGGCACCACCACGGGCGAGGAGAACTTCACGCCGACCTCGAGCACGGCGCCTGGGTCCCCGGCCCAGTCGGTGACGAGCCGGGTGGCGGTCGCCATCGTCAGCATCCCGTGTGCGAGCACGCCGGGCAGGCCCGCGTCCGCGGCGGCCCGCTCGCTCCAGTGGATGGGGTTGAAGTCCCCGGACGCTCCCGCGTAGCGCACGAGATCGACCCGCCGCAGTGGGAACAGCCGTTCCGGCAGCTCGGTGCCGACCTCAACGTCGTCATAGCCGACGGTCACCGTCATCGTTGTTCTCCCCAGAGTGAGGCACTCCCGGTGAGCTCCGGGGGTGCGGCCGGACGCCCGGCCCGGTTCGGGCTGGGCGCCGTGGGACGCGCGCTCATCCCCGCGGCGGTGCCGTACCACGGGAGACCAGGGTGCACGCGCCGACGGCGACTTCCTCGCCACTTGACGTGTCGTAGCGGTAGGTGGTGACGAGGACCTCGTTGCGGCCCACCGCGCGGATGCCGGTCAGGGTCGAGGTGGTGATCAGTTCGCCCCCCGCCACCACCGGTCGGCGCAGGGTGAAGCGCTGCTCGCCGTGCACGACCAGGGCGTAGTCCAGCCCGAGCGCCGGATCGTCGGTGGGCAGCCCCAACGCCCCGGGGATCGCGTTGACCAGGAACGTGGGCGGCGCGACAAGATCGGAGTAGCCGGCGGCCTTAGCGGCCTCCACGTCGTGGTACAGCGGATTGTCGTCCCCGATCGCCCGGGCGAACTGCCGGATGTGCTCACGTCCGACCTGGAAGGGGACGGGCGAGACGAAACTGCGTCCCACGAAGTCCTGGTTGAGCGACATCACGGCTCCGATCTCGATGTCCACGGCAGGCCCGGATGCCGCAACCGGCGGTCCGGCGAACGTGCCGGGCCGGTTACGGCGTGGAGCATCTCACCACGAACCAGGCATGCTGCCCCATCGACGGACGGGTCGACGTGTCTTAGGTATCACACACCGAACCGGCGCCACCGATCCGGAGCGACATGCCCGATCGGGGGGCCGGCACGCGAACAACCGGCCAAGGCGATCCCTGGCCGGTTGCGATGACGCGATGGCAGTGGGCTCACGGAACCCGAAGCGCATCCGGCGGACGGCGGCGTGGCCCCACCGGGGGACTCCGGGCATCGTCAGCGGGTCTCGCGGTGCTCCGTGTGCTTGCCGCAGTTCGGGCAGAACTTCTTCAGCTCGAGGCGATCCGGGTCGTTACGCCGGTTCTTGCGGGTGATGTAGTTCCGGTGCTTACACACCTGGCACGCCATCGTGATCTTCGGGCGGACGTCAGTGGCGGCCACGGCGTGATGCCTCTTCCTGAATCGGGTGCTGAACTGATCGGGCGACGCGGCAGGCCGCGAGCCCCTAAGGGGGCTGCGGCACACCGCACCCCGATAGTAGCGGTGGCCGGACTTGAACCGGCGACACAGCGATTATGAGCCGCTTGCTCTGCCAGACTGAGCTACACCGCCAGGATGGTCTCCGGGATGCCCGGAGATCCGACCACAGGTCTACCCGGGAGAACCGGCGGAACCGCCCATCCCGGACACGAACCCGCCCGAGGACTGGAACGTGGAGCCCCTTTACGGAATCGAACCGTAGACCTTCTCCTTACCATGGAGACGCTCTGCCGACTGAGCTAAAGGGGCGCGAGGTCGCGGAGCTTAGGTTACACGACGGTGAGCGCGGTTGGGACGGCGCCCCCGCCCGTTTCGTCCCCGATCACGCGAGCGCCACCCCGGGCCGACCCTCAGTGGTCGCCGCTCGCCACCGGATGCCCGGAACACCCTCATCGCCAGCCTTGCCCACTGGCACGCCGCCGTGCCCGACCCGACGGCCGTTCCGACCGGAAGATGCGCAGATTGCCGGCAGGAACAACTGTCCGTAGCGAATAACTCGGACTCCCCTACACTTGATAGCTGTAAGTAATTCCTTGAATGCTTAGCGTGTGGTGCACCCGTTGGTGCGCCCCTCTTGGCCCGGCCAACCGGATCACGAGCCTCCCCGACTGTCGCCTCCCAAGCATCCGAGGGTTGCCCATGCGTTCGACGCATCGTCCTGGCCGGTATCCGACGACCCGAGGCACCGACGGCGATGCCGGCCCTGTCGGCATCCCGATCCGGCCCGGCACCCCGCTGCCACCCGGCACGGTGTTCCCCCGATCCGATCGCCCGGCCGCGATGGCCACCCAGGCATCGCCGTCCGGGCCGATCCGCCCCTCAAGCACCACCCCGGTTCGCCGGACGGACGCCGCCGGCCACGCCCCCCGCCACCGGTCCTGCCCGGCCAGGCCGGCCAGGCCGGCGCTCGCGATACCGCTGCCCCGACGGTTGCTGAGCGTCGCCGCCCTCACCGCCGCCACGCTGGCCATGTCCGGCACCGCCGGCGTCGCCCAGGGGGCGACCCCCGCGCCGTTGTGGCCACGCGGGGTCGACGTGGCCTCGTGGCAGCATCCGGGTGGCGGGCCGATTGACTGGAACGCGGCTCACGGCTCCGGCCTCAGCTTTGCGATCATCAAGGCCACCGAGGGGACGAACTACACCAACCCGTTCTTCGCCGCCGACCGCGCTGCCGCGACAAAGGCCGGATTCGTGGTCGGCGCCTACCACTACGCACGCCCGGCACAGTCGCTGTCGACCGCGGTGGAACAGGCCCGGCACTTCATCGCCGTCACCGGGTTGACGCGCACGGCGGGCCACCTCGCGCCCGTGCTGGATCTGGAGGACACCGGCGGACTCGATCCCCGGACGCTCGCGGCCTGGACCCGGGCGTTCCTGGAGGAAGTCGAGTCCGAGACGGGACGGATCCCCATCATCTACACCTACCGGTCGTTCTGGACCGGGAAGATGGCGGATACCCACGACTTCGTGAAGTACCCGTTCTGGTTCGCGATCTACAACGACCAGGCGACCCCCGGCTGGCTACCCGGCGGCTGGTCGAAATGGGCGCTGTGGCAGTACACCTCGGGCGGCGCGGTGCCCGGGATCGCCGGCAACGTGGACACGAACGTGCTGTGCTGCACGTCGAGCGCGCTCACCACGCAGGCGGACGGCACCCACAGCGAGATCGAGAAGTGGTACGCGGCCGCGGGGCCGGCCCGGGCCAGCCTCGGTGCCCCGGTCGGGATCGAGAATCCGGCGGGCGGCGGGGGGCGTTGGCAGCAGTACGGCAACGGCCTGGCCTTCTGGTCCGTCGCCACCGGGGTGCACGCGCTGTATGGCCCGATCTCGACGAAGTACCTCGGCACCGGCGGGTCGAACAGCTTCCTGCGCCGCCCGGTGAGTGACATCGAGATTGCCAGCGCACCCGGCGCCCAGCAGGCCCGTTTTCAGGGCGGCTGGATCTACTGGCACCCGGCGACCGGCGCCCACGAGGTCCACGGCCGGATCCTGCAGACCTACCTGACCCTCGGCGGCTCGGCGTCCAGCCTCGGCCTGCCCACGACCGACGAGTACTCGGTGCCGGGCGGACGGGAGAGCACCTTCCAGCACGGCCGGCTGCACTGGGACGCCGCCACGAACAAGATCACGACGCTGCCATCCATCGGCTGAACCCAGTAGGGGTGACGTCGGTACAGGACGGGTATCGCACCTAAGCGGCGGACGGTAGTTGTCTGACTACCGAATAGCGACCGGGCCACACGGTGCCGGTATCGACCCGCCGCGACCACGAGGTCGTGCCCCGCCCGATCCCGGTGGCCCCCTCACCGGGGCGTGGCGGTTCACCGGTTGGGCGAGGCATCGACGTCGAACGGGAGGAAGAGATGGCAGGAAATCGGGCAGTTCGCCCGCTGAGCGGATGGCTCACCTTCGCCGCCGTGATCATGTTCATCGTCGGATTCCACAACCTGATCTACGGCATCGCGGCCCTGCGCGACTACACGGTGGTCGTGAACAACCTCAACGGTGGCGCGAACGTCCTCTACGCCGACACCAACTTCTGGGGCGCGCTGTGGATCGCGATCGGCATCGTCGAGATGGCGCTCGCCTACGGTATCTACATCCGCAATGACTACGCACGGTGGGCCGGCATCGCCATCGCGGCGATCAACGCAATCGGCCAGCTCGCCTTCGTGGCGGCGTTCCCGGTGTGGTCGGTCATCATCATCGTGATCGACATCCTGGTGATCTACGCACTGTGCACCTATGACAGCGCCCACGGCCGCTTCGAGGAGCCGTACCCGGACGACCGAGCCGGCGTGGGTGAGGCCGCCGGCCGCGGCGCGGGCGTCGGCAACCGGGCCACGGAGACCGCAGGCGTCCGCCCAGGCTCCGGCGGATTCACCGGCCGAGGCGGACGGGGGGAACCGCGCGGCGGCGGACACGGCGACGAAGGGCTCCCGCCCACGGTCAACCGCTAAGACAACGGGCTGGCCGGAGCAACCGGTCAGCCCGCCGAAAGTGATACGAATCTGCATCGAAGGTGATGCGGTTCAGAGCTCTGAATCGGTCAGTCGAGCCCGCCAGGCCGCGCACCACAGAACGTAGTCGCCGAGGTGCTGGCCGGCGAACGCACTGGCGTCCCAGTCCTCGGCGGTTGCCTCGGCGGCGTCGAGCCAGAGGTACGCGACCGCCGGGCGACCATCGGCCAGGACGAGCGGGCCGGCCACATAGGCCGAGCCCTCGAAGGCGTCGAGGACCGCACGTTCCGTCGGATCGAGGCCGACGAGCACCTGGCCCGTGGCCGGCGACTCCTCCCGAGTCACCTGATCCACAACCACCCGGCGCACCAGCCCCGGGTAGAGGCGGTCACGCAGCCGGGCGGCCCGCCGTCCGAGGGCGGCGGCGGACTCCATCGGCGGCACCCGACCGATCAGCGTCGAGACCACTTCGGGGAACATCAGCGTCCCGTAGACGAACAGCAGAGGACCGGGGCCGTCCGCCGGGACCGGCGGAACCGGCGGGCGACGTTCCTCGGCAGATCGCGGCATGGGGGCACCTTGACATCCTCTCCGCCCTGATGGGTCGAGTTTCCCGGCACTAGAGTGCACCCCGTGAGCGACGACGCGGCGTTGGCCGCCCGAGTCCGGGCCGCCTCCCATCTGACCGGCACCTTCCTGCTCCGGTCGGGCAAGACGAGCACCGAGTACTTCGACAAGTATCTGTTCGAGGCCGACCCGGAGCTGCTCGCCGCGATCGTCGACGGCCTGACCGGGCTCGTGCCCGCGGGCACCGAGATCCTGGCCGGGCTCGAGCTCGGCGGCGTGCCCCTGGCCACCCTGCTCTCCCAGCGCACCGGCCTGCCCGCGCGGTTCGTGCGCAAGAAGGCCAAGGAGTACGGCACCCGGCGGATCGCCGAGGGCGGCGAGGTCACCGGCCGCCGCGTCGTCCTCGTGGAGGACGTCGTCACCTCCGGTGGCGCGGTGCTCGACGCGACGAAGGTCCTGCGCGACGACGGCGCACTCGTCGAGGACGTGCTCTGCGTGATCGACCGCAGCGAGGGCGGGCGCGAACGGCTGGCCGAGCTCGGCCTGACCCTGCGCCCGCTGCTGACCCGCGCCGAGCTGGACGCCGCCGCGGCCCGCTGAGCGGCGAGCGCCCATAGCCGCGGCGTAGCCCGGAAAGCGGTCAGTCCCGAAGCGAAGCTTCGGGACTGACCGGACGTACGAATCCCCGGGGCACGCCCGGGGATAGTGGCAGGTGATGGATTCGAACCATCGTAGGCTGAGCCGACGGTTTTACAGACCGTTCCCTTTGGCCGCTCGGGCAACCTGCCTTCGTAGAGGAGCATACCTGTCCCGCTGGACCACCGGGACGGTGGACCGCTCCTGCAAGGCGGTCGTCGATCGAATACAACGGTGAGTAGTCACCCCCCGGGGCGGGTACCGCCCCCGATGGCCACGTACGGTGGTCAACTCGACACCCTCACTCAACCGGACATCCCCGCACCGAACCGAACTGGAGGTCCGCGCACGTGGCAGACCCATCCTTCGACATCGTCAGCAAAGTCGACGAACAGGAGATAGACAACGCCGTCAACCAGACGGCCAAGGAGATCCGGACCCGCTTCGACTTCCGCGACACGGGCGCGTCAGCCGCCCTGTCCGTGGAGTCGATTCTGCTGATAGCGAACACAGATGAGCGGGTCAAGGCAGTACTCGACGTCCTGCAGGAGAAGTTCGTCAAGCGCGGCATCTCGCTCAAGGCGCTGTCGTTCGACGAGCCCAAGCCGTCGGGCAAGGAGTTCCGCCTGTCGGTGACTGTCCAGCAGGGCATCGCGGACGACAAAGCCCGCGCGATCGCGAAGAAGATCCGGACCGATGGCCCAAAGGGTGTACAAGCCCAGATTCAGGGCGACCAGCTCCGAGTCACCGGGAAGAAGCGGGACGACCTGCAGCGGGTGATCCAGCTGCTGAAGGCCGAGGACTTCGAGGTCCCGCTCCAGTTCGTCAACTATCGTTGAGGCCCGCACCTGGAAACGGCGCACCCCGCCCGATGGGGGGTTTCGGGCGGGGTGCCTGCGGCGGAACCTGGGGGGTTCGCTCCGCCGCCGTCGTGGCCGTGAGACGTTTCCGCTCCCGGCTACCGTCCCGCGAAACGCGGGCGACGGCAAAATTCTACTCCGAGTTCCCGACCGTAATATGGCTGCGTCAGAGTGGACAACACCGTGGTCGGTTGCCGGTCACCGATACGGGTTCATGCGAGCGAGCTGTTCCAAGCAGGCGATCCGCTCGTTCATGGGCGGATGGGTCGAGAACAGCCGGCCGACGCCGCCGCCGCGGAACGGATTGGCAATCATCAGCGCGGCCGCGGGGCCCAGCTTCGAGTTCTGCGGCAACGGGCGGGCAGTAGCACCCACCTCCAGCTTGCGCAGCGCGCTGGCCAGCCCGAGCGGGTCGCCGGTGAGCGTCGCGCCCGATTCGTCGGCCTGATACTCCCGGGATCGGCTGATGGAAAGCTGAATGACCGTCGCCGCCACCGGCCCCAGAATCATCAGCAACAGCAGCTCGAAGATGCCCGGCCCGTTCTCCTCGTCCCGTCCGCCGAAGATGGCCAGGAACTGGGCCATATTCGCCAGGTACACGATGACACTGGCGAGGGCACCGGCGACCGAGGCGATAAGAATGTCGCGATTGTACACATGACTGAGCTCGTGCCCGAGAACGCCGCGCAACTCGCGATCGTCCATCAGTTCCATGATGCCCTCGGTACAGCAGACCGCCGCATTGCGCGGATTGCGGCCGGTGGCGAAGGCGTTGGGCGAGCCGGTCGGGCTCAGGTACAGCCGCGGCATCGGCATGCGGGCATTGCGGGCAAGCTCCCCGACGATGGCGTAGAGCCGGGGCTGCTCTACCTGTGTGACCGGGTAGGCCCGCATTGCCTGTAGGGCGATGCGATCCGAGAAGAAGTAGGAGAAACCGTTCATCGCGAGCGCGAGCACCAAGGCGATGAGCAGTCCACCCCGCCCGAACAGCGAACCCACCAGCAGGATGGCGGCAGAGAGCACGCCCAGCAGCAGCGCGGTCTTCAGACCGTTGAGGTGGCGGTGCGGCATGGCGATCGGGTGTCCGTCCTGTCGAGCCAGTACGGCTGTTCAACGCGGGGACTCCGGGCCAACGTTCCCGGCCACCGTGTGGCCGATGCCTCCCCCGGTCATCGGCGAGCTGCCGCGGTCTCCCGAGCTCTCACCCAGCTGGCCGTCACGTCGAGCCCGACCCACATCGCCGGCACCGCCGGCACCGCCCGCACCACCGGCACCGCCCGCCCGGGGCGGATCCGCGACAGCGCCCGCACGCAGCCGGTCGGCCACGGGCGCATCGAGCAGGCCGGCCCGTTCGAGCCCACCGGTGGTATAGGCCACCAGTGCCCGGTAAACGGCCGCGACGGCGGGGTCCGCGGCATCCAGCGCCCGCAGATGGGCCTGGACGGTGCCGAGATCGCCGCGGCGGACCGGTCCCGTGGCCGCCGGCCAGCCCCGGGTGAGGGCGTTGTCCAGGGAGGCCCGCAGCAGTGGGGCGAGGGCGGCGCCCGGATCGGCGACGCCCGCCGCCGCGAGCGTTTCCCGGGCGGCCACGGTCAGGCTGGTCAGGAAATTGCCACCGAGGACCAGCGCGGCGTGATAGAGATCACGCCTACCATCTTCGATCGATAGCGGGATGCCGCCGACGTCCGCGACGAGCCGCCGCGCCAGGGCCTCGGCGACGGAGTCCGCGGTGATGCCGAACGGCACCCCGGCGAACACACCCGGGTCCCCCACCGTTCCGGGCAACGTCATGATCGGATGTAGCGCCATCCGAGCCGCGCCCACAGCCGAACCGGCGGCGAGCGCCCCCAGTCCGTGCCGGCCGCTGAGGTGCGCGAGGGTCTGCCCCGCCCGCACCGCGCCCGCGGCCACGAGCTCGGCCGTCACCGGCGCGATCGCGTCGTCCGGGACGGCGATGAGCACCGCCTCGGCCGCCCGCAGCCGCGTCACCACCTGCGGCACCGTGCCGATCCGCGCACCCGGGAACCGGCCCGCCGCACGTTCGCGGCCGACGGCCGACCTGCTACTCACCGCCACCACCGAGTGTCCCGCGGCGGCCAGGGCGAGCGCGACGGCGCTGCCGGCCCGGCCTGCTCCGACGAGCCCGATCGTCTCCCGACGATCGCCGCCGCCGGGGTCGCGCTCCGACCGATCCGGCACCGGGCGGGGGCGAGAGGCCATGGCTGCGATGCTGCTCCCCCGCCAGTCGCCAGTCGCGATGGCACCCCGGCACCATCCGGCCAGTGCCTCGCGCCCGATACGCTGCGTGGTGCGGCTCCCACCGCAGCGGCAACGGAAGATAGCGAGTCGCATACATGGAGTAATCGAAACACGTTGCGAATGTGTCTATTCGCCGACAGGCCGCTCGGCCGGAGCCATCCGAAAAGCCACTCGGAAGCGCATTGAATACGCACCGCCCACACCCATCGGCAGGCGACGCATCCCGAACCGCCCGGACACGGATGGCATCAGCCGACCGCCGGGACGGGGGCATACGTACACAGAGTTGACAGGGCATCACTCTACGCCAGGGCACCCCGAGATCAACAGATTCGGGTCTGATCGTCGGGCCACCGCGTGCGATCGGTCGGCCCGGCACGCCACACGCGTCCCATTGCTACAGCCGGTAGGCTGGTGTGGTACCCGAGGAGGTTACTGAAGGTGTCTGAGCAGGTCAGGGAGAGGGAGACCCGCCGGCTCGACCGGGTGGTCGTGCGCTTTGCGGGCGACTCCGGCGACGGTATGCAGCTCACCGGAGAGCAGTTCACCAGCGAGACGGCCACGTTCGGCAACGACCTGTCGACGCTCCCGGACTTTCCCGCCGAAATCCGCGCCCCAGCCGGTACCCCGGCCGGAGTATCCGGATTCCAACTACATTATTCCGATCACGACATCCTCACTCCGGGTGACGCACCAGACGTCCTGGTTGCGATGAATCCCGCCGCGTTGAAGGCGAATCTCAAGAATCTGCCTCCCGGTGCCAGTCTCATCGTCAACACTGATGCGTTCACGGGCGGAAACCTCAAGAAGGCGGGTTATGCGACGGACCCGTTGACCGACGGCACGCTCGACCCCTACCTGGTGCATCGGGTCCCCCTGACCTCGATGACCATCAACGCGGTGCACGCCGCGGAGGGGACCGGCTCGGTCAACAAAAAGGAGGCCGAGCGAGCGAAGAACATGTTCGCCCTCGGTCTCATGAGCTGGCTGTACCACCGGCCGACGGAGGGCACCGTCGGTTTCCTGGAGAAGAAGTTCGCGAAGCACCCGGAAATCGCCGCCGCGAACGTCGCCGCGTTCCGCGCCGGCTTCAACTACGGCGAGACGACGGAGTCCTTCACCGTCACCTACGAGGTGGCCCCGGCCCGGATGAGGTCCGGCACCTACCGGCGCATCACCGGCAACCTGGCGCTGTCCTACGGACTGGTGGCGGCCGGCGAGTTGATCGGGTTGCCGCTGTTCCTCGGGTCCTACCCGATCACCCCCGCCTCCGACATCCTGCACGAACTGAGCAAGCACAAGCGGTTCGGCGTGCGGACGTTCCAGGCGGAGGACGAGATCGCGGGGATCGGTGCCGCGTTGGGCGCCTCCTTCGGCGGCTCGCTCGGGATCACGACCACCTCAGGTCCAGGGGTCGCGCTCAAGAGCGAGACGATCGGTCTGGCGGTGAGCCTGGAGCTGCCGCTGGTCATCGTCGACATTCAGCGTGGCGGGCCGTCCACCGGGCTGCCGACCAAGACCGAGCAATCCGACCTGCTGCAGGCGATGTTCGGCCGCAACGGTGAGGCACCGGTGCCGATCGTGGCGCCCCGCTCGCCCGGGGACTGCTTCGACGCCGCGATCGAGGCTGCTCGGCTCGCGACGAAGTACCGCACGCCGGTGTTCCTGCTCTCCGACGGCTACCTCGCCAACGGCTCCGAGCCGTGGCTGCTGCCGATCCGCGAGATGCTGCCGGACCTGAAGGTCGCCTTCACCACCGAGCCCAACCACACCGGGCCGAAGGGGCCGGAGTTCTGGCCCTACCTGCGCGACCCGGAGACCCTCGCCCGGCCGTGGGCGGTTCCCGGGACGCCGGGCCTCGAGCACCGCATCGGCGGCATCGAGAAGTCCGACGGCCAGGGGAACATCTCCTACGACCCGGCCAACCACGACCGGATGGTCCGCCTGCGTGCGGCCAAGGTCGCCGGCATCGCGAACGACATCCCCCCGCTGGAGGTGGAGGATCCCTCCGGGCAGGCACGTGTGCTCCTGCTCGGCTGGGGCTCCACCTACGGCCCGATCGCAGCCGGCTGCCGGCGGGTCCGCGCCAAGGGCCTCCACGTCGCTCAGGCGCACCTGCGCCATCTCAACCCCTTCCCGGCCAACACCGGGGAAATCCTGCGGTCGTACGACAAGGTACTGATCCCCGAGATGAACCTCGGCCAGCTTCGGACGCTGATCCGGGCCGAGTTCCTTGTCGATGCGATCGGTTACAACCAGGTCCGCGGGCTGCCGTTCAAGGCGGCGGAGCTGGCCGGCGTCTTGGAGGACGTGATCAACCAGTGACCGTCACAACGAATCACACCGGAATCAGCAACCGTCTACTCGACCTGGTGCCGGTCGCCCCGGCCCAGCAGAGCCGCAAGGACTTCACCTCCGACCAGGAGGTGCGCTGGTGCCCGGGCTGCGGTGACTACGCCATCCTCGCCACCGTCCAGGGCTTCCTTCCCGAGCTCGGGATCGCCCGCGAGAACATCGCCTTCATCTCCGGGATCGGCTGCTCCTCGCGGTTCCCGTACTACCTGCAGACCTACGGGATGCACTCCATCCACGGCCGCGCGCCAGCGATCGCCACCGGCCTCGCCACCTCGCGGCCGGACCTGTCGGTCTGGGTCGTCACCGGTGACGGCGACGCGCTGTCCATCGGCGGCAATCACCTGCTGCACGCGCTGCGCCGCAACGTCAACCTCAAGATCCTCATGTTCAACAACCGGATCTATGGTCTGACCAAGGGCCAGTACTCGCCCACCTCCGAGATCGGCAAGATCACCAAGTCGACACCGTTCGGCTCGCTGGACCGGCCGTACAACCCGGTGTCGCTGGCGCTCGGTGCGGAAGCCACCTTCGTCGGGCGATCGATCGACTCGGACCGGACGCATCTGACCTCGGTGCTGCGCGCCGCAGCGGAGCACCCTGGGACCGCGTTCGTCGAGATCTTCCAGAACTGCAACATCTTCAACGACGGCGCCTTCGACACGCTCAAGGACCGATCGAGCCGCGACGACGTGACGCTGAAGCTGGCGCACGGCGAGCCGCTCGTCTTCGGCGCCGAGGGCGACAAGGCGATCCGCCGCGCGGATGACGGCAGCCTGGAGGTCGTGCCCGCGGGCAGCCCGGGGGTCCTCGTGCACGCCGCCACCGCGGCGGACCCGAGCCAGTCCTTCGCGCTGTCCCGGCTCACCGGCGACACGCACGGGGTCACGCCCATCGGGATCTTCCGCAGCGTCGACGCACCCACGTACGACGAGGCACTCAACACCCAGATCAGCGATGCTCGGGAAAAGCAGGGCGCCGGCGACCTGATGTCGCTGATCTCCGGCGGGGAGACCTGGACCATCGACTGACCCAGGTGTGGACGACCGGGTCGCCCGGCCACCGCCGGCCGGTATTCGCCGGCCGGCCTGGACGACCCGGTCCGGTCCCCGCCGGAGACTACCCGGGCCACCTCGCCAGCGGAGCGGTCCGGCCTAACAGGCGACCGGCATGAAGGCCGGGGCGCGCGCATCGGCGCCGCCCCGGCCTTTCCGCGTTCCAGGGGACCCCGGGGGCACCCGAATTCTCGTCCGGGGAGCTGCCGGGGGACCCCCGAAAGCGCCACCCACGGTCCGCCCGCCCAGCGACCCGCCTGTCCCACCAGCCCGGCGAGCCACGGCGCACCGACCCCCGGCCGAGCGCGGCCGGCATGGGGCCTCAAAGCCGGCTGCAGGCCCGGTGAGTCCGGCCCGAGCCGGCCATGGTGGGACGCGGCTCAGCCGTGAGAATACGGCGCGGACCTCCCGGCGGCGCCGTTCCGGCCACGGAACATCTCCCTCGCACCGACAATTAACTAGTTACTTCGGATAAGTCCGGTATTTGCTGCTCCGCGCAGGTCGGGTAAGGTGATGTTGCGCGTGGGGGTGCCGTGTAGCCCGGGGGGGCTCACAACACCAATGCAGCCGGAGGCGTAGTGCGGGGTCATCGAACCCTCAGCCCGCGGTCCGCGGCCAGTCCGCGTTCGTCGGTGGGCACCGTCCATGCCGCCGAGGCGGCCTGTTTGCAACTGCCCTGCTCCCGGGTGAACCGTGCCCGGCTGGCCGGGTCCGAAGCGCCGCTGCCCGCCGGAGGCAGCCGTGGGTAGCCACTCCGCCGGTCGGCATTCCCGCAGCCCCGCCCCGCGCAGCCAGGCAGCCGCGCGGATCCCACCGCGCCCCCCGTTCGCCCCACCCGGCGAGCTCGACACCCTCACCGGCCCGCTGTCGGTCAGCACCACCGCCCGCCAGGCTCGGCAATCCGCGCCGGCCTGGGACGGCCACGCCGCCGCCCGGCAGCAGCGCGACCGCGGCGAGGACCCGACCGATCCGATGCGCCGCGCGCCCGTCGGGCGGGGCTGGCCACGACACGACCGGTTGGCCGCCGACGACGGAAACACCGACGACCGGTACGACGATGACCGGTTCGACACGGACGACCAATACGATACGGATGATCGGTACGACACGAACAACCGGTACGAAGCAGACAAAAGGTACGACTCGGACGACTCGTACCGGTACGACGACGATGACCAGTACGGCGACGATGACCGGTACCGCGACGAGCGGTGGTCGGACTCCCCCGCTCACGGCGCCGTGTCCTGGGAGCGGGGTTCCCACTTCGCCGGCGCAGCTCGGGTGGTGAGCCCCTCCTCCGGGGCGTCCTTCGCCGCCAGCAGGATGCCCACCACTGGCCGGATGCCCGTCGGCCCCCGGCGCGGCCGACCGGCCCCGGCTGCTGCGCGGGACCGTCTCGCTGGCCGGGCTGTCAGCCCTCGTCGCCGGGGTGGCCTTCGGGGGCGACGGGGGGCTGGCGGCACGGCGGTCCCGAACGCCGGTAAGGCACCGCGGATCCAGTACACCGGCGGCACGGAGGCGTTCGCGTACGGCGCGGCGCAGACCCAGGCGTCGCGAGACCGCGCCCTGAGCACGCCGCCGCGGGCCGAGCTCGCGCCGAGCGCCGATCAGGCGGGTACCGGGTCGAGCGGCTCCGGTTCGTCGAGTGGCGGCAGGTCAGCCGGTCGGCCGGTCTCAGCACGGTCGCGCTGGGCCCCACCACCGCGCCGATCCCGATCATCTCGCTGATCCCACGCGACCAGCCCGCCACCGGGCCGACCGACCTGCGCTCCATCGCGCCGAGCACCGGCGCCGCGACCACGGCGGGCACCACCGCCACGTCAGCCCCGACGACCACCGCGACTCCGTCGGAATCCGCCGGCGGCGAAGCCACGAGCCCGGCGACTGCGCCGGCCGCCACCGCGTCCCCGGGCACGGGCTCGCTGCCGTTCCACCCGACCCCGATCGACGTGGAACCGCTGCTCGGTTCCTGGTTCAACGAGTCGAGTGGCGCCGCCACGACCCACGACACGTCCACGACGTCCACGGTTCCGTCGCAGCGGTCGAGCGGCACGCCGAGCGCGTCCCAGGCCGCTCACCACTGACCCACCCGCCGTCCCCGGGGCGGCCGCGCCGTCCCTCCCGGTGCGCCGCCCCGCTGCTGTCCCGGGACACGGCGTCCGCTCCCGGGCGACCGGGTGGCGGCGTGGCCGGGGAGCGCCTCAGCCGGTGCGGTCGATGACGAAGTCGGCGAGGGACTCCAGGGCCGTCTTCGCCGCGTTGTCCGGCAGCGGGGCCAGGCATTCCCGGGCACGGGTCGACCAGGCCACGAGCTCCCGGCGGGCCCGCGCCATCCCGTCGTGCGCACGCAGCAGCTCGATCGCCTCGGCGACGCCCTCATCCGGGTTCCCGCCCCCGGCGGCGAAGCCCGAGTTGATGAGCTCTCGCAGCCGCCCGGCGGCCCGGTCCTCGGCCTGCAGCGCGTAGAGGACCGGCAGGGTGGGGATGCCCTCCCGCAGGTCGGTGCCGGGGGTCTTCCCGGAGTCGGCGGGGTCGGAGGCGACGTCGATGATGTCGTCGGAGAGTTGGAAGGCCACCCCGAACAGCTCGCCGAAGGTTGCCAGGGTGTCGACGGTGACCGGGTCCGCGCCGGCGAGCATGGCGCCGAGGCGGCCGGAGGTGGCGATCAGCGAGGCGGTCTTCTCCGTGACCACTCGCAGGTAGTGCTCGACCGGGTCCTGGTCGGGCGCGGGGCCGACGGTCTCGCGGATCTGACCTTCGCACAGGGTCGCGATCGTCCGGGCCAGGATCCGGGTCGCCGCGGGGCCCAGGTCCGCGGTGATGTCGGAGGCGCGGGCGAACAGGTAGTCACCGGTGAGGATCGCGACCGTGTTCGTCCACCGGGCGTTGGCGGACGCCGCCCCCCGGCGCCGGGGGGCCTCGTCCATCACGTCGTCGTGGTACAGCGTCGACAGATGGGTGAGTTCGATCGCGACAGCCGCCGGCACCACCCCGGGGGCGTGCGGATCGGCGAAGTGTGCGGCCAGCAGCACGACGATCGGGCGGAAGCGTTTACCCCCCGCGTCGACGAGATGCCGCGAGGTCTCGGTCACGAAGGAGAACTCGCTGCGCACAGATGTGCGTAGCAGCTTCTCCACCTGACCAAGCCCATCTCGCACGGCTTTTTCCAGATCAGGATCGGTCCTGATCCCCACGACGTCCAGCCCGATAGCGCTCATACCACCGTCAGCGTACGAAGCCAGACGTCGCCGCGGTATTGGCGAGGTCCAGAAGGGGCTGTGGCGCTACTCCCAGGACAAGTGTCGCGACGGTGCCGATGCCGACCGTGCCGAAGGTCAGGGTCGGTCGGGTGACCACGACGGGCCCCTCGGCGAGCGGCTCCGAGAAGAACATCAGCACGATCACGCGCACGTAGAAGAAGGCTGCGATCGCGCTGCACACCAGGGCCACGATCACGAGCGGGGTCGCGTCGCCCTCGATCGCCGCCTGGAACACGGCGAACTTCCCGGTGAATCCGCTGGTCAGCGGGATGCCGGCGAGCGCCAGCAGGAGGAAGGAGAACGTGCCGGCCAGCAGCGGCGAGGAGCGGCCGAGCCCCCGCCACTGGGACAGGTCGCTGGCCTCGCCGTCGCCGGTGCGTACCAGCGAGACCGCGGCGAACGCGGCGATCGTGGTGAAGCCGTAGGTGACCAGGTAGAACATCGAGCCGCGCAGGCCGTCGGTGTTGGTGCCGGCGAGCCCGACGAGCAGGAAGCCGGCGTGGGCGACCGCCGAGTAGGCCAGCATCCGCTTGATGTCGCGCTGGGTCAGCGCCAGCACCGCGCCGACGACCATCGTGAGGATCGCCACGGTCCACAGCACCGGCCGCCAGTCCCAGCGCAGGCCGCCGAAGGCGACGTAGAAGACGCGCAGCAGGGCGCCGAAGGCTGCGACCTTGGTCCCGGCAGCCATGAACGCGGTCACCGGGGTCGGGGAGCCCTGGTAGACGTCGGGCGTCCACGAGTGGAACGGCGCTGCGCCGATCTTGAAGAACAGGCCGACGGCGAGCAGGCCGAGCGAGAGGTAGAGGTAGGTGTCGTTCTTCCCCACCGCACCGACCGCGTCGGCGACCTTGCCGAGCTCCACGCTGCCGGCAAACCCGTAGGCGAACGCGACCCCGTAGAGAAAAAACGCCGAGGAGAATGCTCCGAGCAGGAAATATTTCATCGCCGCCTCCTGCGAGAGCAGGCGCCGACGGCGAGCGAGCCCGGCCAGCAGGTACAGCGGCAGCGACAAAATCTCCAGCGCCACGAACATCACCAGCAGGTTGTTCGAGGCGACGAAAAGCATCATGCCGGTGACCGAGAAGACCATCAGCGGGTATGCCTCGGTCTGCATGTGCGCGGAGGTCTGCTGCGCGGTCGAGCCCTTCGAGCCGGGCGTGATCGCCGCCGAGGCGACGATCACGCCGCCGGAGGAGTCGAGCTGGCGCTCGGCCACGAGCAGCACCGACAGCAGCGCAAAGACCAGGATCGTGCCCTGCATGAACAGCGTCGGCGCGTCGATCGCCACCGCGCCCGAGGCGAGCACCGCGTGCCGGCCGTGCAGCACCGCTACCGCGACCAGCGCGGCGATGAAGCCACCGCCGGCCAGGACCGGCTGGATGACCCGGCGCGCCCGGCGAGTGGCGAAGGCGTCGACGAGCACCCCGACCAGCGCCACCACGAAAACGATGAGCAGTGGGCTCAGCGAGGAGTACTCGATCGACGGCGGCGTGATCTTCTGTGTCTGCGCCAGCAGGATGATCGGATCGGCGCTCACGAATGGCCTCCGGGCTGCGTGGCGACGGGCTGCGTGGCCCCGGGATGGGCAGCCCCGGGATGCGCGGCCGCTGGATGGGTCGGTGCCGGATCGGACTTGCCGATGTCGGCGTAGGTCGCCGTCACCGTGGGCGTAATGATGTCAAGCAGCGGCTTCGGGTACACCCCGAGGGCGACGATAAGCGCGACGATCGGGGCCACGACGAGCTTCTCGCGCAGGCTGAGATCGTGCAGGACCTTGTTATCCGGGTGGACGATCGGACCGGTCATCGTCCGCTGGTACAGGTACAGGACGTAGATCGCCGCGAGCACGATGCCGCAGGTCGCCACGATCGCCAGCGGCTTGTTCGCCGTGAACGTGCCGACCAGGACGAGGAACTCGCTGACGAAGCTGTTCGTCCCGGGCAGCGCCAGCGACGACAGCCCGGCGAGGAGGAAGACCCCGGCGAGCACCGGCGTCACCTTCGCCAGGCCGCCGTAGGCGCCGACGTCGCGGGTGCCACGGCGGGACACCAGGAAGCCGACGACCAGGAACAGCAGCCCCGTCGACAGACCGTGGTTGACCATGTAAAGCACCGCACCGGTGCCGGCCTGGCTGGTGAAGGCGAACACGCCCAGCGCGATGAAGCCGAAGTGGGCGAGCGACGTGTAGGCGACCAGGCGCTTCATATCTCGTTGCCCGATGGCCAGCAGGGCCCCGTAGAAGATGCCGACGACCGCAAGGCCCAGCACCATCGGAGCGAAGTAGTCCGCGCCGTCCGGGAACAGCGGGATGCAGTAGCGGATCAGCCCGAAGGTCCCCACCTTGTCCAGCACGCCGACGAGCAGCACCGCGCCACCGGTGGGCGACTGGGCGCCCGCGTCGGGCAGCCAGGTGTGGAACGGGAACAGCGGGGCCTTGATCGCGAATGCGACGAAGAACCCGAGGAACAGCAGCTTCTGCACCCCCGGGGTGATCTCCATCTGCCGCAGGGTGGCGAAGTCGAACGTGCCGTGCCCGAGGTTGTCGGCGGACACGACGTACAGGCCGATCACCGCGGCGAGCATGAGCAGGCCGCCGAGCAGGCTGTAGACCAGGAACTTCACCGCCGCGTAGGAGCGTTGCGCCTGCTCGGTCACCGGGCCGTAGCTGCCGATGAGGAAGTACATCGGGATCAGCATCGCTTCGAAGAACACGTAGAAGAGGAAGACGTCGGTCGCGGCGAACACGCCGATCATCCCGGCTTCCAGGGCGAGCAGCAGCGCGAAGAACGCCGGCACCGAACGGCGACCGGGCGTCTCGGCCTCCCCCCGCGTCTCGACCGGCGGGAACGTCACGGGCCGCGCCGGGGCCGGGGCGGCCAGCACGGCCGTGGTTCCGCCCGCCCCACCGCCGACGTCACCGACTGGGCCGATCCCCTCGACGTCGCCGACGGGCCCGACGTCGCCGACGGACCCACCGGGCATGCCTCGGTCGGGGGCGACCGTGGGAGCGGGGACACGGCCACCGCCCGCGCCACCGCCGTCGACCTCGTCCCACGACGACAGCACCACGACCGGCACCAGCAGCGCGGCGAGCAGCATCAGCACCAGCGAGATGCCGTCGGCCCCGACCGAGTAGGAGATGCCGAACGTGGAGATCCAGTCGTAGGACTGGCCGAACTGGAAGCCCGCCTTGTCCGGGTCGTAGGCGAAGGTCGCGATCACGGCGAGCACCAGGACCGCGAGCGTGACAGCGAGGGTGAGCTGCTTGGCGAGCGTCGCGTGGCGCCGCGGCAGGGCGGCGACGACCACCGCGGCCGCGGCCGGGACGATGAGCAGGATCGTCAACCAGGGGACCGTGTTCACGTCAGCCCGCCCTCACCAGCAGCAGTGCGCCGACCACGAGGACGGCACCTCCCAACATCGACAGAGCGTAGGACCGGACGAAGCCGGTCTGCAGGCGGCGCATCCGCCCGGACAGCCCGCCGATGGCGGCAGCGCTGCCCCGCACGAGCCCGTCGATGCCGACGAGGTCCAGCCAGACCAGGAAGCGGGTCAGGTACTGGCCGGGACGCATGGCGACGGTCTCGTTGAACGTGTTCGCGAACAGGTCGTGCCGGGCGGCGAAGGTGACCAGGCTGACCTCGGTGTCCGGCCGCGCCACGGACTCGACCGGCCGCAGCTGATAGCGCAGGTAGGCGCCGGCGAAACCGCCCGCGGTCACCACCAGGGTGAGCAGGGTGAGCACGACCGGGGAGAACGTGTGCACGCCCTCGACACCCGTCCCGGCGACCGGTTCGAGCCAGTCCTGCAACGAGTGGCCAAGGACGAACAGGCCGCCGGCGAACACCGAGCCGACGGCCAGCACGACCATCGGCCCGGTCATCGACACCGGCGACTCGTGCGGGTGCTTCGCCGCCGGCCCCTCCGACGACCACCGCGGCTTGCCGTGGAAGGTCATCAGGAACAGCCGGGTCATGTAGAACGCGGTGATGCCCGCGCCGAGCAGCGCGATCGAACCGAGCAGGTAACCGGATGTCCCGCCCTTGTCGAAGGCGGTCTCGATGATGCGGTCCTTGGTGAAGAACCCGGACAGCCCCGGGAAGCCGATGATGGCCAGGTAGCCGAGGCCGAAGGTCACCCAGGTGATCGGCATGTACCGCCACAGCCCGCCGTAGTGGCGCAGGTCCTGGTCGTCGTCCATCCCGTGGATCACCGACCCGGCGCCGAGGAACAGGCCGGCCTTGAAGAAGCCGTGGGCGACCAGGTGCATGATGCCCAGCGCGTAGCCCGCGGGCCCCAGGCCCACCGCGAGGAACATGTAGCCGATCTGACTGACGGTCGAGTAGGCCAGCACCTTCTTGATGTCGTCGTAGGCGCAGCCGATGACGCAGCCGATGAGGATCGTCGCGGCGCCGATGATGACGACGACCGTGCGCGCCGCCTGCGTCCCGTCGAAGATCGGCCCGTCCCGGACGATCAGGTACACCCCGGCGGTGACCATGGTCGCCGCGTGGATGAGCGCGGAGATCGGGGTGGGGCCTTCCATCGCGTCCGGCAGCCACGCCTGCAACGGGAACTGGCCGGACTTGCCGCACGCGCCGAGCAGGAGCAGCAGCGCGATGGCGGTCAGGGTTCCGTAACCGATGACGCCCGCGGCGGCGGCGCCGAACACGTCCGCATAGCTGGTCGAGCCGACGGTGGCGAACATGAACATGATCGCCAGGGCGAGGCCGACGTCACCGACCCGGTTCATGTAGAAGGCCTTGTTCGCCGCGGTGGCCGCGGCCGGTCGGTCCTCCCAGAACTTGATGAGCAGGTACGACGACAGGCCGACGAGCTCCCAGCCGGCGTAGAGCGACAGGAAGTTGTTGCCCAGGACGAGCAGCAGCATCGATGCCAGGAACAGGTTCATGTAGGCGAAGAACTTGCGCCTGTTCGGGTCGTGCGCCATGTAGCCGATCGAGTAGATATGGATCAGCGTGCCGACGCCGGTGATGAGCAGCACGAACACGATCGAGAGCTGGTCGACGAGCAGGCCGACGTCCACTCCGAAGCCGTTCACCGGGATCCAGGAGTACAGGTGCTGCGACAGCGCCCGGTCGTCCCCGTCCCGGCCGAGCAGGGTGGCGAACAGCACCAGGCCGAGCACAAAGCTCGCCGCCGCCGTAAGTGTCCCGATGATGTGGCCGACCCGGTCGGTGCGCCGCCCCCCGAGCAGCAGCACCGCGGCGCCGGCCAGCGGCAGCACGATGACCAGCCAGGACAGCGAGAACACCCCGGAGGCGGCGGCGTAGTGGATCGGCTGGCTGCCGGGTTCGGTCGCCGCAAGCAGAACCGGGTCGACCCTCACCGCGACCCCGCCACGGTGCGTCGTTGGCGATAAAGCGTCACTGCAGTCTCGTCCGTTCTTCCATGACCGCTCCAGGCGCCGCGGCCGCTGGGTCGCAGGTCAGTACTTCAGCAGGTTCACGTCGTCCACCGACGCCGAGCGACGGGTGCGGAAGATGCTGAGGATGATGGCCAGACCGATGACGACCTCGGCGGCGGCGACGACCATGACGAAGAACGCCATGATCTGGCCGTCGAGGGTGCCGTTGATCCGGGAGAACGTGACCAGAGTCAGGTTCACGGCGTTGAGCATGAGTTCGATCGACATGAACACGACGATCGCGTTGCGCCGGACGAGGACCCCGACGGTGCCGATGGTGAACAGCAGCGCCGAGAGGATCAGGTAGTTGGCGGGATTCACCGCTCCTCCCCCTTACCGGCGCCCGCCAGCGCCGAGCCGTTCACATCGACCGGTTCCGCTCCACCCGCGCCGCTGTCCGCCGCGGCGCCGTCCGTCGGCGCCGGGGGTACCGGTGCGCTCGGCGTGCTACCCCCCGGCCCGCCCGGTCTGTCCGGCCCGCGGGATCCCGGCGGCCCGCCGGGACCTGCCGACCCCGGCCTCCCGTCCGACATCCCGGGGGTGCCGGGAGCACCCGGGGTATCCGATGCCGCCCGACCGCCGGGGAGGTCCGTGACGCTCGACTCCTCGGTGGTCCCGGGAATGCCGGGGATGCCGCCGATGCCGGAGGCGCGACCGCCGCCGGGCAGCAGGCCGAGGGTGTCGGCCGAGTCGTGCCGGGCGAAGACGCCGGGTCCGGGCAGCGGGGTGACCCGGCGTCCGGGTTCGGTGAACCGGCGGCGCATCAACTCCCGCTGGCCGACCCGACCCCCCTCGCGCTCGCGGTGGCCGAGCACCATCGTCCCGATCGCGGCGACGACGAGCAGCGCGGAGATCGCCTCGAAAACGAAGACGTAGTTGCTGAACAGCAGCCGACCGATCGCCTGGACGTTGCCGCCCTCGTTGGCCTTGTCGAGGCCCTTGGCGCTGCCGCCGTCGATGGCCGAGCCGATCGGGAAGACCAGCAGCCCGGCGAAGCCAAGCCCGAAGATCGCCGCGCCGAGCCGCTGGCCGCGGATGGTCTCCACCAGCGAGTCCGACGAGTCGACGCCGACGAGCATGAGCACGAACAGGAACAGGACCATGATCGCGCCCGCGTAGACGATGATCTGCGCGAAGCCGAGGAACGGCGCCTGCTGGACCATGTAGAACACCGCGACGCAGAACAGGTTCGCCACCAGCAGCAGCGCGCAGTGCACGGCGCTGCGGACCAGCACCATCCCGACCGCGGCCAGCACCGCTATCGGCGCCAGGATCCAGAACACCGCGGCCTCGCCGGTGGAGGTGCTGGTGATCTCGCCCGCGGCGGCGAGCAGGGTCGCGTGGGTCATCGCGGCCGTTCCGAACCGGCGCCGTGCGCGGGCACCTCGGCGACCCGGTCGTCGGCGGTACTGCCGGCGGCGGCACTGCCGGCGGCAGTACGCTGCTCGTCGGTCACCTGCCAGGGCAGTGGGGCGTCGGGGTCACGCACGTAGTAGTCGGTCTCGTTGGAGCCGAGCCGCATCGGGTGCGGCGGCAACTCCATGCCGGCGGCGAGCGGGGCGAGCAGCTGTTCCTTGGTGAAGATCAGATCGCGACGGCTGTCGTCGGCGAGCTCGTAGTCGTTCGACATCGTCAGCGCCCGGGTCGGGCACGCCTCGATGCACAGCCCGCACAGGATGCAGCGCAGATAGTTGATCTGGTAGACGCTGCCGTACCGCTCCCCCGGCGAGTAACGCTCGGTCTCGGTGTTGTCGGCGCCCTCGACGTAGATGGCGTCGGCCGGGCAGGCCCAGGCGCACAGCTCGCAGCCGACGCACTTCTCCAGCCCGTCCGGGTGGCGGTTGAGCTGGTGACGGCCGTGGAACCGGGGCGCGGTCTCCTTCTTCTGCTCCGGGTACTGCTCCGTCGTCGGCTTCTTGAACATCGTCGAGAAGGTGACGCCGAAGCCCTTGTAGGGGTCGAAGAAGCCCATGACTCAGCTCTCCTGACGCGGAGGGGGATCCGCGGGAATGACGGTGGACGACCCGTTGGCCGAGGTGCCCGCGGGCACCGCCGGACGGTTGCGCGCACCGGCGGGTGGCGGGGGCGGCCACGGGATGCTTTCGAGGCTCGGCGCCTGCGCGAGCTTGCTGCGCTCGGCCTCCTCCAGCTCCCGCTGGTGCTTCGCGCCACCGGGATCGATAAGCGCGATGATCAGCATGACGCCGATGACCACCCCGACGCCGATCAGCCACGGCGTGCGGTCGTCGACGTCCTTCTGGTAGACGCGGAAGGTGGCGATGATCAGGACCCACAGCAGGCCGACCGGGATCAGCACCTTCCAGCCGAACGCCATGAACTGGTCGTAGCGCAGCCGGGGCAGCGTCCCGCGCAGCCAGATGAAGAAGAACAGGAACAGCAGCAGCTTCAGGACGAACCAGATCATCGGCACCCAGCCGTGGTCCAGGCCGGACAGGCCCGGGATCGGCGGCGGCTGCCAGCCGCCGAGGAACAGCGTGGTCGCGATCGCCGACACGGTGACCATGTTGATGTACTCGGCGAGGAAGAAGAACGCGAACTTGATCGAGCTGTACTCGGTGTGGAAACCGCCGACCAGTTCCCCCTCGGCCTCGGGCAGGTCGAAGGGCGTCCGGTTCGTCTCACCGACCATCGAGATGCAGTACAGGACGAACGACGGCACCAGCGCGATGTACCACCGGCCCGACTGGCTCGCCACGATCCCGGACGTCGACAGCGTGCCCGCGTACATGAACACCGCGACGAACGACAGGCCCATCGCCACCTCGTAGGAGATGATCTGGGCCGCCGAGCGCAGCGAGCCGAGCAGCGGGTAGGTCGACCCGCTCGACCAGCCGGACAGGATCAGCCCGTACACCCCGAGCGAGGCGGCGGCGAGCATGTAGAGCACGCTGACGGGCAGGTCCGCGAGCTGGAGCGTGGTGCGCTCACCGAAGATCGACACTTCCGGGCCGAACGGGATCACGGCGAAGGCCAGGAACGCCGGGATCGCCGAGAGGATCGGCGCCAGAATGAAGATCGGCTTGTCGGCGAGGGCCGGGATCAGGTCTTCCTTGAGCATCAGCTTGGCGCCGTCGGCGAGGCTCTGCAGCCAGCCCTTCGGGCCGTGCCGGTTCGGCCCGACCCGCTGCTGCATCTTCGCGACGACCTTGCGCTCGAACACGATCGAGAACAGCGTCATCAGCAGCAGGAAGGCGAAGACCGCGACGCCCTTGAGCAGGATCAGCCAGAACGGGTCGTCGCCGAAGCTGGACAGGTCCGGGTCGACCGGGGCGGCAAGCACGATCGCGGCGGTGGAGCTCATGGCCGGCCCCCGGCGGGTTCGTCGTCGACCGTGCGCGGCGCGGGTGTCACCGGCGGCGCGGCGCTCCCGGGTGGCGCGGCGGTGCCGCCGGCCGCGATCCGGACGACGACGCCGGCACGGGCGGCCAGCGAGCGGCGCACGTGCGAGCCGGGCGAGTGGGTGGGCACCCAGACGACCCGGTCGGGCATGGCGGTGAGCTCGCAGGGCAGGGTGACCGACCCGCGGCCGCTGCGCACCGTCACCAGGTCCCCGGCGGCCGCCCCGATCTCGGTGGCGGTCGCCACGGACAGGCGGACGCGGGCGGGTCGGGCGGTGCCGGCGAGGTAGGGCTCGTCGGCGAGCAGGGCGCCGTCGTCGACGAGCTGATGCCAGGTGGCGAGCACCGCCTCCCCTGGGCCGGGGACGCTGGCGGGCTCGGCGGGATCGCTCGGTGCGGGCACCCGGGTGACTGCGGCGCCGGCCCGGCCGACATCGCGCAGCTCGCGGGCGGCCGCGCCGGTGTCGGGCAGCCGCAGGTCGACGCCCATCTCGGCGGCGAGCAGGTGCAGCACGCGCACGTCGGGCAGCGCCGGGGTGTCCAGGGCCCGCTGGAAGGGCCGCAGCCGGCCCTCCCAGTCGACGAACGAGCCGGCCTTCTCCGCCACCGGCGCGACCGGCAGCACCACGTCGGCGACTTCGGCGATGGCCGAGCGCCGTATCTCGACCGACACGCAGAACGGCACGCGGGCCAGCGCCGCCAGCGCCGCGGCGGGGTCGGGCAGGTCTTCGGCGTCCACCCCGGCGACGAGGATCCCATCGAGGCGGCCGGCGGCGGCCGCGGCGAGGATGCCGGCGGTGTCGCGGCCGGGCACGCCGAGCAGCCGGCCGCCCCAGAACGCCTCGACCTCGGCGCGGGCGGCGGGGTCGGCGACCGGACGGCCGCCGGGCAGCAGCGACGGCAGCAGCCCGGCGGAGACGGCGCCGCGATCCCCGGCGCGGCGGGGCACCCAGGCGAGCGCGGCGCCGGTGGCGCCGGCGAGGCGTAGGGCGGCGGACAGCGTTCCGGGGAACTCGCCGGCCCGCTCGCCGACGAGGATCACCGCGCCGGGCGCGCGCACGGCGCGGGCCGTCGCGGCGAGCGGATCGGTGTCACCCGCCGCGGGACCGGCGTCGGCAAGCGCATCGAGGACGGCCGGCTCGGCACCGGGCTCGGTGGTGACCAGCGTCCCGGCGAGCTTGGCGAGCCCGCGGGTGACCAGCGGGGCGAGCGCGTGCACGGCGGTGGCGTGCTTGTCGGCGGCCTTACGCAGCCGCAGGAAGATGATCGGCGACTCCTCCTCCGGCTCGAAGGCGACGAGCAGCACCGCCGGCGCCGCCTCCAGGTCGGCGTAGGTCACCCCGATGCCGGTGCCGGCGACCGCGTGACCGAGGAACTGCTCCTCCTCCGCCGAGTGCGGCCGGGCGCGGAAGTCCACGTCGTTGGAGGCGAGCGCCACCCGGGTGAACTTGGCGTAGGCGTAGGCGTCCTCGCGGGTCAGCCGGCCGCCGGCGAGCACCCCGACGCCGTGCCGGTCGCGGCATTCGGCCAGGCCTCGGGCGGCGTACTCCAGCGCCTCGGACCAGGTTGCCTCGACGAGCTGCCCGGTGTCGTCGTCGCGGATCAGCGGGGTGGTCAGGCGGTCGGCGGACCGGGCGTAGGTGAACGCGAAGCAGCCCTTGTCGCAGTTCCACTCCTCGTTGACCGCCGGGTCGTCGCCGGCGAGGCGGCGCATCACCTTCCCGCGCCGGTGGTCGGTGCGCAGGCTGCATCCCGAGGCGCAGTGCTCGCACGCCGTCGGCGTCGAGACCAGGTCGAACGGGCGGGCGCGGAACCGGTAGGCGGCGCTGGTGAGCGCGCCGACCGGGCAGATCTGCACCGTGTTGCCGGAGAAGTAGGACGAGAACGGCTGCCCATCGCTGACCGCGACCTGCTCGGCGGCGCCGCGCTCGAACAGCTCGATGAACGGGTCCCCGGCGATCTGCGCGGAGAACCGGGTGCAGCGGGCGCACAGCACGCAGCGTTCCCGGTCGAGCAGAATCTCGGTGGAGATCGCCAGCGGCTTCGGGTAGGCCCGCTTGGCCTCCTTGAACCGGGAGACGGCGCCGCCGTTGGCCATCGACTGGTTCTGCAGCGGGCACTCGCCGCCCTTGTCGCAGATCGGGCAGTCCAGCGGGTGGTTGAGCAGCAGGAACTCGATGTTGCCGGCCTGGGCCTTGCGGGACACCGGCGAGGTGAGCTGGGTCTTGACGACCATGTCGGCGGTGACGGTCGTCGTGCAGGCGGCGACGGGCTTGCGCTGGCCCTCCACCTCGACGATGCACTGCCGGCAGGCGCCGACCGGGTCGAGCAGCGGATGGTCGCAGAACCGCGGGATCTCGATCCCGAGCAGCTCCGCCGCCCGGATGATCAGCGTGCCCTTGGGGACGCTGACCGGCAACCCGTCGATGGTGAGGGGGACGAGATCCGTGGCGGCCGGCGCGGCCGGCTGGGATGGGGCGACGGTCATGGTCAGTGCGCTCCCGCGTAGGCGCCTGGGGTGGTGGTGGCCGAGCCGTTGCCGGCCGCGGCGTTGGGGGTGAGGTCCGGCTTCGTGGTCACCGCGCTCACCGGGATGAACTCGTCCCGGAAGTACTTGATCCCCGAGACGATCGGGGAGGTGGCCCCGTCGGCCAGCGCGCAGAACGCCCGGCCGAAGATGTTGTCGCAGGCGTCGACGAGGGTGTCGACGTCCTCGGCGTCGCCCTGGCCCCGTTCCAGCCGGGACAGGATCTGCACCAGCCAGCTCGTGCCCTCCCGGCACGGGGTGCACTTGCCGCACGACTCGTGGGCGTAGAACTGGGTGAGCCGGCGGACGACCCGGAGCATGTCCGTCGTGTCATCCATGATCATCAGTGCCGCGGTGCCGAGTAGCGATCCGGCTTCCTGCATGCCCTCGAAGTCCAGCGGGGCGTCGAGGTGCTCCGCGGTGAGCATCGGGGTGGATGACCCGCCCGGTGTCCAGGCCTTGAGCGCGCGCCCACCGCGCACCCCGCCGGCCAGCTCCAACAACTCGCGCAGGGTGGTGCCCATCGGGACCTCGTACTGGCCGGGCCGGGTCACGTGGCCGGACAGGCTGAAGATCTTCGGGCCCGGGGCGCGTTCCCGGCCCATCGTGCGGAACCAGTCGACGCCGTAGTTGACGATGTAGGGCACGGTCGCGATCGTCTCGACGTTGTTCACGACCGTCGGGGACACGTACAGCCCGTGCGTCGCCGGGAACGGCGGGCGCAGCCGCGGCTGGCCGCGCCGGCCCTCCAGCGAGTCAAGCAGGGCCGTCTCCTCGCCGCAGATGTAGGCGCCGGCGCCGGAGTGCACGACGAGCTCGAGGTCGAAGCCGCTGCCGAGGATGTCGCGGCCGAGGTAGCCGGCGGCGTACGCCTCGGCGACCGCGGCGCGCAGCCAGCGGCCGGCGTGGATCAGCTCGCCGCGCAGGTAGATGAACGCCCGGCTGGCCCGCACCGCGTACGCCGCGATGATGATGCCCTCGATGAGTGAGTGCGGGTCGGCCTTCATCAGCGGGGCGTCCTTGCAGGTGCCGGGCTCGCTCTCGTCGGCGTTGATGACGAGGTAGTGCGGCCGGCCGTCGCCCTGCGGGATAAAGCCCCACTTCATCCCGGTGGGGAAGCCTGCGCCGCCGCGCCCGCGCAGCCCCGAGTCCTTGATGAGCTTGATCAGGTCGTCGGGATCGCCGGCCAGCGCGGTGCGCAGCGCGACGTAACCGTCGAGCCGACGGTAGGTGTCGATCGTCCACGACTCCGGAGTGTTCCAGCGCCGGGTGAGGACCGGGGTGACAGGCATCGATCAGTTCCCCTTCCGCTCGGAGGAGGCCGGAACCGGAGCCGGAGGTGCCGCCGGAGCCGGAGGTGCCGTGGCCGGGGCGGCGGGGCCGGTGCCCCGGCCCGCGGTGGGCGCCGTGGCGGCTACCAGCGGCGCGGGGGCCTGGTCGGCCCGCCAGCCGGTGGCCTCGGCGAGCAGCAGCCCGGCGACCGACGGCTCGCCGACGCCCGGTCCCGCGACGCCCGCCGGGCGCGGGTCGGCGAACCCTGCGAGCTGGCGGGACGTCTCGGCGAACGAACACAGCGGCCCGCCACGGGTCGGCGCGGGGCGCTCGCCGGCCTGCAGGCCCTCGACGATCGCCTGCGCCGAGTCGGGGTCGACCTGGTCGTAGAACTCGTAGTTCACCGTCATCACCGGCGCGTAGTCGCAGGCGGCGAGGCACTCGGCGTGTTCGAGGGTGATCGAGCCGTCCGAGGTCGTCTCGTCGTGGCCGATGCCGAGGCGCTCGGCGACCCGGGCGTAGACTTCGTCGCCGCCGAGCAGCGCGCAGGACAGGTTCGTGCAGACCGAGACGAGGTAGTCGCCGACGGGCCGCCGCTTGTACATCGTGTAGAAGGTCGCGACCGCGCCGACCTCCGCCTGGGTGAGGCCGAGCGTGTCCGCGCAGAACGACACCCCCTCGGTCGTCACGCAGCCCTGCTCCGCCTGCACCAGGTGCAGCAGCGGCAGCAGCGCGGAACGGGACCGACCGGCGGGGTACCGCGCAATGATCTCGGCCGCGGCGGCGTGGGTCTCGGGCGAGAAGGCCATCACCGATCAACTCCCCCCAGCACCGGGTCCACCGAAGCGACCCCGACGATCACATCCGCCACCTGGCCGCCCTCGGTCAGTGCCGGGACGGCCTGCAGGTTGACGAAGCTTGGGTCACGGACATGGACGCGGAACGGTCTCGTGCCGCCGTCGCTGACCACGTGGTAGCCCAGCTCGCCGCGGGGCGACTCGATCTGCGTGTAGACCTGGCCGGGCGGCACCCGGAAACCCTCGGTGACCAGCTTGAAGTGGTGGATGAGGGCCTCCATCGAGGTCCCCATGATGCTGCGGATGTACGCCAGCGAGTTGCCCATCCCGTCGGCGCCGATCGACAGCTGGGCCGGCCAGGCGATCTTCTTGTCGGCGACCATGACCGGGCCCGGCCGCAGTCGGTCCAGGCACTGCTCGACGATCTTCAGAGACTCACCCATCTCCTCCAGCCGCACCAGGTAGCGGGCGAAGGAGTCCGCCTCCAGCGCGGTCGGCACGTCGAACTCGTAGGTCTCGTAGCCGCAGTAGGGCATGGTCTTGCGCAGGTCCCAGGCGAGGCCCGCGGCACGCAGCACCGGCCCGGTGACACCCAGCGCGATGCAGCCGGCGGCGTCGAGGACGTTGACGTCGACCATCCGCGCCTTCCAGATCGGCTGGCCCGTCAGCAGCCGGTGGTACTCGCGGATCCGCTTCGGCATGTCGGCGAGGAACTCCCGGATGGCCCGCTCCGCGCCGTCCGGAAGGTCCTGGGCCAGGCCGCCGGGGCGGATGAAGGCGTGGTTCATCCGCAGCCCGGTGATGAGCTCCAGCAGGTCGAGGACCTTCTCCCGCTCCCGAAATCCGAAGATCATCGCGGTGGTGGCGCCGAGCTCCATGCCGCCGGTGGCCAGCCACACCAGGTGCGAGGCGATGCGCTGCAGCTCCATCACCAGCACCCGGATCACGGTGGCCCGCTCGGGGATGTCGTCGGTGATGCCAAGCAGCTTCTCCACGGACAGGCAGTAGGCCGCCTCGTTGTACAGCGGAGACAGGTAGTCCGCGCGGGTGAGGAAGGTGACCGCCTGAGTCCAGGTACGGTATTCGCAGCTCTTCTCGATCCCGGTGTGCAGGTAGCCAATGACGAGCCGGGTCTCGGTGACCGTCTCGCCCTCGATCTCCAGCACGATGCGCAGCACTCCGTGCGTGGAGGGGTGCTGCGGCCCCATGTTGACGACGATGCGCTCGGCGTCCTGTTCACCGGCGCCGAGGATCTCCTCCCAGTCGCCGCCGGTGACGGTGTAGACCCGCCCGGAGGCGGACTCAGTGAACCCGGCCTCGTACGCCGAGGACCCGTCGGTGGGCTGGGCGGTGCCGTCGGTGGGCTGGGCGGTCGATGTGTGCGGGGTCGACGTGCTGCTGGGCGTCATAGCGAACCTCGGATGTCGCCTCGGGGATGCAGGCGGCCGGTCAGGGCCGGGTGTGTGATCACGAGTAGCTCCGGCGCTCGTCCGGCGGCGGGACCGTGGCGCCCTTGTAGTCGACCGGGATGCCACCCAGCGGGTAATCCTTGCGCTGCGGGTGCCCGATCCAGTCGTCCGGCATCATGATCCGGGTCAGCCCGGGATGGCCGGTGTAGACGATGCCGAACAGGTCGTAGGCCTCCCGCTCGTGCCAGTCTGCGGTGGGCCACACCGAGGTCAGGCTCGGCAACGTGGGATCGGCGTCGGCGACGGAGACCTCCAGGCGCAGCCGGCGGCGGTAGGTCATCGAGGTCAGGTGGACCACCGAGTGCAGCCGGCGGCCGGTGGCGTCGTCCGGGTAGTCCACTCCGGAAAGTGACGACAGCAGCTCGAAGCGCAGCCCCGGATCGTCACGCAGGGTCTGCGCCAGCGCCGGCAGACCCTCGCGGCGCACGTGCAGGGTCAGCTCGCCGCGGTCGACGACGGCCCGCTCGACGGCGTCGCCGAGCTGCGGGAAGACGCGTTCGAGCGCGTCATACACCGCGTCGGCGTCCGGATCACCGAACGGCCGCTCGCTGGCGGCCAGCACCGGGGCCGGGGCGACGAGGCGGCCGAACCCGGAGGTGTCGCCGGACCCGCCGGCGCCGAATGCGTCGTGGCGCCGTCCCGGTCGCAGACCGTTGCCGTCGCCGCCCACCAGCTCGCCGACGCCGTTCGCGGCAGACCCGTGCTCGTCGAACGTGCCGCCATTCGCGCCCCGGCCGGCGGAGGAGGTGCCCTCGGAGGGCGTGCCGGCGGGAGCTTTGCCGTCAGGGGGCGTGCCGTCAGGGGGTGTCATCGGTCGCTCCGATGTCGGCGATGCTCGGGCCGGGGCCGTGGGCCCGCGACTCGTCGACGGGCTTGGCGTCGACGGGGATCCGCTTGGTCCGGCCGAACACCGACGACGGGGCGATCGCGGCGGGCCGGCGGGTGTCCAGGGCGGGTTCAACGGCGCCGCGATCCGTGGGGACCGGCGCGCCAGCCGGGATCCGGAAGTGCTTGCGGTCGTTGACGGACAGGGTGCGGGTGTCGAGCTCACCGGCGGGCAGCCCGGCGCGGGCGGTGGCGACGTCGATCGGCTTCGGGTACGGCGACGAGCCGGACTCGGTGTGCAGGGTCCTGCCGGTGACCGGGCCGGCGAGGATCTTCTCGTGCAGCTTGAGGATGGCGTCCATCAGCATCTCCGGCCGCGGCGGGCAGCCGGGCAGGTACATGTCGACGGGGACGATGTGGTCGACACCCTGCACGATCGCGTAGTTGTTGAACATGCCGCCGCTACTGGCGCAGACCCCCATCGACAACACCCACTTGGGCTCGGGCATCTGGTCGTAGATCTGCCGCAGCACGGGCGCCATCTTCTGACTCACCCGGCCGGCGACGATCATCAGGTCGGCCTGGCGGGGGCTGGCCCGGAAGACCTCCATGCCGAACCGGGACAGGTCGTAGCGGCCGGCGCCGGTGGACATCATCTCGATCGCACAGCAGGCCAGCCCGAAGGTCGCCGGCCACAGCGACGACCGCCGGGACCAGTTGGCGAGCTTCTCGACGCTGCCGAGGAGCACACCACCGGGTAGCTTCTCCTCTAGTCCCATTCCAGACCTCCACGACGCCACTCGTAGGCGTACGCGACGAAGATCGTCGCCATGAACAGTGCCATCGCACCGAGGCCGAAAACCGCGAGGCTGTCGAAGGCGACCGCCCACGGGAACAAGAAGATGATCTCGATGTCGAAGACGATGAAAAGCATCGCGGTGTTGTAGTACTTCACCGGGAAGCGCTGCGGTCCGGCCGGAGCCGGAGAGGGTTCGATCCCGCACTCGTAGGCGTCGATCTTCGCACGGTTGAACCGGCGGGGGCCGATGACCGCGCCCGCCGCGACGGAACCGACCGCGAACAGGCTCGCGATCGCCAGCAGAACGAGGATCGGCACGTAGTTCGAGAGCATGCCGAACTCCTCTCCTTCGAAAGAGTGTTACCGGATGTTATGAGGAAGGCTTTCCGGTGAACGGACCGCGAACGATCCGCGCTCGGTGTTCGTCACGTCTATCGCCACTGGTCACGGCGCCCGGAAGCGGGGCGCCCTCATCTAATCCCGGCCCGGATCCCCCGGCCTGGTGGTACTTCGCCGCCTCGACTGCACCTTCCCGCCGGCTCCCCCCGAGAGCCGAACCGATGGCGGGTCGTGCCCACAGTCCTGTCCGCAAAGAAGGTGGCGGGCCGGGCGTGCCGCGACGGCTGGTCAAACTCCGCCCCGACGCCGGCCCACCAGCACCGACGCCGCCATGTTCGATATACCGTAAAGCCGTCGATCCGGTCCATGCGGCACGCCGCCGGATCGACCCGAATAACACGTCAGGCCGCGGGAGCGAGCCGGGTCATTGCGTTGATCAACCGGTCCATCGCATCCCCTCCCCGGGGGTCGGTGAGATTTGCCATGATCTTGAGAACGAAACGCATGAGCATCGGCCGTGGCAGCCCGTACTTCGTCCCGAGCGCCATTATGGTCGGATTCCCGATGAGCTGGACGAAGTATCGGCCAAGAGTGTAATACCCGCCGTACTGGGTGCGGATTATCGCCGGGTAGTGTCCGAGGGCGCGTTCCCGGGCGGGCCCCTCGGCACGGGCGAGGGCCTGCACGGCGACCTCGGCAGCGTACCGGCCCGACTCCAGCGCGTAGGCGATGCCCTCGCCGTTGAACGGGTTGACCATGCCGCCGGCGTCGCCGACGAGCAGCACGCCGTCGCGGTAGTGCGGGGTGCGGTTGAAGCCCATGGGCAGGGCGCTGCCGCGCACCGGACCGATCGCGTTGTCCTCGGTGAACCCCCACTCGGGCGGCAGCGCGCCGAGCCAGCGGCGCAGCAGGTCGGCGTAGTTGGTGTGCTGAAAGGCGTCGGTGGTGTTCAGCAGACCGAGACCGACGTTGCTGGTGCCGTCGCCGACGCCGAAGATCCAGCCGTAGCCGGGAAGCAGGCAGCTCTCGCGCGGCCGGCCCTCCCACAGCTCGAGATGGGACTCGAGATGGTCGTCGTTGGTGAGCGGGCTGCGGTAGTAGCGACGGACCGCGACGCCGAGCGGACGGTCCTCGCGGCGACGGATGCCGAGCGCCAACGCGATCCGGGCGCTGTTACCGTCCGCAGCGATAATCAGCGGCGCGCGATAGGTCACCGGCTCCCGGTCGGGCCCGGTGCGCGCCAGGACGCCGACGACCCGGCCGGTGCGCTCGTCGATCAGCGGGCCGGTGACGGCCGTGCCCTCCTGCAGCCGGGCGCCGGCCTTCACCGCGTGCCGGACGAGCAGGTCGTCGAAGTCCAGCCGGGGGCGGACGAGGCCGTAGCCTGGCCAGCTGGCCAGGTCCGGCCAGGGCAGCTCCATCCGCACGCCACCGCCGACGATGCGCAGGCCCTTGTTGCGCGCCCAGCCGGCGGCGGGCGAGGTGTCGATGCCCATCTCGACGAGGCTGCGCACGGCGCGCGGAGTCAGCCCGTCGCCGCAGACCTTCTCGCGCGGGAAGGTCGTCTTCTCGACCAACAGGACGTCCAACCCGGTGCTGGCCAGGTGGTAGGCGGCGGACGAACCACCGGGGCCGGCGCCGACCACGATGACGTCAGCGTCGGTCGTCGACCCACCGCCCGCGCCGTCAGTCCTTGTCGTCGCCATGGCCACCCATTGCTCCGGATCTGCTCGACCACCCGTCCCGGGAGCACTCCCGGCCGGAACCCTCCGCTTGAGTGCTCGTGAAATTCTTCACGAGCGTCCTCGGCGAGTGTAGGCCCTACGCTGGCCAATCGCACCAACCAGGATGCTCTGAAGACCGGACGAGTCGACTTCGCGCACTCAATGACCACCGTGAGCGACCGTTTCCACCTCCCGGCCCGCGCGGACCCGCCGCAGCGTTCTGACGCAACTTCTAGACGAGCGTATAATGCCGACCCCTCTCCTTGCATGACTGCTGGTCGCGCGCATGGCACCCACTTCCGCCCCTCCGGCGTGTCACGCATCGCAATTCGGTCACTACATGCAGCCCACGGTCGGAAATGGCCCATGGCACCTTCTTCCCACCGGGTGGGATCACCGCCAGTGCGGGGTAGTTCCCCGCTGGCCGCCCGAAACGCGGCGCTCGTCCGCGGGCGGCGGCTGCTTCGGACCGGTGCCACCGGCCCGCGCGGGGCACCTCCGGACCAGACCGCGCCGCCCGAACGGGCGGTCTCGACCGGCCCAGGTGGGCGACCCCCAGCCGGAAGGGACCACCCCGACCTGGCGGCCACGACATTCCGACCCGATCCGGCCCGATCTGACTGACCCGACCTAACCTGACCCGACCCGCGCAACCGCCAGCCCGAGCGCATGCCGCCTCGACTACGCCGTGTCATCTAACCCCGAAAAGCCGCAAAGTTTCCTAAATCCGACCAATAGCATCAGACGTGTCGGCACGGGCGCGCCACGATCGACTCAGCCCCGTGCCCAACCACTGCAATCCCGCACGAACCCGGCTATCCAGCACGAACCCGGCTATCCGCCGCGACATTGTTCCGAATCGAGAGATCCGATGACCGAAGAGACCGTCGTCCTCCCCACCGCCGATGGGCCTGCCCCGGCGACGCTCGCCGAACCCGCCGGACCCGCGCGCGGCGGCGTCATCATCCTGCACGAGGCGTTCGGCCTCACCGAACATGTGCAGGGACTGTGTAGCCGCTTCGCCCTGGCCGGCTGGCGGGCGATCGCGCCCGACCTGTTCCACCGCGTCGGCTCGCCGGTCTTCGCCTACGACGACGTCGCCTCGGCGATCAAAGTAGTCGAGGACCTTGACGGCACGGACCTGCTGGACGACGTCGACGCCGCGCCGTCCCCTCCTCGCCGAGGAGGGGACGGCGCTGGACCGCTGCGCCGTCGTCGGCTTCTGCCTGGGCGGGAGCATCGCCTTCCAGGCCGCGGTGGCCCGCCCGTTCGGCGCGGCGATCACGTTCTACGGCGACGGGATCCGCACCCGGAGCTTCGGTGAGCCGAGCCCGTTGGAGATCGCCGGGCGGCTGCAGGCGCCGTGGCTCGGCCTGTACGGCGACCAGGACCCGAGCATCCCCGTCGAGGACGTCGAGGCGCTGCGGGTCGCGACGTCCGCGGCCCCCGTGCCCACCGAGATCATCCGCTATCCCGAGGCCGGGCACGGCTTCCACAACGACGCCCGCCCCGCGTCCCACCACCCGGCATCGGCCCGCGATGCCTGGTCACGCACCCTGACCTGGGTCGAGTCGCACCTACCCGGCTGAGCTAGGGCCACGGCCGGCGTCGATCAGTCGGGGACGTGGCCGCGGTGGAGGACGACGACGCCGCCGGTGAGGTTACGCCAGGTGACGCGCGACCAGCCGGCCTCGCGCAGCAGGTCGGCGAGCACGGCCTGGGCGGGCCACGCCCGGATCGACTCGGCCAGGTAGACGTAGGAGTCCGGACTGCTGCTAACCGTGCGCGCCACCTTCGGCAGCGCCCGCATCAGGTACTCGAGGTAGACGGTCCGCCAGGGCCCCCACACCGGCCGGGAGAACTCGCAGACGACGAGCGAGCCGCCCGGCCGAGTGACGCGACGTAGCTCACTGAGGCAGCGCACGGTGTCGGCGACGTTACGGAGCCCGAACGAGATCGTCGTGCGGTCGAAGACAGCGTCGGGGAAGGGCAGGTGCAGCCCGTCCCCGGCGGTCAGCACCACCCGCGGCCCGGTGGCCAGGGGCTTCTCGGCGAGGCGGCGCTGGCCGGCGCGCAGCATGCCGAGGGAGAAGTCGCAGGCGACGACGTCCGCACCGGCCTCGGCAAAGGCCCGCGAGGAGGTGGCCGTGCCGGCGGCGAGGTCGAGGACCCGCAGGCCCGGACGCAGGTCGAGGGCGGCGGCGGTGGCCCGCCGCCACGTCCGGTCGAGGCCGCCGGAGAGCACGGCGTTCGTCAGGTCGTAGCGCCCGGCCACGCCGTCGAACATCGCCGCGACCTCCTGCGGCCGCTTGTCCAGCCTCGCCCTGCTCACCGCGCGCCCTCCCGTCGTCGACCCCGATCCACACCGTGCCGATCCACACCCTGCCGATCCACCGTGCCGATCTACGCCGTGCCGATCTACGCCGTGCCGATCCACACCCTGCCGATCAGTCATCGGCCGGTCCCCCGTCGGGGGGCCCGCTGCCGAACTGGGCGAGGGCCGTCTGGGCGGCGGCACGGGCCGCGTTCTCCGCGTCGTCCCAGTCGGTGGCCGCACCGAGGCTGCGCAGCCGGTCGCGGGTCGCCTCGTCGCACAGCGCCCCGGCGACGCCGGCCGCGTACAGGTCGCGGGCGCGGGCGCCGATCCCGGCGGCGACGGCGTGCTCGACGCCGAGATCGGTGCCGAACATCGCCGGGTCGTCGGTGGCCAGTGAACAGGCCACCCCGGCGGCCTGCAACGCGAGCAACGGATGGTCACGCAGTCGGGGCACCGAGCTGGTCCGCAGGTTCGACACCGGGCACACGTCGAGCACGATCCCCTCGTCGGCCAGGCGGCGCAGCAGCACCGGGTCCTCGACCGCGCGGATGCCGTGGCGGATCCGCCGGGCGCCGAGCGCGTCGAGCGCGCCGCGGATGGACGCCGGGCCGTCGGTCTCCCCCGCGTGCGGCACCGCGGCGAGCCCGGCGTCCGCGGCCAGGGCGAACGCGGGCGCGAACGGCTCCGGCGGATGGCCGACCTCCGGGCCGCCGAGCCCGAGGCCGACGACGCCACGCTCGGCGAAACGCGCCGCCCAGCGGGCCACCTCGGTGGCCGCCTCGACGGGCAGCACCCGGTCGATGTCCGGGGTCAGGCGCACCTCGACGCCGTAGCGCTCCCGGGCCTCGGCCGCCCCGTCGGCGTAGCCGTTGAAGATCTCCTCGACGCGGACGCCGCGCTGGACGCGGAACCAGGGCGAAAAGATGCCCTCCAGGTAGACGGCCCCGTGCGCGGCCGCCTCGGCGGCGTAGTCGACGACGATCTGGCGGAAGTCGGCCTCGGTCCGCATCACGTGCGTCGTCATGACCCAGACCTGGATGAAATGGTTGAAGTCGCGGAAGCGGTACAGCTCCGTGAGGCCTTCGACCGTCCGCGACGGCAACGCCTCCTCGTTACGCCGCGCCATCTCCAGCAGCGTCGCCGGGCGGACCGTCCCCTCCAGGTGGACATGCAGCTCGATCTTCGGCCCAGTCGCCGCCGGGACCAGGGCCGGAGACTCGGCGGACTCGCTCATCGGGCCAATCTATGGCGTCCCGTCCGTGGCGGCGCAGGCCGGACCCGTTTGGAGAGCGGGGCGTCGACGGGAAGCCTGCCGACACCCCGGATCGTAGCGGGATCAAGATCGCCGGCCTCGAAGCGGGCGTTCCTGATCGTCCGCCAGAAGGCGCCGGCCGGAAACCTCGAAGCAGCCGGCTCAGGTGGCCGAGACAAGCGGTAGGACGGTGGAGGAGAAGTGCGAGGCAACGCGGTCATCGGTCGGGTCCTGCGCCGGGTCGCGGTGGACGACGAGATGTCGGTAGAGGGTGTCGCGCTGCGCGGGAATGCGGCCGGCGGTACGGATCAGGGAGATGAGCTCGGAGCGGTTGGTGCGGTGACGGGCGCCGGCGGAGGAGACGACGTTCTCCTCCAGCATCACCGAACCGAGGTCGTCGGCGCCCATGTGCAGGGTGAGCTGGCCGACCTCCTCGCCGGTCGTCAGCCACGAGCCCTGCAGGTGGGCGATGTTGTCGAAGAACAGCCGGGCGACGGCGACGAGGCGCAGGTACTCCAGCCTCGTGGCCTGGGTGCGCCCGCCGAGATGGTTGTTCTCCGGCTGGTACGTCCACGGGATGAACGAGCGGAAGCCGCCGGTGCGATCCTGCACATCCCGGATCATTCGCAGGTGCTCGATGCGCTCGGCGTTCGTCTCTCCGGTGCCTATCATGAACGTGGCGGTCGATTCCAGGCCGAGGGTGTGCGCGGTCTCCATCACCGACAGCCAGACGTGGCCGGGCTCCTTGAGCGGGGCGATGGCGTGCCGGGGGCGTTCGGTGAGGATCTCCGCGCCGGCGCCAGCGAAGCTGTCCAGGCCCGCATCGCGCAGCCGGGTGATGACCTCGGGGAAGGTCAGGCCGGACGTGCGGGCGATGTGCACGACCTCGCTGGCGCCCAGCGAATGCAGGGCGAGCTGCGGGTAGGCCGCCTTGATCGCGCCGAACACCTGCTCGTACCACTCGATGCCGAAGTCGGGATTGTGGCCACCCTGCAGCATGATCTGGGTGGCCCCGAGCTCCACGGCCTCGCCGCACTTGGCGACGATGTCGTCGACATCGCGGACCCAGCCCTCAGCGTGCTTCGGCGCCCGGTAGAACGCGCAGAACCGGCAGGCCGTCACGCAGATGTTCGTGTAGTTGATGTTACGGTCGATGATGTAGGTGGCGATGCCGTCGGGATACCGGCGGCGGCGCACCGTGTCTGCCGCCTTGCCGAGTGCGTGCAGGGGGGCCCGGGTGTAGAGGAGCAGTGCCTCCTTGGGCGAGATGCGGCCGCCCTCGGCGGCCCGGTCCAGGATCGACCGGATCTCACCGTCACCGCCGCCGTCGCCCCGACCCACCGCAGTTTCGCCGTCGGCATCCACAAGGCTCATGCCGCGATGGTACGACCTGGGTCCCGGTGCCGGGCCGCGTCGCCTGAGGCCGACACCGGGACGTCCGGGGTCGAACGGCCGGACGATCAGTAGCCGGAACGACCACCGGCGTCGGCCGGACCGGAACCCGGGACTTCCGCGTCGTACTCACTGGACGGCCGCTCGCCGTAACCGCCGGACCCGGTCGGGCGCTCGCCGTGGCCGGAGTCGGCCCCGGAGTCAGCCCCGGAGCCGGCGGAGGGGCGCTCACCGTAGCCGTGCTCCGCGTCGTGGCCGCCCGGATGACCCGGGGTCGCGCCGGTGGCCGGGCCGCCGGCGGGCGGGGGGCTACCCGGGGCATCGTGATGACCGGGGCTCCGCGTGCGGCTAGTGAACTTCTGCTGCACCTGCTTGATCTTGGCCCGGTTCTCGGACTTGTTGGCCGCGGCCTTGGCCTTGGCCTTGTCGACCATCTCTCGGGTCTTCGAGCTGTGCAGGAATTCATTGATCTTGCTTGAGATATTCGCCATGAGGTCGGTGTACCTATCCGGCGGCAGGTTTACCCATGCCGGTCGTCCATTCGGTGCACCGTCACCCCGAACCACCCGCGGAACCCTCGAAGGTGTCCTTCGCCTGATTCCACAGGCTGTCCACCTGGTCGCCCACGCCGTTCTTGACCGAGGTGGCTGCCTTGTCCCAAAGCCGGCTGCGCTGCTCGTCGACCATGGACGCGATCTGGTCCGCCGCGGAGAGCAGGAGCAGGACGACCAGGACGACCAGGACGACCAGGATCGTCCGTTTGAAGGGGATTCGCAGCCGGAACCGGCGGCGCGGGCGCCGCGACGCAGGGGGATCATTGGGTTCAGGCGCCCGGCCGCGGTGCTCGAGGCGCTCGGCAACCTGCCGCGGCGCCGGTTGCGGGCGCGCCGCGTCAGCACGGTCGGCTGCTCGCCGACCCTCGGGCCGCACCGGCTGGTACGGCTGGGCCGGCGGATACGGCTGGGCGGCCTGGGGGTACGGCTGGGCCCGCTGGTAAGGCTGGGCCGGCGGGTACGGGCGAGCGGTCTGGCGAGGTGACGGGGACGGGGACGCCGCGGGCGGATAGGGAGACGGCGGCGAGCGGCGGCCGTCCGCGGGGCCCACGGGCGGCGGCTCGGCACGGCGGTCGCGGGCGGCGGGACCGGGCGTGGCCGGGGCGGGCGGCTGCTCGTCCTCGTACTGGACGAATCCGGCGCGCCGCCGCCGGCGCGCCGGCGCCCCCTGGCCACCGGCGGCGCCCGGACCACCGAAAGCAACGTCGCCGGCGCGGTCAGCCTCGTCGAAGCCTCCACCGCGGGGGGCGCGCCCGTCGGCGCCCAGGTCGGCCAACGCCGGCGGCGGCACGGGCGGCCCGGATGGAGGCGGAAGGTCGGTCGGCTCATCCCACCATCGTTCTCCCGCCGGCGGGGCGTCGTCCTCCCGCCAGCGGCGCTGATCACCGGCGCCGGCGACGCGGGTCCGCTGCGGCCGGTCGGCGTCGGCTCGCCGGGGGCCGGGCGCGGCGGAGTCGGCGGCCACCCCGGTCGAGCCGTCCCTGGCCGTCGAGCCGTCCCTGGCCGTCGAATCGGCCCTGGCCGTCGAATCGTCATAGCGCTTGGTCCGGAAGGCGGCCGCGCCCGCCGCGGCGCCTACCCCAGCCGCCCCGGCGGCGGCTGCGGCCGCGCTGCGGCTGCGCGGCCAGGTGCCGTCGAGGAGGGCGGTGGCCGCTACCCGGGTGTCCCCGCCGGGCGGCGTCTCCTCGCCGAGCAGGGTCAGTAGCAGCCGCTCGCTCGTGGGCCGGGCCCGCGAGTCGCGGGCGAGCGCGGAGCGGACGACGGGTTGCAGCTGCACCGGCACGTCCCGCAGGTTGGGCCGCCCCGTCTGGATTTTCTCCGACATCTCCAGGTAGGTGCCGTCGCCGTAGGGATGGGCGCCGACGGCGGCGTAGGCGATGAGCAGCCCCCAGGCGAAAACGTCGACCGCCGGGCCGATCGACGAGCCCTCCATCTGCTCGGGCGCCATCCAGCCGACCGAGCCCAGGACGAAGCCGGTCTGGGTCCGGCCCTGCGCCGCGTCGAGCGCCCGGGCGATCCCGAAGTCGATGACCCGGGGACCCGAGAACGACAGCATGACGTTGCTCGGCTTGAGGTCCCGGTGGACGATGCCGGCCTTGTGGATCGCGGTCAGCGCGCTGGCCACGCCGATCGCCACGCCCTGCAGCGTCGACATCGGCAGCGGCCCGGACCGGTTGACGACGTCGTCGAGGCGGACGCCGTCGATGTACTCCGTGACCAGGTAGGGGCGACGGACAGCAGGGTCGGCGTCGAGGACCTGCGCGGTGCAGAACGGGGCGACCCGGCGCGCCACGGCGACCTCGTCCCGGAACCGTTCGCGGAAATCGGGGTCGGCGGCCAGGTCCGAGCGGATCACCTTGATCGCGACGAGGGCTCCGGCGGTGTCGCGGGCGAGGTACACCGTGCCCATGCCGCCCGAGCCGAGCCGGCGCTCGACCCGGTAGGCGCCGATGACGGTCGGGTCGTCGGGGTGCAGCGCCTCACCTCGGGTGCCGTCCCGGCCCGTCGCTCGATCCGCCACCGCTCTCCCGCCCGTGTCCGCTCTGTCCCCACCGACGCTCGGTCCGGCGCGGCAACCGCGGTGCCTGCCACCTCACGCTAGCCTTCACCGAGCGCGACCTGGGGAACTCTGTCCGCCATCCGACGATCGCATCGGCATGCCTTTTCTCCAGCAGCTTCTCCAGCAGCGTTTCTGGAATCTTGCCTGAACGACCGATATCACCGGCAACGAAACATGTGACGGAGAAACGATACAAGCGCAATGCCGCACTCCGTTGGCCGGGACGGCTCCGCGCGGCGATCACAGGCACGGCGATCACAGGCACGGCGCCCGACGACGCCGCAGCCCGGCGCCCCGGCACCGACCAGCCGGGGACGCCCACCAGCGAAGCTGACGGCATGCCGACCAGATCTCCGGCAGGATGAGATGACGGAGAGTCCAGTGGCACCGACCGAACATTCCCAGTCCGACCGGTCGGGCCGCGAGGTGCGGGGAGCTGCCCATGGTCACGCAGTCGGTCCAGGCGGACGACGGCACCACCGTCCGGCCAGGTGCCACGGCGGGCGGCGACGTCGACACCAGCGTGGACATGCTGATCGTCGGCGCCGGCCCCGCAGGGCTCTACGGCGCCTACTACGCGGGCTTCCGGGGCATGTCGGTCGCGCTGATGGATTCGTTGCCCGAGGCGGGTGGTCAGGTCACCGCGATGTATCCGGAGAAGATCATCTACGATGTGGCCGGCTTCCCCGCCATCCGCGGCCGCGAGCTGGTCGACGCCCTCGTCACCCAGGCGGCCCAGTTCGACCCGATGTACCTGCTCGACCAGCAGGCCGCCGAGCTCGCCCACGAACCGGATGCGGTCGTGGTGACCAGCAGCCAGGGCCACCGAGTCCGCGCCAGGGTCGTCGTGATCACCGGTGGTCTCGGCACGTTCACTCCTCGGCCGCTGCCGACCGGCACCGGCCATCTCGGCCGCGGCCTGGTCTACTTCGTGCCGAAGTTGGACGCCTACGCCGGCCAGGACGTCATCGTGGTGGGCGGTGGGGACAGCGCCTTCGACTGGGCGCTCGCCCTGGAGCCGATCGCCCGCTCGGTCACCCTGGTGCACCGTCGCGACCGGTTCCGCGCGCACGCGGCGACGATCGGTCGGGTCGAGGCGTCGAGCGTGGAGATCCTCACCTTCTCCGAGGTCGCCGCCATCCACGGGAAGGAGCGGATCGAGAAGGTCGAGCTCGTGCACACCCGCACCAGGGACCGGCACGTCCGCCCGGCGCAGGCGGTGGTCGCCGCGCTCGGCTTCACCGCCGATCTCGGGCCGCTGACCCGCTGGGGGCTCTCCATGGCCCGGCGGCACATCGCGGTCGACTCGGCGATGTTCACCGGCGTCGACCGAATCTTCGCGGCCGGGGACATCACCGAGTACCCCGGCAAGGTCCGCCTGATCGCCACCGGCTTCGGCGAGGTCGCGACCGCCGTCAACAACGCCGCGCCTGTCGTCGACCCCGCGGCGAAGGTCTTCCCTGGGCACAGCTCCGACGACGGCACCACCGTCTGACCGGCCGACGGGCCCCGGCCCGGCTCGCGCCCGCAGGCCGCCGGTCGGCACGTCCGCCGCCCGGTCCCGCCCGCCTGCGACCGGCGGCCGCGGTCGGGTATCCGGCGCACACTGGTGCTATGCGCGGTCTTCTCGTTATCGGCCACGGTTCACGACGGGACGAGGCCAACGCCACGGTCCGCGAGCTGGCTCGCCGCCTGGCGACCGAACCCCGCCAGGACGATGACGGCTGCGCCGCCCGCCCGCCCCACTCGACCGCCCTGCCCAGCCTGGCCGGCCCGGCCGGCCCGCGGCCGTGGGGCGCCGTCGAGGCGGCGTTCCTCGAGGTCAGCCGGCCCGACATCGGCGAGGGCTACGCCAACCTCGCGGGCGCGGGCTGCACCGAGATCGTCGTCTACCCGTTCTTCCTCTTCGGTGGCAACCACACCCGCCGCGACCTCCCCGCCGCCTTGGACGAGGCGCGCGAGCGGCATCCGACGACCCGCTGGATCCTCTCCGAGCCCCTCGGCCTGCACCCCTGCGTCGTCGAGGCCGTACGGGCACGGCTCGACGACACTCTGCGCGAGCTCGTCGACGCCGCCAAGCACCCCACCAGCTGACCTTCTCAGAAGACGGTGGCGGCGCGGCTGACGGCGACGAAGTCGGCGACGGCGGCGGCGAGCGGACGCACCCCCGGCTCGGCCGGCACGATGTCCACCCGCATTCCGGCGGCCTCGCAGGCCTGGGCGCTGCGCCGGCCCATCGCCGCGACGAGCAGGTCCGGGGGCAGCGGCCCATACAGCTCGGCGGTGCTGCGGGCGGCCGTCGAGGAGGCGAACGCCGCGACGTCGAAGTCGCCGTGACGCAGCTCGTCGGCGATCCGCGGATCCGGGTCGGCGGTCACGTCGGTCAGCAGCGGCACCCGGCACGGCGTCCAGGGGCCGTCCGCCGGCAGGTCGGCGGCGCCGACGACGAGCACCCCCGGCTCCGGCGCGAGCTCATCCAGCGTGCTGGCGGCCAGGCCCAGCGCGTCGAGGGCGTCGGTGACGTCGGGGCGGGTGGCCACCAGGATCAGCCCGGCCAGGGCGCGCACATCGGTGCCGGCCCGGCGCAGCAGGGCGACCACCGCGGCGACCTCGTCCGGGTCGGCGAGGACGAGTCCCGCGGCTGCGGGCAGCGCGGCGAGCAGCTCCGCGCCGGCGTGGTCGAGCGGGGCCGGGCGGGCCACGACCGTCTCGACCGCGTCGGCGCCGAGCTGTCGCAGCCGGCGGGCCAGCAGGCCCGGCCGGGTGCGGGTGCGGGTGCGGGCGACCAGGATGCGCACTCCGGCCAGCGGCGGCGCATCGGTGGCCGGGGCGTCGTTGCGGGCGGCGACCTCACCGACGACGATCACCGCCGGTGACCGCACTCCCGCGGCGATCGCGTCGATGGCCAGGGCGTCGAGCGTGGTGCGCAGGACACGTTGGGCTGGGGTGGCGCCCCGCTCGATCACCGCGACCGGGGTGGCCTCCGGGCGGCCGCCGGCGAGCAGGGCGTCGGCGATGTCCATCAGCCGCGCCACCCCCATGAGGATGACGATCGTCGCCCGAGAGGCGGCGAGGCCCGCCCAGTCGACGGTCGAGTCGGGGTGCCCTGGCGGCAGGTGCCCGGAGACGACGGCGAGCTCCTGCGCCAGGTCGCGGTGGGTGACCGGAATGCCGGCGAGCGCCGGCACGGCCAACGCCGAGGTGACGCCGGGGACGACGGCGAAGGTCACGCCCGCCTCGGCGCACGCCTGGGCTTCCTCGCTGCCGCGGCCGAGGAGGTAGGGATCACCGCCCTTGAGCCGCACGACCCGGGCACCTGCGCGGGCCCGGTCGACGAGAATCGCGTTGATCTCCTCCTGGGCCCAGGAGCGGGCCGTCGGGCTCTTGCCGACATGGATGATCTCCGCGTCGGGCGACGCGGCGTCGAGCAGGACGGCGGCGGCGAGCCGGTCGACCACGACCACGTCGGCGGTCGCGAGCAGCTCACGACCACGCACGGTTAATAGCCCGGGATCGCCCGGACCAGCGCCGACCAGCCAGACCTCACCTGCGATTCGCCTGTCCGTCACGGCGTGCACCGTACCTGTTCAGCTACGTCCGGCGAGCGATCACGCGGGCGGCGCCACACCGGCGCCACCCGGGCACCGGTGTGGGCCGTGCCGGTGCGACCAACCGGCAACGGGTCGTCCGCCCGGTCAGTGGATGCCGCACTCCGTCTTGTTCGTGCCGGTCCAGCGGCCGTCGCGGCCGGCGCCCCGGCGGGTGCACGGCCAGCAACCGACGGATTCGTAGCCGTCGGAGAGCAGCGGGTTGACGATGACGTCGTGCTCGGCGACGTACCGGTCGACGTCCTCGTCGGTCCAGGCCGCCAGCGGGTGGATCTTCACCTTGCCGCGGCGCGCGTCCCAGTCGACGACCTTCAGGCTCGCCCGGCCGGCGGACTCGGCGCGCCGCGACCCGGCGGCCCAGGCGCGGTATGGCGCCAGCGCCCGGTCCAGCGGCACCACCTTGCGCATCCGGCAGCACAGGTCGGGGTCGATCTTGTAGAGGTCCTGACCGTGGACGGCGTCCTGGCCGACGACGGTTAGCTGCGGGCTGACGCTGATCAGCGGCAGGTCGTAGGTCGCGGCCACCGCGTCGCGGGTACCGACCGTCTCGGCGAAGTGGTATCCGGTGTCGATGAAGACCACGGGCACGTCGGAGCGGATTCGGGCGAGCATGTCGACCAGGATCGCCTCGGCCATGGACGCAGCGACCACCAGCTTCATCCCGAACTCCTCGGCCGCCCAGCCGAGGATCTCCTCCGCCGGCGCGCCTTCGAGCTCCTCCCCGGCCCGCAACGCCCGGCTCTGCAACGCGGCATCCATCAGGTCGTCTCCTCGTCGTCGCGCGCGGCGCCTGGCCGTGCCGTCTGGTCTCCCGTTGCGGCCGTCTGGTTCCCGGCTGCGGCCGCCTGGTCTCCCGTCGCGCCGGACGTCCCCGCCGGCGTGAAGCCGACCGAGCCAGCGGCGACCACCAGCGCGGTGAGGCTCAGCCGAAAGCCGCGCCGGCAGGACCGGCACGCCCAGTGCCCGTGCCCGGAACCGGCTCCGTCCGCCGCCAATTCGGGGACGATGTCCTCCTCGCCGCAGTACGGGCAGTAGAAGGGCACCGCGCGATCACTGCCGGCCATCGGCGCCCCTGGCCGCCGAGCCCGCCGCGGCCAGCGATGCCTCGTCGGCCCGCTGCGCCCAGTCGGCGAAGCTCTCCCCGTCTGCGCGCTCACCCCGGTAGGTCTCCAGCAGGCCGACGACGTAGTCGAGCAGCCCGTCCGCGGTGACCTTCAGGCCGCGTGACTTGCGGCCCAGCCGCGACCGGGTGCCCAGGTGGCCGCCGAGGTGGACCTGGAAGCCCTCGACCATCTCGCCGGCGTCGTCGGGGACCAGCGAGCCCTTGAGCCCGATGTCGGCGACCTGGAAGCGGGCGCAGGCGTTCGGGCAGCCGTTGACGTTGATCCCGATCGGCTCGTCGAAGTCGGGCAGGCGACGCTCCAGCTCCTCGATGAGATCGCGGGCATTGCCCTTGGTCTCGACGATGGCCAGCTTGCAGAACTCGATCCCGGTACAGGCCATCGTGCCGCGCCGGAACACGCTCGGCCGCACGACCAGGTCCAGCGCCGCGAGCTCGGTCTCCAGCGGTGCCACGGCCTCGTCGGCCACGTCGAGGATGACCAGCTTTTGGGTCGTCGTCGCGCGGATGCGGCCCTGCCCGTACCGGTCGGCGAGGTCGGCCACGGCGCGCAGCGTCGTCCCGGACAGCCGGCCCGCGCTCGGGGCGAAGCCCACTGCGTTGCGGCCGTCGCGCTGGCGGTGCACGCCGACGTGGTCGCGGCCCTCGTTGCGCGGGGGCGGCGGCGGCGGCCCGTCCGGCAGCGCGGCCGTCAGGTACTCCTTCTCCAGGGTGGCCCGCACCCACTCGGCGCCCATGTCCGCGACGAGGAACTTCAGCCGGGCCCGGGTGCGCAGGCGGCGGTAGCCGTAGTCGCGGAACAGCGAGGCGACGCCGTGCCAGACCTCGGCGACCCGCTGCGGCGGCACGAACGCCCCGAGCCGCACGCCGAGCTTCGGGTTCGTCGACAGGCCGCCACCGACCCACAGGTCGTAGCCCACGCCGAGCTCCGGGTGGACGACGCCGACGAACGCGATGTCGTTGATCTCGTGCAACGTGCAGTGGTCCACGCAGCCGGAGATCGCGGTCTTGAACTTGCGGGGCAGGTTCGCCAGCGTCGGGTCGCCGACGAAGCGCTCGACCACCTCGTCGATCGCGGCCGACCCGTCGATGACCTCGTCGCCGTCGACGCCCGCCACCGGACAGCCGAGGATGACCCGCGGGGTGTCACCGCACGCCTCGGCGGTCGTCATCCCGGCGTTCTCGAGCGCGCCCCAGATCGCCGGCACGTCCTCGATGCGGATCCAGTGCAGCTGGATGTTCTGCCTGTCGGTGACGTCGGCGACGTCCCGGCCGAACCGGGTGGAGATCTCCGCGATGACCCGAAGCTGGTCGGCGGTCATCCGCCCGCCGTCGAGCCGGATCCGCTGCATGAAGTAGGAGTCGTCGAGCTCCTCCGGTTCGAGGATCGCCGTGCGGCCACCGGAGATCCCCGGCCGGCGCTGCGTGTACAGACCCCACCAGCGGAACCGGCCGCGCAGGTCCTGGGGGTCGATTCCATCGAAACCGGTGTGCGGGTAGAGGTTCAGGATGCGGTCGCGCACCTCCAGCCCGCCTTGGTCCTTCTTCATGCGCTCGTTGGCGTTGAGCGGCTCGGAGTAGCCCAACGCCCACTGACCCGCCCCCTTGGGACGGGACGGGCGCGCGGAACGGGCAGGATGGGCAGGAGAAGTCATCAGATCTCTCGATGCGCGGGTGAGCGCGACGCCGTCGAAGTGGCGCCGCGAACGGGAACGTCAGCGGGAGCGGCGACAGCCGGCGCTGGAGACCCGCAGCAGGTCGACGTGTAGGCGCGCGACGAGCATCGGCTCAATCACGAGACACGGGGCTGCGGGGGACGACGCGAACCCGCGCCGGGGCGAGACGCGGACCAGGTCCACCGCTCGCGCAACCGGCGCCCCGAGGGTGAGGGCGCGCGCAACCACAACCTCATGTTTACACAGAAGTGATGCCGATGGGCGGGTTGCGTGTCCCACGACCACACCATCGACGAGCATCACTCCGCAAAGTGCCCCAAATCGGGCGACGATCGACGGCCGGCTCGCCTTTCCGACACCGTCTCCACAACTCTACCGCATCGATGGGGAAAATGAACAACGCAATCGGTATCGAAGCCGGCGCAACGGCCGAAGCGGTGGAACGGCGCCGAGAGGTCGGCGATGCGCCTCAGCTGGAACGAGGGGCGGCGCAGAGGCGGCGGAGCTGATCGACCAGCGGGCCGGTGGCCAGGCCCTTTTCCAGCAGGGCGTCCGCGCCCAGGGCGAGCACTCGGTCGAGCAGTGCGTCCTCGGAGAAGCCGGTGAAGATGACCACGGTCGCCTGCGGCACGACCCGCCGGATCCGTGGCAGCGCGCCGATGCCGTCGAGCACCGGCATCGCGAGATCGAGCAGCACCAAGTCCGGCGCCGTGCGAATGACCTCCTCGATCGCCTCGGCGCCGTTGGCGGCGGCGCCGACGACCACGAAGTCGGGTTCGGTGCCCAGCAGCAGGCAGAGCAGTTCGCGCACGCCGTCCGCGTCGTCGACGACCACCACCCGGCGCGGGACGACGGCTGCCTCGGCGGCGCCCGCACCGTTACGAGCGGCGGCGCCCTCGGGCCGCGCGCCATCCGGGATCGCGGTCCGCGTGGCCGGCCGGCCGGTCTGTGCACCCGCGCCGCGGCCGGCCTCTCGGCCTGGCTCGGGGCGGGAGTTCACCCCGGCGGAGCGCCGAGCCGCGGTGACAGCGTCGTCTCGGTCGAGCCCGACGGCGTCGGCGCCCACCGAACGGCCGGTATCCACCATTCTTTTGTACGCGCCCCACCCGACCCCGCGCATCGTCATTGAGGATGGTTTCCGGGGATGACCCATGCCGGTCATCCCGGCGATACCCGCAGACCGTGGCGAAGTGCCGCAGGCCCGGCGTGGCAGTGATAGCCCACCTTGCGGGAAAAGCCAACTGGAGACGATCTTTCGGTGATTCCGTGGCTTTCCGGCCGGACTTCCTCGGCAACACTCCCGTTTCCCAACAAAAACCCAAGAAGGCAGGCATAATCCCGCGACAGGGCCGTCGCGCCCAATCGACCCGCCAAGCAGAACGTAGTAGATCGTAAACGAAGAGAGATATCACTCAGTTGAATATCGCTTTTAGTGACAGAGAGTAATAATCATAACCCCCCACGTATGGGACCTTTGACCTCTAGTCAATCGGGGTGCGCCATGGAGTAATCTGATCACTACCGGTGAATCCTGCCGGCTCTCGAGAGGGGCACGAGAGGCGGCGCACGACGACTGTCCTCCCTCGGTGGGAGGCGACCTCTGCCACGCGGAAGGACCTCACAGATGCGGCAACGGAGCCGAGGCCGACAGGGCACGGCGACCGCTGAAGACCTGCTCCCCGCGGAGATCCGTCGGCGCCGCTGTGAACGCGTTCTCTCCCGGGACGAGCTGGCCCGGCGCACCGGCTACAGCCGCCAGTACATCTCCCAGTTGGAGCAGCCCAGTCGCGGGATTCCCTCACGGCCGGAATCGCCGCCGTCGACGTGATGCTGGAGGCCGGCGGCGCTCTGATCGACCTGCGCGAGGCGGCCGTGGCCGCGCGGGCCAAGCGCCTGCGCCGCTCGCCCGATCCGGAATGGGAGTCCCGCCGTCGGGTGTCGGCCCTGCTCGACCAACGCCGGTCCGACCACGAGCTGAACTATCTGGATCGGCTGGTCGCCGACCTCATCGTCAAGGCCGACCTGCTCGACCCGCCGGACGTCACCGCCCGGATCCTCGCCCAGCAGAGCGTGGTCGACAACCTGCTTCGCACTCCGCTGCTCCCGCATCAGCAGTTCCGGTTGTTCATGCTTGCCGGCCACCTGGCCGGGCTGCTTGCCATCTCCCTGGTCGACGTCGACGAGCTCGTGGGCGCGAACACCTGCTGCCTGGAGGCGGCGGTGTGCACGAGGGGCTGCGAGCCTGGACCCTCGCCGTCCACGAGCTCATCGATGCCGCCGCTGCGCGGGGGTGCTCCGCCAACGCCGGCCGGCAGCCGCAGGCCGCGGATCGCACACCGCCGAGCCTGGCTCCCCCGGTGGGCGCGGGCTCGCCGGCCGAGCACGGCCCGCAACCGGATGGTTCGGCCGCCTTCGAACCCGCCATCCCCGGTGGGGACGGCGACGCCTCGCTCGACGAGATGCTGATCGCGCCCGGCGGACGGGACACGCCGCCCCGGCTGATCGCGCTCGTGAAGGGCCGCATCGCCCGTTTCGCGACCGCGAACGCGAACGCCCACCGAACCGTCCCGCCGGCGGGCATCTCCCACGCGTTCCAGCCGCCGGTCTGACCCTGCGCGAGCCCGCGCCCGGTCCAGCACCGCCGCGGACCGGGCCGGCCGTCAGACCTCGGCGAAGGTCATCGCCCGCAGCGGGGGGACATCGCCGCGGCGGGCGGCCTTCTCCGCGAAGGCTCGGATGCCCGCCTGCTGCCGCTCCCCCAGCCGGAAGTCGAGGGTGGTGAAGTAGCGGGCCAGCGTCGCCGGGTCGAACACCTCGAAGCGGGCCGCCCGCGTCGCCACCTGGTCGACGTCGCGCAGCGCAAGATCCAGCCCGGAGCGGAACGCGTCGTGGACCTCCTTCACCGTCCCCGGGTGCCGCTGCGCGAACGACTTCCGGGCGGCCCACACCGCGAAGACCATCGGCAGCCCGCTCCACTCCCGCCAGGCCGCGCTCAGGTCGATCAGGCCGAGGGGATGCCCCGTGCCGCCGCGTTCGGCGTCGTAGGTCGCCCGCAACGCCACATCTCCGATGACCACCGCGGCGTCGGCCTCCCGCAGCATCGACGGCAGGTCGGGCGGCATCGTCAGGTAGGTCGGCCGCAGGCCGTGGCGTTCCTCCAGCAGCATCCGGGCCAGCAGCACGCTGGTCCGCGAGGTCGAGCCGAGCGCGACGGTACGGACGTCGTCGAGCGGTACCGCCGAGCTCAGCACGACGGACAGCACCGGCCCGTCGGCCCCGACCGCGAGATCAGGCAGGACGACGAGATCATCGGCGTGTCGGAGGTATTCGACCAGGCTGATCGGGCCGATGTCGAGCTCGCCCGCCACGAGGGCCTCGTTGAGCCGGTCGGGGGTGTCCTTCGTCAGCTCGATGTCGAGCAGCGCACCCGAGTGGACCAGCCCCCAGTACAGCGGCAGGCAGTTGAGGAACTGGATGTGCCCGACCCGCGGCCGGGCCTCGGCGCCCGCGGATGCGGTCAACGCCGGCCACCGTGACGGTTCTCCATCACGGCGACGACCGCGCGGCGCTGCCGCAGCGCCAGCGGGTAGCTCATCAGACCACTGACGACCAGCGCCAGCACGAAGGCCAGGAAACCGCCCGCCCCGAGCAGCAGGACTACGGCGAGCACCACCCCGAAGAGCACCGCACGGAGGGCGAAATACCGCAGATTGATGCCGAGCAGGCCGCGCTCCCTGGCGGCCGGGGCTCCCGGCGACGCGACCGTGACTCCCGGCGGCGCAGCCGCCGCCCGCCTCGGGCGCACGGTGAGGCGCTTGCGCAGTTCCATCAGGACCCCCGCTTCTTCGTCGGCACCCGCTTCTTCGTCGGCACCCAGCCGAGCCTGCGCAGCACGGTAGGGAAGAACCCCAGCCCGAGGAAGACGACGAGCAGGCCGAGCATGCTCGCGCCGCCGATCGGCAGACCGGCCCAGTCGAGCACCACGTAGACCGCCACGCCCGGAACCAGGATCACCAGGAAGGCAAGCACGAAGATCGATCCGATGCCCGGCGCCCCGGGAGGCCGGACCCGCGGTTGGGCGGCGGACGCGGTGTTCACGGCCGGGGCGGCCGCGGGCGTGGGCTGACCCGCCGCGCGGGACGGCGTCGGCTCGTCATCATTGGCCATCGAACCCCGCCTCAGGCGTCGATCGAGGTCGGGATCTCGCGGCGAGCCGGATCAGGACCGTCGTAGCCGCGGATCTCCCGGTAACGGGTGTCCCGCTCGACTGGCCGGAAACCGGCGTCGCGGATGATGGCCAACAGGTCCTCACGCGTCATCGTGTTGGGCGTACCGAAGCGGTCCGCGTCGTGGGTGATCTTGTATTCGACGACCGAGCCGTCCAGGTCATCGGCGCCGAAGTTCAGCGCGAGCTGCGCCGTGGTCAGCCCGTGCATCACCCAGAAGCACTTGACGTGATCGATGTTGTCGAACAACAGCCGGGAGACGGCGAACGTCTTCAGCGCCTCCGCGCCGGTCGCCATCGGCTGGTTCATCAGCCGGTTGCGCGGGTCGCCGGAGGCGTCGTGCTGGAAGCGCAACGGGATGAACACCGCGAAGCCGCCCGTCTCGTCCTGCAGCTCACGTAGCCGCAGGACGTGATCCACCCGGTGGCGCGGTTCCTCGATGTGCCCGTAGAGCATGGTGCAGGGGGTGCGCAGGCCCTTGGCATGGGCGAGGCGGTGGATGCGCGACCAGTCCTCCCAGTGGGTGTTGTGGTCGACGATCCGCTGCCGGATCTCCCAGTCGAAGATCTCCGCGCCGCCGCCGGTGAGGGAATCCAGGCCCGCGTCGATGAGCTCGGCGAGAATCTCGTCGGCGGGCAGGCCGCTGATCTTTTCGAACCAGTGGATCTCGGTGGCGGTGAACGCCTTGAGCGCCACGCCGGGCAGCGCCTTGCGCAGCTCCCGCAGCGAGCGCGGGTAGTAGCGCCAGGGCAGCGTCGGGTGCAGGCCGTTGACGATGTGCAGCTCGGTGATGCCGGCCGGCTCCATCTCCTTCGCGAGCCGGACGGCCTCCTCGATCCGCATCGTGTAGGCGTCGGCCTCACCGGGCTTGCGCTGGAACGAGCAGTAGGCGCAGGACGCCGAGCAGACGTTGGTCAGGTTCAGGTGCCGGTTGACGTTGAAGAAGGTCCGGTCACCGTTCTTCCTGGTCCGGACCTCGTGGGCGAGGCCGCCGAGCCAGGCGAGATCGTCGCTGGCGTACAGCGCCTCCCCGTCGGCGCGGCTCAGCCGCTCGCCGTCGGAAACCTTGGCCTCGATCTCCCGTTTGAGCCCAGCATCCATGCCATCCAGATTAGCCCGCAACACCGTCACACCCGCCCGGGCCGGCCAGGCTGACCCGTCACAACTGGCCGGACCTGTCCGCGTCCGGTCACGCGCTCCCGCCCTTGCCCTTGCCGGCGCCCGGCGGCGGTGGCCCGGCCGCGCCCCTGGCCGCGGCGGCACGCTGGGCCGCTCGGCGCTGCATCCGCCCCAGTGGCCAGGTCAGCAGGCCGGCGACCGCGAAACCGATCAGCACCGAGAGCAGCAGATTCACCCCGACCACCGCGAGCACCACCGTGATCACCACGAGGGCGGCCAGCCGGATCAGAAAGTACGGAAGCTGCACCCGCAGGTCGACGTCCTGCATCGGGGGCCGCTCCCGGCGCCCGGCCCGGCCCGCGTCGCCGGACTGGCCGCCGCCCGCCGAACGGCCGTCGCCCACTGGCCGGTCGGGGCCGCCCGTCCCGGCCGCCTTCGATCGGCCGGAACCGCGTCCCCGCCCCTTCGCCGTCCCGCGCCCGTTCGTCGCTATGTCGCCCTCGATCCGCCGAGCTCCGCCGGGCGGTGGCTGTGATCCACCGCCCCGGCCCTGGGTCGTTGCCGCCCACTCTGCCCGCCCAGGCACCGCCCCTGCCAGAGGGATCCTGGAACCGGTCGATCGAGAACGAGACGCCGTCGCCTCCCGGCCCCGGCCCACAATCGCCACGGAGACGCGCAGCAGGCCAGGTCAGACGGCGGTGGCATCACCGGACGCAGCTTGGAGAGCACGCCCGGAGGTCTTGACGATCTCCCCGAGATCCCGGACTGCCGGCAGCTCGGGCCAGCGCGCATCCAGCTGCCGCCACATCTCTCCGGCCCGCTGCACCACTCCGCGGGTCGGCCTGCCCTCCACGGCGAGAAGAGCCTGCTGCGTCGCGTCGGCAGCGCGTTCCGGATCCGGCTCTGGGCGCCGCAGATAGGTCCGGGCGAGCGCGGTGTAGTTTCCGCCGATCTGAACGTAATGATCCGGCCCGGCGGCGATTTCCAGCTCCAGACTGGTCTTGGCATGCGGCTCGGCCTCGACGCCGTTGCCGAGATGAGCGAGCGCGATGGCAAGAAAGCTGTGGACAAATGCGGCTTCGCCTGGGTTCGGACCCGGCATGATCGCACCGTCCCAGACATGTTCCTGCATGTCGGCCAAGGTGGCGTAAGCGTCGTCGGGGCGGTGAGCGAGGACGGCAGCGCGGGCTTCGCAGCCGGCGAGGATGGGGCGGGCGAACGGATGGGCGCCTTCCCGGGCCTGCGCGGCGATGTCCGCGGCCTCCCCGTAGGAGCCGCTGAAGTAGGCGACGCTGGAACGGATCGCCGCGACGGAGCCGGCCAGCAGCGAGACGTCGGAGCGACGCGGCGAACTGGCGGGTAGCAGGTCCTTCGCCTGGGCGGCGTGCTGGCTGGCGACCGTGAGAAGGCCGCGTGCCGTGTCGTCATCGCCCAGATCGAACGCGAGGGTGCCCAGATAGAAGGCATACTGCCCCGCGACGAGGGTGAGCCGGGCGCGGACCCGAGGGGAAACCCGGCGGTCGAGCACCTTCTCGATCTTCTGCCATTCGGGTCCCATGGCGTCCATCAGATCGCCATGGGGGGTGGTCCGGTACACGGCGGCAATTCTGTTGATCTGTGCTTCGGCCTGGTCCAGGCTGAGGGGGTCGGGATCTGCCGCCGCGATGCTGCGAGAGAGGTCCGCTGCCGAGCGCGCGCATGGCATTGGATCAAGCGATCTGTCGGAGATCGTTTCCGTAGTCGAAGATGATCCGCATCCGAGCGCCCAACGCCCGGGCGTAACGGCTCAGCGTTGCGACCTCGTTCACGTCAAGATCTCCGTTCTCGATCTGACTCACCCGGCCCGGCGAGACGCCCATCAGGTCGGCCACCTGACGCTGCGTCAGGCCCAGCCGCTTCCGCTCCTCAGCAAGATGGAAGGCGCTGACCCATGCCTCGGTGCGCGCCCGCTCGGCAGCGAGCGCCTCGTCATCCCCGTCATGCAGTTCGGCGCGGATGTCGTCCCAGTCGTGGAACTCGGTCATGAGCCTTCCCGCCGTTTCCTCTCGAAGGCCAGCCACCCGTCGTAGGCGATCTCTGCCGCAGGAATAGCAGTCTTGTACCACCGCGACCAGTCGCCAGCCTTGTTCCCCGCGACCAACAGCACGGCCTGCGACCATGGATCGAAGGCAAAGATCACTCGAATCGCGACGTCACGGCCCGACCGCGGCCGCAGCTCAGTGGACGGATCCCACACTAGTCGGTGGACGCGGCGGAGCTCCACTACGCGCGGCCGGGCCGGGTCAGGTCTGTCGGGCGCGGCCGAGCTCCCCGGTCCAGCGCTGGAACAGGGCGTGGTCGACCCCGGCCGCGTCGAGTACCCGGCCGGCGACGAAGTCGACAAGGTCAGCGGCGGTGCGCGCGCCGGCGTAGAAGCCGGGGCTGGCCGGGGCGACCACCGCCCCGGCGTCGTGCAGGGTCAGCATGTGGCGCAGCGTCGCACCCGTGTACGGCATCTCCCGCGGCACGACGACGAGGCTGCGGCCCTCCTTGAGGGTCACGTCGGCGGATCGTTGCAGCAGGTCCTTGGACAGGCCGAGGGCGATCCCGGCGAGGCACGCGGTGCTCGCCGGAACGACGATCATGCCACGGGTCCGGTAGGAGCCGCTGCTCGTCGGGGCGGCGAGGTTGCCGGGTGCGTGCACCGCGACGAGCGTCTCCACCGTGGTGGCCAGCGTGGCCGGCGGGGCGGGTACGGCGGGTACGGCGGGTGGGGCAGGTAGGGCGGGACGCGCTGATCGAGACGTACCGGCCGAATCGGGAACGGGCCCGCCGAGAGGTGCGGACAGCCAGCTTTCCAGCGGTTGCTTCCAGGCGGCGTCGTGCCAGGCGATGCCGGTCTCGTCGAGCAGGGTCAGCCGCGCCGCCCGGGACAGCACCAGATCGACCGGCAGCCCGGCTGCGAGCAGGCCGCGCAGCACGGCGGCCGCATACGGCGTCCCGCTGGCGCCGCTCACGCCCACCACCCAGGGAACCCGATCGCCCCCGGCGCCTGCTGGCGGGTCGTGCGTCACAGTGACGGGCCTCACGGTGGGGCTCAGGCGGACAGGCCGCGGCTGATCAGGTCGGCGAGGGCGAAGGCGAACAGGGCGATGCCGACGAAGCCGTTCGCGGTGAGGAAGGCGCGATTGACCCGGGAGAGGTCCTTCGGCGAGACGATCACGTGCTCGTAGCTGAACGCCGCCGCCGTGACCGCGAGGCCGGCCCACCACCAGGCGCCGTTGTTCTCCATCAGCCCGTAGGCGACGAACAGCGCGAAGGTGACGACGTGGGTGACGGTGGAGCCGAGCAGGGCGCCGCGGATCCCGAAGCGGGCCGGCACGGACCGCACGCCGATGCGGCGGTCGATCTCGGCGTCCTGGCAGGCGTAGATGAGGTCGAAGCCACCGATCCAGGCGCCGACCGCGAGGCCGAGCACGAACGCGGCCCATGACCAGTGGTCGGTCACCGCGATCCAGGCCCCGATCGGTGCGACGGCCTGCACGATGCCGAGCACGGCGTGCGGGAAGTCGGTGAAGCGCTTGGCATACGGGTAAATCACCAGGGGCGCCACCGCGATCGGGGCGAGCGCGAGGCACAGCCAGGACAGCGTGGCGGCCGCGGCGAGGAACACACCGAGGGCGACGACGGAGCCGACCACCGCGGTGCGCACCGACACGGCTCCGGTGACGAGCTCCCGGCCCGCCGTACGCGGGTTGCGGGCGTCGATCGCGCGGTCGATGATCCGGTTCGCGGCCATCGCGAAGGTACGCGCGGCGACCATGGCGATGGTGACGAGCCCGAGATCGGCCCAGTGCGCCGAGCCCGACGCGGCGAACGACCCCGCCAGGGCGGCGATGTAGGCGAAGGGCAGCGCGAAGACCGAGTGCTCGATGACGACGAGCCGCAGGAACGCCCGCACGTGCCCGACCGCGTGCTCCTGGCCGCCGCCACCTCCCCCGGGCCTGGTGGCGCCACCCGACGCGCCCGGCAGAAACGCTGCGTCACTCACCGCGAGCACCCACCCACTGCCTCTCCTGCCTATCCGGAAGCATTGGCGTCCGATTTATCCCTCTGGACAGGCGAGGAGAGGTGGTCACAGGCCGTACTCCTTCCAGCGGCGGGTCACCTGTGCGCGGACGGCGTCGTCCATGACGATCTGTTCGGGCCAGCCGCCCTCGCGGCGGTAGCCCTCGGTCGGTAGCTTGCGGGTCGCGTCCACCCCGACCTTGCCACCCCAGAACTGCTCGTACGAGGCGTGGTCGAGATGGTCGACGGGGCCGATGGTGGTGATCAGGTCATGGGCGTAGTCGACGTTGCCGAACGCCCGCCAGGCCACCTCGGCGTAGTCGTGGACGTCACAGTCGGCGTCGACCACCACGATCAGCTTCGACAACGACAGCAGCCCGGCGCCCCAGACCGCGTTCATCACCTTCTGCGCATGCTTGGGGAAGCGCTTGTCGATGGAGACGATGCAGCAGTTGTGGAAGACGCCGGCCTCGGGCAGGTCGTAGTCGACGATCTCGGGGATCATCATCTTGGTCAGGGGGCGGAAGATGCGTTCGGTCGCCTTGCCCATCGGCCCATCCTCCTGCGGGGGGCGGCCGACAACGATCGTCTGGAAGATCGGATCGCGCTGCATCGTCATGACGTCGACGTGCAGCGCCGGGAACGGCTCGACCGGCGTGTAGAAGCCGGTGTGGTCGCCGAAGGGGCCCTCCGGCAGCCGCGCGCCCGGCTCCAGCCAGCCCTCCAGCACGATCTGGGCGTTCGCCGGCACCCGCAGCGGAACGGACAGGCAGTCGACCATCTCCACCCGCTCGCCGCGCAGGTAGCCGGCGAACAGGTACTCGTCGATGTCGGCGGGCAGCGGCGCCGAGGCGGCGTACGTCACCGCCGGGTCGCAGCCGAACGCGATCGCCACGGGCAACCGCTCCCCGCGCCGCTCGGCGACGGCGTGGTGGGCGTTAGAGTCCTTGTGGATCTGCCAGTGCATGCCGACGGTGCGCGCGTCGTGCCGTTGCAGCCGGTACATCCCGAGGTTGCGCGCCCCGGTCTCCGGGTGGCGGGTGTGGGTGAGGCCGAGGTTGAGGAAGGCGCCGCCGTCGTTCGGCCAGGCGTGCACGCCGGGCAGCCGGAACAGGTCGACGTCCGGCCCTTTGAGCACGATGTCCTGGCACGGCGCGGTACGGACCCGCCGGGGCGGGATGGACGTGAGCGAGGCGGCCTTGCCCAGCGTGTCGCGCAGCCCGGACAGGCCGGTCGGCAGCTCCGGGCGCAGGAGGGCGGCGAGCCGGTCGCCGATCTCGTCGAGGCGGTCGACCCCGAGCGCGGCAGCCATCCGGGCCTCGGTGCCGAAAACGTTGATGGCCAGTGGCATGTCCGCCCCGACGGGGGACTCGAACAGCAGCGCCGGCCCGCGCTCCCGGACCACCCGGGTCACGATCTCGGTGACCTCCAGATGGGGGTCGACGGGCACGGAGATCCGCCGTAGTTCCTTGCGCCGTTCGAGATGAGCGAGGAACGCTCGTAGATCCGCCCAGGCCATGCCTCCATCCTGGCAGCCGATGCGGCCGGCCGTCCGGCGTCCCACCGTCGGTCACCGCGAAACCCCACGGAGTTACGCCGTGCCGTGGTGACAGTGAGCGGACGCGCGCCGACGGCGGACGATGGCGGACCGGCCGGACGCGGACCCGGGCCGGAGGGCACACTAGTAGGGCTTTGTTAGGTGTCGTTGAGTTGTGGTTTCAAGCGATCTGGTGACGGAT
>NZ_CADCWT010000002.1 GCF_902806485.1 Candidatus Frankia alpina | reverse complement strand
GGGGCCGTGCCGCGCGCAGAACCGCCAGCACACCGGCCAGATCTATGGCCGGTTCGATTCGGGCGCCGGGCACCAGCGCCGCCTCGGCCGCGTTCGCTGCCGGGACCACCACGCGCTCGACGCCCGCGGCGGCCGCTTTGAGAACGGCCGGCAGCACCCCCCTGACCGCGCACACGCGGCCATCCAGGGCCAGCTCCCCGATGAACACCCGGCGGAGCAGAGAGTCCGGCGGCACCACCGCGGCGGCGGCAAGCACAGCGACCGCCATCGCCAGGTCGAAGCCGCTGCCCGCCTTCGGCAGGGTGGCGGGAAACAGGCCGAGGGTGATCCGGCGGTTCGGCCAGCGCTGGCCGGAGTTGATCACCGCCGCATGGATTCGGTCGCGCGACTCGTGCAGGACGGCGTCGGGCAGGCCGATCAGGGTCAGTCTCGGCAGGCCGTCGGCAAGATCCGCCTCGACCTCGACCATATGCCCCTCAACCCCGAGGACCGCTACTGCCCGTGCTCGAGCGAGGGCCATCAGAACGCACCCCGCAGATGCTCGACGCGGACCGGACCGGCCGGCGGGCGGGACACCAGCACCACGTCGAAACGCACCGGGGAGGGCGCGTGCGGGTGCTCCGCGAGCCAGCGGGCGGCCAACCGGCGGATCCGGGCCGCCTTCGGACCGACGACCGCCTCCGCTCCGGACCCGTAACGCGTCCCGGATCGGGTCTTGACCTCGCAGAACACCAAATCGGGTCCGTCTTGGAGCACGAGATCGAGCTCGCCCTCCCGGCATCGCCAGTTGCGGTCGAGGATTGCCGCGCCACCCGCCGTCAGATGCCGGGACGCGACCTCCTCGCCGAACCGGCCCAATCCGTCCTTCGCCCGCATCGCCATACTCCCGTCCGCCGGGGGACGTGCGCCCGCCGGCCTCTTTCAGCGTCGGCGCGACGGATGGAAACGACCAGAACCCTTGATCGACATGTGGATAGCGAAATGTTATCCACAGGCGAGCGACGGGCAAACCGAGCCGAGCGGGAGGGGGTGGGAGAGGGCGAGAGATCCCAGATCACCGCAGCGCGGGCGGGAGTCGCGGCAGAGCCGGGCCGACGGCGCCGGAGGGGCTTGCAACCAGAAGCGGAGCCTCAGAGCTCGGCCTTGGTCAGCTCCTCCACATTGATGTCCTTGAAGGTAACGACCCGGACATTCTTAACGAAACGCGCCGGGCGGAACATGTCCCACACCCAGGCGTCCCGCAGGGTCAGCTCGAAAAAGACCTCACCGTCCGTGCTGTTCCTGACCTCGATCTGGTATTCGTTGGCGAGATAGAATCGACGTTCGGTCTCGATGACGTACGAGAACAGTCCCACCACGTCGCGGTACTCGCGGTAGAGCTGCAGCTCCATCTCGGTCTCGTACTTCTCGAGGTCTTCCGCGCTCATGCGGTCTCCGTGACGCCATGCAGGCTGGTCGCAAGCACTCTGTCCTCCAGCCACAATGATCGAGCTTCCCTCGTCGGCACCGCATGCGCAGCCACGTTGACGTACGACTTCCGGTGCTCGTCACACGGTCCGTACCGCGCCAGCGCCGCCGCGTGGGCCGCGGTGACGTATCCCTTGTGCTGCGCGAAATCGTACTCGGCATAGCGCGTGTGCAACGCACGCATGATCCGGTCCCTCGTCACCTTCGCCACGATCGAGGCCGCCGCGATGCACGCGGCAACCCGATCCCCCTTCACAACCGCCAACGATTCCGACCCGAAGCCGGCGACCGCAAATCCGTCTGTGAGCACGTAGCCCGGCCGATGCGCCAGCCGCGCGACGGCACGCCGCATGCCGGTGATGTTGGCCACGTGCACGCCGGTCCGATCGATCTCCGCCGCCGGAATCACGACCGTCGACCAGTCCTCGGCCGCCCTCAGGACCTCGTCGAAGAGGCTTTCCCGGACGTGCTCGGTCAATAGTTTGGAGTCCGCCAGCCGGGCAGACAGCCGGCGCCTGCTGTCCGGACCGAGCACCACCGCGGCGACGACCAGCGGGCCGGCGCAGGCGCCACGACCCGCTTCGTCAACCCCGGCAACCGGGCCCAGCCCACAGCGCACCAACGCCCGTTCATAACCGAACAGGCCGGCGTCACGCCGGATCACGACCCCGCGCGAGCTCATGGATATCCGCGCCGCCGCGGTGGGACCGCATCCTCTGCGGCGGCATCCCCGGCGACGACGAGCCGCCGATCACGACGCCGCGCCCGCCAGGCCGGCGGGGTCAGCGCAACGAGCGTCAGCAGGGACGTGTCGTCCGCGATCGGCACGCCCGACCCGGGCTGGGCCGCCGCCGTGCCGGAGGTGGCCGACGCCGCAGGTGTGGTGGATGCCGGCATCGCGCGAGGAGCAACCGACGCGGCGGGTATTCCGCCGAAGTTGTCCGGCACGCCCAGGAAGCCGAGCCGGCTCAGCGGCCAGACCCGGACGAAGGCACGGCCAACCACTTTGTCCTTCGGGATCGGCCCGTTCTGACGGGCATCGGAAGACGCCCCCCGATGATCACCCATCACCCACAGATAGCCCGCGGGCACCTTCAGCGGGCCAAAACGCTGGTAGTCATTCTGGTAGACGTACCGCTCGTCCAGCGGATGGCCGTTAACCGTCACCCGGCCCTCGGCGTCGCAACACGCGACCGTGTCGCCGCCGACTCCGATGACCCGCTTGATGAAATCGGTTTCACTCGGGGCGCCGAGGCCGAGCAGGTTCTGCGCACCACGAACAAACCTACTGAAGGCATTGGTGGGCTTGGGAACGATCGACTCCTGATGGTCGAAACCCGTCCCCTTGCCGTTGAACACCACGATTTCACCCCGGTGCACGTCCCGGAAATGGTAGACGACCTTGTTGACCAGCACACGGTCGTCAATCAGAAGAGTCCGCTCCATCGACTCTGACGGGATCCAGAAAGCCTGGACCAGCAGCGCCTTGATGAGCAGTGCCAGCAGAAAAGCGACCAGCACGAGCACGGGCAACTCGCGCAGAAAAGAGCCCCGGCCCCGGACTCCCGAACCGGGCCGAGCGATCCGGCGACCGCCGCCCTGCTCGTCCGGTGCCGTGGCCGGCGCCCCGCCCGCACCGTCGAGTGCGGCCTGGGCGTCGACATCGTCACGGGATCCCATGGAGTCGGCAGCCCACCCGGACCGCTCACCGCCCGCGTCATCCCGCGAAGAGGAGAACCGCGGCGATCCCTCGGAGGCGGGATCAACCCGCCGTGCATCGTCGACGGGCCGATCGCCTCCTGCGTCTCCCGACGGACGATGCCCACCCGGACTGGATGCGTTCACTCCGCCACCTCGCTGGATCGACCGACTGACCTCATCGGACCGGTCGACGTGCCACCAGCCGCCCCATGCGACGTCGTTGCGGACCGTGCCGCCTATCTTCGTCCAAGAACGGGGTCAACACGTGCACGGAGTACCGGCAAGTCGCCGATAAGAGGTCCGAGCGGGGCACTGGGTGACGAGCACGTCAGCGCGAGATCGGCTCCCGCTTCTCCTTGATCTTCGCAGCCTTGCCGCGCAGCTCACGCAGGTAGTACAGCTTCGCCCGGCGGACGTCACCGCGGGTCACGATCTCGATCTTGGACACGATCGGGCTGTGCAGCGGGAAGGTGCGCTCGACTCCCACGCCGAAACTGACCTTCCGAACGGTGAAGGTCTCCCGCACTCCGCCACCCTGTCGACGGATGACGGCACCCTGGAACACCTGGATGCGCTGACGGTTTCCTTCGACGACCCGCACGTGGACCTTGAGGGTGTCGCCCGGCCAGAACTCGGGCACGTCGGTCCTCAGTGACTCGGCGTCGAGGCTGTCCAGGGTGTGCATGGCAGTCGCTTCCTGAAGAGGTTGAGAGTGGATCGTCCGTGCCCTCGGCCCACGACCGCGACGAACAACCCACGGCTGAGCCCGACCCGGACCCATGCATCGACAGGCTCCACCACGGAGACGTCCCGCAGGGATCATTTCGACCTGAGGCCACCCGAGCCGGTCACGAACCGGCGGACACTGCATTGTACTGTGCCACACGCGCGGGCGACTCCGACCGCGCACCCCGCCGCCCACCGGTCAGGCCGGGTCAGGCAAGTCCATCGACGAACCCCGCCCGACCATGGTCGCGCCACCCACAACCGATCCGGATGTCGCCGCGACGTGCTCTGCTGGCTCGGCCGCCACGGCTTCGAGGACAGCACGGTCCGCGTCGGACAGCTCGGCGTGCTCCACCAGATCCGGACGCCGCGCCAGCGTACGGCGCAGCGCCTGCGTACGCCGCCACCTGGCCACGGCCGCGTGGTCCCCGGATCGCAGCACCGCGGGTACCTCGGCGCCCCGCCAGACCTGCGGACGCGTGTACACCGGGGCCTCGAGCAGACCGTCGGAAAACGAATCGTCGGCCGCCGATGCACTGTTGCCGAGCACCCCTGGCAGGAGGCGGGCGACCGCCTCGAGGATGACCAACGTGGCGACCTCGCCGCCGGCCAGCACGTAGTCCCCGATGGAGATCTCGTCATCTGCCCAGGCGTCGATCACCCTGGCGTCGATGCCCTCATAGCGGCCGCAGCAGAACACCAGCCACGGCTCCCTCGCGAGCTCCTCTGCATGACTCTGAGTGAACGGTGCGCCGGCCGGGGTCGGCACCACGACTCGCGGGCGACGGTCTGGGTCCGACGCCGCGATCTCCGTCAGCGCCGCATCCCACGGCTCAGGGCGCATCACCATTCCGGGACCACCGCCGTAGGGTGCGTCATCGACCGTCCGGTGAACGTCACTGGTCCACGCACGCAGGTCGTGAGTGCGGACGTCGAGGGTCCCCCGCTCCTGTGCCCGGCCCACCAACGACAGGCGCAACGGCTCGAGGTAGGCCGGAAAAATGGTCACGACATCAGCACGCATCGGCTGCTCCCGGATTATCGGGGCCGGCCCCGAGGCGGGGGTCGTCCGGAGACTCGGATCATCGTCGGGCCGGAGCGGGATCAGTCGAGATCCAGCAGACCAGGAGGTGGATCGACGACGATCCTGCCCGCGGCCGGATCCACGGTCGGGACGATCTCCCGGACGAACGGTACGAGATGCTCGCCCCCGCCCGGGCGTCCGACGGCGAGCAGGTCGCCCGCCGGCGCGTGGATGACGTCTGTCACCCGGCCCAGCGGGGCACCGGTCGTCGTGACCGCCTCCAGGCCGACGAGATCACGATCCCACCACGTGTCGCCGACGTCACCGTCAGCCTCCTCGTCCTCATCCACCGGAGATCCGGCCTCGGCGAGGTCGATGGTCAGCAACACGTCGCGTAGGGCTTCCGCGGCGCCGCGGTCCTCGACCCCGTCGAAGCGGATCAGCAGACGGCCCGAGTGCCAATGGGCCGCGGCGACCGTGAGGGGGGCACCGCCGCCCTCACGCCCGAGCACCGCGCCCAACGCGAACCGGCGCTGCGGCACATCCGTCCGCACCTCGATCGTGACGTCGCCTCGAACGCCGTGCGGCCGACCGATCCGGCCGACGACGATCGCCTCAGCCACGGAGATGGGTGCCGAGTGGACCGCACCCATCGCCATGCCGAGGAGCGCTAGCGGTCCACATCGACGACGTCGATCCGAAGTCCGCGGCCGCCGACGCCTCCCATGACCGTGCGTAGAGCGCGGGCTGTGCGGCCCCGCCGACCGATGACCTTCCCGAGGTCGTCGGGATGTACCCGCACTTCCAGGGTTCGGCCTCGGCGACCGTTGTTCAGATCGACACGGACATCGTCAGGGTGATCGACGATGCCCCGCACGAGATGCTCGAGGGCCGCTTCCAGCACCTACTGCCCCGCGGCCGTCGACGCATCCGCGGCCGGCGCATCCGCACCCTCCGCCGACGCGGCCTTCTTGGTGGCCTTCTTGGTGGCCTTCTTCGGAGTGGTCGCCGGACGGTCCTCTGCGCCTGCGGCGGCCCGCGCCGCAGCCTGGAAGACCTCCCGCTTGTCGGGCTTCGGCTCGGCGACCTTCATGGGCGGCGGGGCCGGCAGGTTCTTGAACTTCTGCCAGTCACCGGTAACCTTGAGGATGGCGAGGACCGGCTCGGTGGGCTGAGCCCCGGCCGAAAGCCAGTGCCCCACCCGATCGGCGTCGACCTTGATGATGCTCGGGTCGGACTTCGGGTGGTACTGCCCGATGGCCTCGATGACCCGGCCGTCCCGCTTGGTGCGGGCGTCGGCCACGACGATGCGGTAGTGCGGCTCGCGCATCTTGCCGAGACGCTGCAATTTAATCTTGGTTGCCACGGTGGTCGAACGGCTCCAGACGTGTCGGTGACCGCCGGACTCCGGAAGTACGGAGAGTCCGACGGTGGGAAGCACCAGCGCCGGAACAACCACTCGAATCACTCTCGTACGACACGAGATCGGAGGGCAGCCACACCGACGCTGGCAGGCAGGGCCTGCAGTAGAGCTTACAGTCTGCCAGACCGCGGCCGCCCGGCGCGCACCCGGCAGACCGTGGACTCGCCGAGCAGGACCAGACCTGTCAACGACCGCCGCGCGGGCCTGCGGGCGGCATCCCCCCGGGGCCGTCCTGCTGACGCATGAGGGCCGCCAGGTCCGGCATCCCGTCGGGGAAGCCCGGCCCCTTGCCGAGGCGCTCCTGCGTCGCGGACTTCTGTGCCTTGTCCTGCGCCGCCCGCGCCGCCGGGTTTCCCTTTCGGCTCGCGCCTTTCCCCTTCTTGGCGGCCTTGCGGGCGGAGGCGGCCTTCGCCCGGGCCATCCCACCGGGCAGCCCCATCCCACCCGCCATCTGCCGCATCACCTTGCGAGCCTCAGCGAAGCGGTCGAGCAGCTGGTTGACCTCGGTGACCGTGACACCGGATCCGCGGGCCACCCGCGCCTTACGAGAGGCCTGCAGGATCCGAGGGTCGCGACGCTCCCCCGGCGTCATCGACCGGATGATGGCGACCACCCGATCAACGTCGCGGTCATCGACCTGCGCGAGCTGCTCCTTCATCTGCCCCATGCCGGGCAGCATGCCGAGCAGGTTGCCGATCGGACCCATCTTGCGGACCGTGAGCATCTGGTCGAGGAAGTCCTCGAGCGTGAATTCCGAGGCGGCCATCTTGGCGGCCATCGCCTCGGCCTGCTCGGCCTCGAACGCCTTCTCAGCCTGCTCGATCAGGGTGAGGACGTCACCCATCCCGAGGATGCGCGACGCCATCCGCTCCGGATGGAAGACGTCGAAGTCATCGAGGGCCTCGCCGGTGGAGGCGAACATGATCGGGCGCCCGGTCACCTCGGCGACCGACAACGCCGCACCGCCGCGGGCGTCACCGTCGAGCTTGGTCAGGACCACGCCGCTGAACCCGACGCCGTCGGCAAAAGCGTTGGCGGTAGCGACAGCGTCCTGGCCGATCATGGCGTCGAGCACGAAGAGAATCTCGTCTGGCGAGACGGCGTCACGGATGTTCGCCGCCTGACGCATCAACTCCTCGTCGACGCCGAGCCGGCCCGCCGTGTCGACGACGACGACGTCGAAGACCTGGCGGCGGGCATGCGCGAGGGCATCGCGAGCCACCTGGACCGGATCGCCGACCCCGTTGCCGGGCTCCGGGGCGAAGACCTCCACGCCGGCGCGCGCTGCGACCACCTGGAGCTGGTTGACCGCGTTGGGACGCTGCAGGTCGGCCGCGACCAGCAGCGGGGTGTGCCCCTGCGCCTTCAGCCACCGCCCCAGCTTGCCCGCGAGGGTGGTCTTACCCGTGCCCTGCAGACCGGCAAGCAAAATCACGGTAGGCGGCGTCTTCGCGAACCGCAGGGTCGTCGTGTCGCCGCCGAGGATCGCGACGAGCTCCTCGTTCACGATCTTGATGACCTGCTGTGCCGGATTCAGCGATGAGCCGACCTCGGCTCCTCGCGCCCGGGTCTTGATGGCTGCGACGAAGCTGCGGACCACGGGGAGCGCGACGTCCGCCTCCAGCAGCGCCACCCGGATCTCCCGCGCCGTGGCGTCGATGTCCGCATCGGTCAGGCGCCCCCGACCACGCAGCGACGTGAAGACCTTGTCGAGGCGGCTGGAAAGGGTGTCGAACACGCGCACACACTCCGAGATCGCAGGCGGACCGCAGGCACCAGCGTACGCACCCGACGACGAGGACTACACACCCCGCGTCCGAACACCCCCGGCGACCGCCGATTGCACCGCGCCCCTTGCGCGGCCCGGCGAGGCATACCCGCACGGACGCCGACCTGGTTTCGCACCGGGCCGGATCCGCCCTCTGCGCTGAGGAGGGCGAGACGCCTCGCCGGACGCTCACCCCCCAGCCGGAAACGCACCGAGGAGCCTTCCGGCTTCGCTCAGCGATGAAGCCTAGATCACATTACGAACGACGGAAAGACCTTGACGTGCGACACCCCGTGGTCTTCTGCCCCGCAGGACGCGGTGGGCACTCCGGCCGTCAGACCGGCTCGCCAAGCAGGGCGTCGACGAATGCCTCTGGTTCGAAGCGAGCGAGGTCGTCCGGCCCCTCACCCAGACCGATCAGCTTGACCGGCACGCCCAGCTCCCGCTGCACGGCGATGACGATTCCGCCCTTCGCCGTGCCGTCGAGCTTCGTCAGCACGACCCCGGACAACTCCACCGCCTCGGTGAAGACTCGGGCCTGGACCAGCGCGTTCTGCCCGGTGGTGGCGTCCAGCACCAGCAGCACCTCGTCGACGGGACCGTGCTTGCCGACCACCCTCTTGATCTTCACCAACTCGTCCATCAGGCCGGTCTTGGTGTGCAGGCGGCCAGCAGTGTCGATCAGTACGGTGTCGGCGCCCGAATCGATGCCCCGCTTCACCGCGTCGAAGGCAACCGACGCCGGATCACCACCCTCGGCTCCCCGGACGGTCACCGCGCCGACCCGCTCGCCCCAGGTCTGAAGCTGATCCGCAGCCGCAGCCCGGAAGGTGTCGGCCGCGCCCAGCACCACCGTCCGTCCCTCCGCTACCAGCAGCCGCGCGACCTTGCCGCAGGTCGTGGTCTTCCCGGTGCCGTTGACCCCGACGACGAGGACGACGGCCGGGCGATCGGGCACGGAGGTCCGCAGCGAACGATCGGTCGCCGTGCCGACCTGGGCGAGCAGCTCGTCGCGCAGCATCACCCGCGCCTGGGCCGGAGTACTGGCGCCGAGCACCTTCGTGCGCTCCCGCAGCGCCGCGACCAGTTCGCTCGTCGCTGCCACACCGACGTCGGCGACGAGCAGGGTCGCCTCCACGTCCTCCCAGGTCTCCTCGTCGAGATTGTCGCCCGACAGCAGGGTGAGCAGACCGCGGCCGAGCGCGTTCTGCGAGCGGGCCAGACGAAGGCGCAGGCGCACCAGCCGGCCGGCCGCCGGAGCCGGAGTCTCCGCCGGAGGCCGCTGCTGCGGCGCAAGCGCGGGCGCGAGGTTCGTGTCCGCCGGCGCGGCATCCCCGGTCGTCGGTGCGCCGGTCGCGGCCACTCGAGGCGACGCGACCTCAGGCGCGGCGGGCAGGCCGACATCATCGATCGTCCGGGTGGCCGAGTCGCGAGGCACCTCGGCGTCATCCCCGACGCCGGGAGACAGGTCGGTGTCGGACCGGCTGCCCCTCCCGACAGCCCGGCGGGGGCGCCGCCGCACGGCACTGCCCACCACAAATCCCATGGTGGCCAGTACGACGACGGCGATGACGACGATCAGGATGAGGAGCTCCACCCCCCGATCCTGACAGATGGCCGGCGCGGCCCGGGCCGCTTACCACCCCCGGCACCCCCGAGTCGGGTCAGACCGCCGCGCGTTCCCGCAACCGCTGGCTGATCACTGTCGTCACCCCGTCGCCACGCATCGCCACGCCGTACAGGGCATCGGCGATCTCCATCGTCCGCTTCTGATGAGTGATGATGATCATCTGGGACTTCTGCCGCAGCCCCTCGATGGCGTCCAGCAGCCGGCCGAGGTTACGATCATCCAGCGCCGCCTCGACCTCGTCGAGGACGTAGAACGGCGACGGGCGGGCCCGGAAAATCGCCAGCAACAGCGCGAGCGCGGTCAGCGATCGCTCTCCGCCGGACAGCAGCGACAGCCGCTTGACCTTCTTTCCCGGCGGACGTGCCTCGACCTCGATCCCAGTAGTCAGCATGTCCTCGGGATCCGTGAGCACCAGCCGGCCCTCGCCCCCTGGGAAAAGAGTGGCGAAGACGACCTCGAACTCCCGGGCGGTGTCGGCGAAGGCCGCGGCGAACACCTCACGAACCCGGACGTCGACCTCCTCGACCACGAGCAGCAGGTCTCGACGGGTGCTCTTGATGTCGTCCAGCTGCGCCGACAGGAACGCCGCCCTTTCCTGCAGGGCAGCGAACTCCTCCAGCGCCAGGGGGTTGATCCGGCCAAGTCGGGCGAGCTGCTTCTCCGCGGTGGCGGCCCTGGTGGTCTGCTCGGCCCGGTCGAATGGCGTCGGCGTACCGTCCGGATCGTCGGGCGGCACCGGCACCTGTGGCCCGAACTCGGCCACGAGGTCCTCTGCACCGATCCCGAACTCCTCCATCGCCTTGGCCTCGAGCGTCTCCGCCCGTAGCCGCTTCTCCGCGCGGGCCATCTCGTCGCGGTGCGCCGCATCCCGCAGCGCCGCGAGCTCGGTGGCCAGCGTCCTTCCCTGCTCACGCACGGCGGCCAGGTCCGTCTCGGTCGCCCGGCGCAGGACTTCGGCCTCCTCACGCTCAGCAGCGGCACGGGCCAGCGAGCGGTCCAGCCGGTCGAGGGTCACCTGGGTGGCGTCCCCGAGTGCCGCCGCGACCGCAGCCTGCTGTTCGCGCACCTCCCGCCGTCTGACGGCGGCGGCCCGAGCCGTCCGTTCGCTCGCTGCGGCCCGGATCAGCCCATCCGCCCGCCCCTGCAAACCACGCGCCCGTTCCTCGCTGGTCCGCACCGCCAGCCGGGCCTCGACCTCGGCGGCGCGCACGGCCGAGGTAGCGGTGACCAGCCGGTCCCGCTCGGCCGGCGTCGGTTCGTCGACTTCAGGCTGCACAGAGGTCGCGGCAAGGGCGGTCTCCAGCTCGGTCAGCGCCCCGTAGGCCCGATCCCGGGCCGTCTCCGCGCCGCCGCGGGCGGCCTCGAGCCGCGCCGCCTCCGAGCCCGCACCACCCCGCGCGCGATCCAGCTGGGCCACCTGCTCGGACAACGCCCGATATCGGGCGTCGGCCCCGTGCAGGGCGGCCAGAGCCGCGTCAATGGCCGAGCGCGCCCGGGCCACCTCGGCCCGGGCCGGCTCAAAGGACTCGTGGGCCGTCTCGGCCCGTCGGGCCGCCTCCGTCACCCCGGCCTGCGCCTCGTCGGCCGCCGCTCTCAGCTCGATCGTCGACGGCGGATGCGCGCTGCCCCCGATCGACGCCGCGGGACCGAGGATGTCCCCTGCCCTGGTCACAGTCCGTAGATCAGGCCGGGATCCGACAACAAGCACGGCGGCGGCCAGATCGTCCACGACGACGGTGCCTTCGAGCAGCGACACCAGCGCAGCGCCGAAACGGTCGTCGAGGATCTCCACCAGGGCCAGGACCGGCACACAGCCCTCGGGGAGCGGTCCCGCCACATCCCCGATCGACCCGTCCGCCTGGTTGCGCCCCCGGCCAGCATGCGGCCCCCCGCCTGCGCCATCTCCATCGCCTGCGGTCCCGCCCAGATTCATCGCGGTCCGAGCGGTCACCACCGCAGCCCTTCCGGCCTCGGCCTGGCGCAACCAGGCGAACGCGGTCAGTACCTCGGCCGGCGTCGCGACCAGCAGCGCGTCTGCGGCCGGCCCCAGTGCCGCGGCCACCGCCACCTCGGCTCCCGGCCGGACGCTCAACACGCCGGCCAGCCGGCCCAGGGGCGAAAACGAGGGGTCCAGGGGCGGGAGTTCACGCCGACGCTCGCCGGCCGCGTGGGCGTCCTTCACCGCAGCGGGTCGATGCCGGCGGCCGCCAGGGCCACCACGCTTCCCACCGGCAGATCGGGTGGACGACGAATCGCCCGGCCCTGAGCCGTCCCGGGCCGGATCTGCCCCCTCCTCCGGGCCACCCGTGTCGTGAGAAGACTCGTCCTGGGGTACCCGCGCTCGCGCGACGGCCTCGAGCAGCGCAGCCACCCCGTCGGCCGGCTCGAGCGACAGCTGCAACGCTTCGTGGCGAGCGGTCCAGGACGCCCGGTCCCGCTCAGCCGAGCGTTCCTGTGCCCGCAGCGTCTCCAGCCGGTCGGTCGCGCTGGCATGCACCGCCACCGTCGTGCTGTGCCGTTCGCCGAGTTCCTCTCGAGCGCCCTCCATCTGGGCGAGTTCCGTCTCCAGCGCGGTCCGGGACTGGGCGGCCTGCGCATCGCGCTCCCGGGCGGCCGCCAGCGCCTCCGTCGTCCGCGCGATCTCCTGCTCCGCACCGGTCGCCCTCGACCACGCAGCCTCAACCTGGCCGGCGAGCCGGGCGATCTCCTCGCGTCGAGAGGAGGCCGCGCGGGCCGCGGCGATCAGCTCGCGCTCCTCGTGTGCCAGCGCGGCCTCGAGCTCGGCCCGCCTGCTGACCACCTCCTCGAGCAGCTCACGGTCGCGATCCAACCGTTCGGTGAGCGCGATCTCCTGCTCCCGGACCGCGATCGCCTCCTGCTCGAGCTCCTCCGGATCACGGCGACCCCGTAGTTCGTCGGATCCGATCCGAAGCAGCCGAGCTCGCTCCGTCGCCAGCGAGCGGGTTCCCAGCAGTCGCTCCCGCAGGGAAGCCATCGCATACCAGGTCTCCTGGGCTGCGGCCGCGCGAGGGACGACAGCGCCGAGTTCCGCCTGGAGGTGTTCCTCCCGCTGCGCCGCGGTGCGCTGCGCCGTCTCGGAGTCCGCAAGACGTCGCCGCAGCGCCTCCTCGTCCACGACATCGGAGGCGAGCGCGGTCCCCGCGGAGTGCAAATCGTCCGCGAGTAGTCGAAGCCGGGCGTCCCGCAGCGAGGACTGGGTGACTCCGGCCTTCCGCGCGATCTCCGCCTGTCGGCCGAGGGGGCCGAGCTGGCGGCGCAGCTCAGCGGAAAGGTCAGCGAGCCGAGTGAGGTTTGCGGACATCGCCTCAAGCTTGCGTAACGCCTTCTCCTTGCGCTTACGGTGCTTGAGAACGCCCGCGGCCTCCTCGATGAACGCTCGGCGATCTTCGGGGCGCGCGTGCAGCACGGCGTCGAGCTGGCCTTGGCCCACGATCACGTGCAGCTCGCGGCCGATGCCCGAGTCGCTCATGAGCTCCTGGATGTCAAGGAGTCGGCATCCCGTACCGTTGATCGTGTATTCGCTCTCCCCGCTGCGAAACATGAGCCGGCCGACGGTCACCTCGGTGTACTCAATTGGCAACGCGCCGTCGGAGTTGTCGATCGTGAGGAGAACCTCGGCCCGGCCAAGCGCCGGGCGCGCGGGTGTACCCGCAAAGATGACGTCCGACATGGTGCCGCCGCGCAGCGCTTTCGCGCCCTGTTCTCCGAGCACCCAGGCGATGGCATCGACCACATTGCTCTTACCGGACCCATTTGGGCCTACCACACAGGTAATTCCGGGCTCGAGATGCAACGAGGTCGAGCTCGCAAAGGACTTGAAGCCCCGCAGGGTCAGGCTTTTGAGATGCACCGGTCTCCGGAGCGGTGAGGAGGGCTCGCCGGGCTGGTGACGGATGGCCGGGATCAGCCGACGGTGGGACCACCCCATCGTATCGAGCGACGCAAAGCAGTCGTGCAGCTACATTCCGGTGAAGTCTACGGACATAGGAAAACAGCCTGCCTCAGCAGGATTCCTGCGAGACCAGCACCGCTCTCAGCCCCCAAACGGGGACGGACCATCGCACCACTCCAGGGTCGCACCGGAGATCTACTCCCAGGCGACGGCCCTGGCGACGCCGCGATGGCCGCCCTCGACCAAGCAACATCCCAATTACAGCATGTAACTAATTACGCACATACTGATAGCCGAGAATTGCCTATGGCTGGGTGCAACCAGTACGAAGGGGCGCCTCCGATAGGAAGCGCCCCGATAGCCGACCTTGCGGCTCAGCTGTACGCCGGCTCGGCGTCGAGTGCCCGGACATCCTCCGGTACGTCGACACCTCCGACCAGCGCCTCGTTGACCTCGCGTACTCGAGTCAGTTCAGCCTCAAGTTCCGCAACTCGAGCACGGAGCCGGCGTACCTCATAGGAGAGACGCAGGTCGCTGCCGGAACCGACGTGGCCGAAAAGGGCCTTCGCCATAGTGATGGTCCTCCACGATGAGTGACCTAGTGGGGTGTCGGACAACACAAGATCCGAACAGATCAGAGTGCGCCCCAAACAATGGTTCTAGAGTCCCACGTCGAGTGACCGAAAGTCAAGAGCATGCCACATGCCCCCTGACTGATCCGGTGAACACGCAAAAACTTGACCGTCATCCTGATGACAGTTCCGCCAGCGCGGCGTCCCCAACCAGTCACTTCCGGCGAAAGTCGACCAGATCACCCTGTGCCCTCTGCCACACCAGCTCGACCCGCTCCGTCCAACCGGGGGTGTGCCCCGTCACGAGCAGGCGGACCAGGTTCCGGCACGCAGGCTCCGCGCCTTCCGCAATCACCACGACGGCGCCATCGGGCATATTGGTCGCGGTTCCAGTCAGACCGAGACGGCGGCCACGAGTACGCACATAGTCACGAAAACCGACACCCTGAACACGGCCGACGACTCGAGCCGTGAAGCGGACCACGGTCGGGCCAGACGCCGCCTGCTTCTGGGGTACCTCGCTCATCAGCACGGTAGGGTACAGCCCATCGTGGACACCTCTTCTTTCTCAGACGTGGCAGGCCGATCGAGCGAGGTACGACGGCCGGTGGACCTCCAACGGGAGCGGCCGCTGCGGCCGCGTTCCCGCCGCAGGTCCACCGCCGTGGCGCTCGTCTGCGGAGCCCTCGGGCCGGCGCTGCTACTCGGCGGTTGCGGGCAGAACTTCTCCCAGGACGGCGGAGCGCTACCCGTTCCACATCCAAGCACCGACGGTGATCGCCATGTGACGCCCGGACCGGTCGACGACCCAGATAAGATCATCGGCCCTGGCTACGTTCCGCCTCGGACGTCTGGCCCCACCCAGACCGCAGTTCCCAACCTTCCGGGCGGCAAGCTCTAGCCAGGAAGTTCCGTCGCCTATCCACGTGAGCCGATCGCCGGCGAGACCCGACCGGACACCCGGTTGCCAAGGCCGAGATCGGCTCGCTCGCCGGCCAGGTATCCAGCCCGACCTCCGCTGCCGGAGAGCTGACGGGCTTTGGGTGTCCGCAGGCGCGGATAGACGGCGGCGAGATGCGCGTCCCCCGCTGGCTCCGGTCGGCTAGGACTACCGCCACCGAAGGACCTCCCAAACCGACGTCCGCGTCCTCCCGCTGCTGGGCCTGGGCCCGCTCACGGGCCGTCCGCTCCGCTCGAGTCAACCTTTGCGCGACGGCCAAGGCGAACCCAGCCATCCACGACCGGCGAAACGCTCTCGGGTCCTCATGCCGCGGCGGGCGTATGACGGCCAATCCATGCGCCTGCTGCACGAGCAGCGAGGTAAACAACAGCTGCACGCGGCCGATGTCCGCATCCATACCGAACAGATGCGCGGAATGCTCCGTCCCGTGGTCACGGCGGACCGTGCGATGCACGAGGCGGCATCCCAGCGGCGCTGCGATGCTCGCCAACAACGAGATCTTGTCTCGGGCATACGGCGAGTCGACGGACACCACAAGATCGGCGGCGGCGACCCGACTCGGCGCAGCCTCCTCGACGAGCGCGCGGTCAATCCCATACTGAGCGATGAGCTCGGCCGCCTTGATGTTGTAGGCCTCCCTAGCGGCCTCGGCGAGCCCCTCGGCCTCCGCCATGGCCAGAAGCTTCCGCACCCGGCCAAGCAGCGCATCCGGATTCATGGCATCTCCGTCCTCTCACATCGGGCGGGCGAAGCACGACCCGATGCCGTCGGTGGTGCCTCACCAAGCCGGGAGCGTCCCGACCCGGCCCCGGATGAGGCGGCAGCGTTGTCCAACGTGCAGGGCGGGCTCCCGCCGCCCCCGCGCTGGCCACGTTCGAGATCATCTCTCAGGGAGACGATTACCTTCGAACATTTGATCGAATCCTACCATCTGGGCCGGCGGGGTGAACGCTGGCAGGTGGGACAGGTGAAGCTGGATCGGTTCATGAAGGCGTCCCGCCGAATCGTGTCCCCACACCGGCCGCAGGGCAGGCCCGCGCGCCCGTAGACCTCGAGCGACCGCTCGAACAATCCGCTGACCCCCTCGGTCGAGACATACAGCTTGTCGAAGGACGTCCCACCAGCGTCGAGCGCCGCAATCATGACCGTGCGGACACAGTCCAGCAACCGCCGAACCTCGGAACGAGTCAACGTCTCCGTCGGCCGGGCATAGTGCAGCCTCGCCGCCCACAGCGCCTCGGCCGCGTAGATGTTGCCCACGCCGCTGACCAGCGTCTGGTCAAGCAATGCCCGCTTGACGCCGGTACGGCGCTCACGCAGCCGCCGAACGACAAGGTCCTCGTCGAAGTCGGGATCAAGTGGGTCCCGGGCAATATGGGCGACCGGCTCCGGCAGCTCTCCACCACCGATCGCGACCGCCAGACCACCAAAGGTTCGCTGGTCCACGAACCGCAGTTCGCGGCCTCCGTCCAGGAAGGTGAAACGGATCCGCAGGTGCTTCTGATCCGGGCTCGTCGACGGCACCACCAGAAGTTGACCGCTCATGCCCAGATGCGCGATCAAAGCGTCATCCGGGGCGGACGGCAGGGACGGGTCCGACACGGGCAGACCCGCAGGCGCGCTTGTCGACTGCGGCCCGACCGCCTGCGCCACCCCCGCGGCCGCGGGGGTGGCCGCGGGATCCGCTCGCAGCGCGAGCCAAAGGTACTTGCCGCGACGTTTCGCGGCAGTCACCCGCCGCCCGACAAGCAGCGCAGAGAAATCACCCGCGCCGGCCACATGACGACGGACCGCACGCAGGTGACACACCTCGACCGAGGCGATAGTCCTGCCAACGACACCGTGTTGCAGGCCGCGGCGTACGACCTCCACCTCTGGTAGCTCAGGCATGATCTCCGCCTGTCGGCGAGAGTCTGGCGTGGTGCGCGGAACCGGTCCACGCCAGCCGGGGGCCACGGCCTGTCAGAATCATCGCGGTGGTGGGGTCGTCGACCTCAAGGGCCCGAGGTGTGCCCTCGGCCCAGCTGACCCACAACGGACGCGTCATCATGCACCGCGGGCCCGGTCGAACCGCCGTCTCCGTCACCCTGCGTCGCCGCGGCCGCCCGACTCTCCAGGACGGCGAAGGCCGCGGCAGCAGCCCGCTGCTCGGCTTCCTTCTTGCTGCCCCCCTCGCCCTCGCCCAGCGGCTCGCCCGCAATCCGCGCGTGGGCGGTGAACCTCTTGGCGTGATCGGGGCCGGCTTCCTCAACCAGATACTCGGGCGGCCCGAGGGCGAGCAGAGCCGTCTGCTCCTGCAGCGACGTCTTCCAGTCCAACCCGGCTCCGCGACCCGCAGCCTCGTCCAACAACGGATCGAACAGGCGATGCACGAAGATGGAAGCGACGTCGAGGCCGGCCGAGAGATAGACCGCCCCGATGATGGCCTCGAGGGTGTCGGCCAAAATACTTGCCTTGTCGCGACCCCCGGTTGTCTCCTCCCCACGGCCGAGCAGCAGGTAGGGCCCGAGTCCGTCTGGTCCGATGCCACGCGCCACGTCGGCGAGCGCTCGCATGTTCACCACCGAGGCCCGCTGCTTGGCCAGCTGCCCCTCGGGCAGATCGGGATGCCGGAGGAAGAGCGCGGCGGTTACGACGAGACCAAGCACCGCGTCGCCCAGAAACTCCAACCGCTCGTTGGTTGGGAGGCCGCCCTTCTCATAGGCGTAGGAGCGGTGCGTGAGCGCCCGATCGAGCAGCTCAGGATCGATCGCCGCCTCGAGAACCTCGATCAGTCCGCCCCGTGGCGGAGGAGTCGGCAGGTGGCGCGTCATCCGGCCAGCCCAGCCAGCGCGCGGCGCCGTGCCACCAGGGTCGCCAGCCCGGCCCGTGTGCGCGGGATGAGATCCCCGCGTACGGCCGACGACGCCACCTTCAGCGCCGCGAGCAGCCCGCCGGCCCCGGCATCCACGGATCCTCCTCGAGTGCGCTCCGCGTGGACCGCGACGCCGTCGACCCCCAGCACGATCGTTCCCCCTCGCACATCAGGATCTTCCAATGTTCCCCACGCCGGATCCAGGCCGGCGTTCAGGCGGCCGGCCGCATCTCGGCGTTCCCAGCTCGACACACCTCGAATGGTCGACAGCACGACATCACCGGTGTAGCCGTCGGTCACCGCGACCTCGAGCCGTCTGCTCGGACCCACGGCTGGGGACCGGCCTGTCGCCGCCCCTTCCTGGCCGGCTGGCTCGGGACCGGCGAGAAGATCTTCGACCGTGCACGGACCGACATAGTTCAGATCGAGCGATCGAAGCAGCTCATCCGCGATCCGCCGCAACGGATCTGACAACGCCTCTCGCGGCACCAAGAGCCCGATCCGGGGTGCGTTCACCATGAACCGCAACGCCGCATATCCGCTAGCCAGCAGCGCAAACTGGGCGAGTTCGTCGGCCGTCACGCCGACGGTCGATCCGGCGTCGCACAGAACAACGCCGGCGTCTCTCCTACCGATGACCGCGGCAAGCACGGCTCTCGTCGCGCCGGGTAGCAGTCCGTGGGTGAACTGGGCTGAGGCGACGACCGACTCCACGGGCGCTACCGAGACCATGGCATCAGCGTGACCCTCGCGAACCAGCCGAGCGGCCACCCGGACGCCGGCGTCCCGGCGCGCGCGGACATCCCGAAAGGCGGCAGGACCCCCTGTCACCGTGCGCGTGGCGGGCCTCAGCAGCACTCGCTCGCCAGGCGCGATACCGAGCCGTGCCAGCTCCTCACGAACACCTTCCGCGGGCGAAACCAGGATCAGTACCAGACGTGGGTCTGCGTCCAATGCGGCGGGCAGCGCCTCAAGGAGGGGCCCGACAGGGAGCCCCTCCCCCAGCAGATCAACGGCGATGCGGGTCACGCCGGGTCAGACGTCAAGCACCTGACGATCGTTGTACCGGCCGCACGTCGTGCACACGGTGTGCGGCCGGATCACGTGCCCCCGGGAGCACTTCGCGAGGGTCGGCACCTTGGCCTTCCACTGCGAACGGCGGGATCGGGTGTTGCTGCGCGAGGTGCGCCGCTTCGGGACGGCCACTATTTCTTCTCCTTGCTCTCGTCAGGGTCGGACCGACCCTGATCAGTTCCCGTCGGAGCGCCTTCCGCCAGAACGGACAACGCAATCCACCGAGCGTCGAGGCGGTCGTGGGAATGATTCGGCCCGACCTCGTCGAGCCGCGCACCACAGTCCACGCACAGTCCCGCGCAATCCGGCCGACAGGTGGGAGACAACGGCAGGTCCAACACCAAGGCGTCCCGGACCACGGGCTCGAGGTCGGCATGATCTTCGGCGAGAACCCTGGCGTCGTCGTCATCCGCCATGTCCACGGCCCGGTCAGGGTAGTAGAAAAGCTCTCTGACCTCGACAGTGCCAATGTCGGACACCTCAGCCAGACAGCGCCCGCATTCGCCCTTCAGCGGGGCGACGATCGTGCCGCTGACCAGCACCCCCTCGATCACCGACTCCAGACGGAGATCCAACGTGGCGATGGCCCCCGCGGGGACCCACATCATCTCGGCCCCGAGATCGGCAGGAAGCGCCGCCTGGGTTTGGACACGGCGCATTGACCCCGGCCGCCGGCCGAGCTCACGGGTGTCGAGCACCAGCGGGCCCTTGGGCGTCCTACGGCGGGGGTGGGATCCAGTCATGGCGGCAGTCGAATTCACGTCTAGGTTCGGCTCGGGTAAGTCCGTTGGTGGCGGACCTTACGTGGGGTGGGGCTGCTGCAGCACCGGCTGACGATCGAGTACCTGGCCCCCGACGGCCCCTCAGGCCACTCGGAGGGCCACCAGACGCATACCAGCCAGTCGGCGACTACAGCGACCAGCGTATCCGATCGAGTCACGGCACGACCTGCACGCTGCCGGCAACCGCCAGGAGCACCTGGCGGTTCGGCCATGGCCACCCATCCTGCCCACGTCGGGCGGGCTGCAGCGGGCACATCCTCAGCGCGAGTGGTTGCGCGAACTACTCGACCGCACGCTCGACCGCACGCTCGCGGAGCTGCTTGAGGACCACGTCGGGAACCAGGTGCGAGACGTCCCCTCCGTAGCGAGCGACCTCCTTCACCAGACTTGAGGACAAAAACGCATACTGCGGGTTCGTGCTCATGAAAAGCGTCTCCACGCCAGCGAGCGAATTGTTCATCTGCGCCATCTGGAGTTCATAATCGAAGTCGCTGACCGCGCGCAGTCCTTTGACGATGGACTGGATACCGCGCGCACGGCAAAAGTCGACCACCAGCCCGTGCGATGCGTCCACCACTACGTTTGATGGCGACATCGGATGATTGCGCACCGCCTCACGAATGAGCTCCATGCGCTCATCGATGGTGAACAGGGTGGCCTTGTTCTTGTTGATCGAAACGGCGACCACGACCTCATCGAAGAGCTTGCTGGCTCTGACGACGATGTCAAGGTGGCCATTGGTGATCGGATCAAATGAACCGGGACAGACTGCCCTCCTCATGATCGAATACCGTACCAGAGAACACCCTCCCCATACCTCCGATCACGCAACGCACACAATCCGTCCGGCCACGTAACCGGACCCGACCGGTGAGACCTTTCGACTACACAGACACCGTCAACGGCCAACCATGCACCACCGTGGAGCCTTGCCAGTACTTCGCGAAGCTCGATGTCACTCATCGCATAGGGAGGATCGAGAAAAATCACCTCGTAGGGATCACTAGAAGTGTTCTGCACCACACGCGAAACCGAGGCCTGCACGATCTCGGCTCCCGCGAGCCCGAGAGCAGCCACGTTCCGCCGCAGCGCCCGGACCGCCGCCGGGCCATGGTCGACCAGAAGCACGTGCGACGCTCCGCGGGACAACGCCTCCAAGCCCACTGCGCCCGAACCCGCGTACAGGTCCGCGACCCGGGCACCCGACAGATCGACGCACGTCGACAAGGTGTTGAACAAACCCTCGCGGGCCCGATCCGACGTTGGCCGGGTGGATCGACCCGTGGGGACGACGAGTTGCCGGCCACCCACGGCCCCACCGATAATGCGCGTCATCGATGCGCCGATCATCCTTTCTCGAGAAAAGCCGCACTGGCATCATCGAGCGCCGCATCAAGCAGGCGCCGCAAGGCGGGATGCCGCTCCAGTTCAGGATCGGCGTCGACCAATCGAGTTGCCTCGACACGGGCCTCCCGAATCAGCTTCTCGTCCCGCAACAGCGCCAGCAACTTCAGGGATCGGCGTCCCCCGGACTGGGCCGCCCCCAGCACGTCCCCCTCATGACGCTGCGCCAGGTCGAGTCGGGCAAGCTCCGCCCCATCGTTGGTCGCCGCGACCGCTCCCAGTCTGTCCCAGGCTGGCGTTGCCTGGTCCGACGCCGTGTGCAGCAGGCACCACCCGGGTGCGGTGCCGCGCCCGACCCGCCCCCGCAGCTGGTGCAACTGCGACACGCCGAACCGATCCGCATCAAGAACTACCATCACCGTCGCATTCGGCACGTTCACGCCGACCTCGACGACCGTGGTCGCCACCAGCACGTCGATCTGCCCCTGAGCGAAGCGGTTCATCGTGGCCTCCCGTTGCGCTGCTGGGAGGCGACCGTGCAGGCACTCCACCCGCAGGCCGGCGAGTTCACCATCCACCAGCTGCGGCAGCACGTCCGTCACCGTCGCCGCCGGACGTCCCGCCCGCCCCTGCGCCTCGTCGGCCATCGCGTCGGTATCGTCATCCGCTCCGTCCCCGCCGATACGGGGGCACACCACGTAGGCCTGGCGACCGGTCGCGACCTCGTCACGGATTCGCCCCCACATCCGATCGGCCCACGAGCGCATCGCTGCAGGAACGACGAAGGTGGCGACCGGGGAACGGCCCCTCGGCAACTCGGTGAGCTCGGATATCTCCAGATCCCCGAAGACAGTCATGGCCACGGTTCGCGGGATCGGGGTCGCCGTCATGACGAGCAGATGTGGCGGACGCCGACCCCGCGCCCGCAACGCATCACGTTGTTCGACACCGAACCGGTGCTGCTCGTCGACGACGATCAGCCCGAGGTCCGCGAAGACGACTTCATCGTGCAGCAGGGCATGGGTTCCGACGATGAGGCCAGCTGAGCCTTCCGCGATGACCGCCAACGCCTCTCGCCGAGCGCGGGCCCCCATCGAGCCTGTGACCAAGGTCACCCGAGTCGCCCGTTCATCGGCGCCGAGCTCGCCGTCACGCGCCAGGTCACCCAGCATTTCCCGCAGGCTCCGGCAATGCTGGGCGGCGAGCGTCTCCGTGGGTGCGAGGAGCACAGCCTGGCCGCCAGCATCGACCACGATGAGCATCGCCCGCAGCGCCACCACCGTCTTGCCCGACCCGACCTCGCCCTGCAGGAGGCGGTGCATCGGCACCGGACGCCCGATCTCGCCCGCGATGGTGGCGCCCACCTCACGCTGGCCCGCCGTGAGGGGGAAGGGCAGCGCAGCGTCGAACGCAGTCAGCAGGCCGTCCGGCCTGGCGTTGCGGGCAGTCGTTGCCAGCGCTTCCACCTCGCGGCGGCGGCGCGCCAGCGCCACCTGGAGGACCAGAGCCTCGTCCCAGGTGAGGCGCCTGCGCCCCGACGCAACCTGGCCACGGTCGGTGGGTTGATGCACCAGCCGGTAGGCCTCGGCGAGCGTGGCCAGGCGATGCCGCCGGCGCAGGTCCTCCGGCAGGGGGTCCTCCAGGGAACCGAGAGAATCCAGGACCAGTCGGACGCATCTGGCCAAGGTCCAGCTCGGCACCTTGGCGGCGGCAGGGTAGATCGGCACCAGCGCGTTCGCGAACAGCGGGCCGGTGACGTCGCTGTCCACCTCCGGCTCCAGCAGCTGGACCTCGGGGTTGGTCAGCTGCCGGCGCCCGCGGTACTCGTCGACCTTCCCGGCGAACAGCGCCGTCGTCCCGGGACGGAGATCGCGTTCCCGCCAGCTCTGGTTGAAAAAGGTCAGTGCCAGCGGATGGGTGCCGTCTGTGACCGTCACTCGCAGCATGGACCCACGGCTGCCTCGCATCGGTCGGCGTTCGGCCTTCTCCACCCTGGCCTGGACCGTGACCGTGTCACCGACGACCAGGTCGGCGAGATCTGTCAGTTCGCCCCGCTCGTGATACCGGCGGGGCAGGTGCGCCAGGAGGTCACCGACCACATGCAGCTCAAGGCCCTCCGCCAACAGGGTGGCGGTCCGCTGACCGAGGAGTGACTTCAGGGACGTGTCGAGGTCGACCACACCCCAGATAGTGCACCGGACCACCGACGGCGCCGAGCTCGATCGCCTCGCGCCCCACGCCCAGGACCACAACGCCTGGGGTAATCTCAAGCTGGTCTCTGCTGCGCGAGTTCTCCCGACCAGGCCATCAGGCTCACGGGATGAGTACGATCGCGGTCCTGACCGCCCGACGTCCCGGGCATGGCACCGGGACCATTACTACTTCGACGGAGTGTTTTTCGTGTCTTCGGTGTGCGACGTCTGCGGCAAGGGACCGGGCTTCGGTATGTCGGTCTCCCACTCCCACCGACGCACCCGCCGTCGCTGGAATCCGAACATCCAGACGGTCCGTGCCGTAGTGGGAGGCACCCGTCGGCGGCTGAACGTCTGCACCTCCTGCATCAAGGCGGGCACGGTCGCCCGCGCCTGACCGGCTCTACACCTGTTCGTCGAGGTAGGGCCCGGGCTCGGTGATGTACTGGTACCCGATCTGGCTCGTCCAGATGTGGTGGCCGGGCACGGGCTGGCTCAGCGTCCAGGTACCGGCGTGCTTCAACCGGTGGTGATGTCGACACAGCGGGTCCGTGTTGTCGACCCGGGTCTCCCCACCGTCCGCGTCGAGCATCGAGCCGTCGACGGGATCGGTGACGATGCGCCGAAAAGCGGCGACCATCCGGTCCGCGGGCAGCAACGCTGACAGTTCTCCCATCCCGTCCTCCTTGGGCGGGTCCGAACGTGACGGTCACGCTCCCGTCTTCGCCGTCGCCGGTCGCCGTCGCCGGGTGCGGGCGCGGACCCCGGCGGCGATCCGTTAGTGTCCCCGCATGGCAGGCATCAGGCGTCGGATTCGACTCGCACTCCTGTTCGGTGGCCGCAGCACGGAGCACGCGATCTCCTGCGTGTCTGCCGGCGGCGTGCTGCGCGCGCTCGACCCCGACGTCTACGACGTCGTCCTGGTCGGCATCGACCCGTCGGGGCGCTGGGTCGTCCTGCCTGGAGCGGATGCCCTCGCGCCGGCGGACGGGGAACTCCCCTCGGTCGCGGCGTCCCGGGGGACGGGTGTCGTGCTCGCCCCGGACCCGACCATGTCACGTCTACTCCCCCACGATGCGACGCAGGCCATCCGCAGCCCGTTCGGGGACATCGATGTGGTCTTCCCGCTCCTGCATGGCCCCTTCGGGGAGGATGGGACCGTGCAGGGCCTCCTTGAGATGGCGGGGTTGCCCTACATCGGCTCGGGCGTCTTCGCCAGCGCGGCCGCCATGGACAAACAGCACATGAAATCCCTGCTGCGCGCCGCGGGTCTGCCTATCGGCCCGTACGCCGTGCTACGAGCCGGCCAGACCCTGTCCGAAGCCGACCAGGAACGCCTCGGCCTGCCGGTTTTCGTCAAGCCGGCCCGCGGTGGATCCAGCATTGGAATCAGCCGGGTCGATGCCTGGGCCGATCTGGACACGGCGGTCAAGACGGCCCGGGCGAACGACCCCAAGGTGTTGGTCGAAGCGGCGATCACGGGGTGTGAGATCGAGTGCGGGGTGCTCGGTCGGCTGGACGGGCCTGGCGCGCAAGCCAGCATCCCGGCCCAGATCACCGTCACCTCGTCAGCCGGCTTCTACGACTTCGAGGCGAAGTACGTCTCCGACCAGACACGCTTCGACATCCCCGCGCGGCTGTCTCCGGCGGCGTTGGACCGCGTGCAGAAGGTGGCGGTGGCGGCGTTCGAGGCACTCGACTGCGCTGGGCTCGCGCGGGTTGACGTGTTCGTCACCCCGGAAGATCAGGTGGTCGTCAACGAGGTCAACACGATGCCGGGATTCACCCCGACGTCGATGTTCCCCCGAATGTGGGAGGCGAGCGGGATCACCTATCCGCAGCTCGTCGACCGGCTCGTACGGCTCGCCCTGCGTGACGGCGCCGGGCTGCGCTGACCACGGGCTCCGCGGTCCGGTCCGGTCCGGCGCTCAGGGCGCCGTCGACGCGCTGTGCTCCCGCACCGCCGGGCCGACGGAGACGAGGATGTCGAAGGGTTGCACCTCGGTTGAGGCGGAAACCGGCAGGGTGAGCACGACGTGGGGCGAGCGGGTCGGAGTCGAGTACCGCAGGGTCCCCCCGAGCTTCTCCACGAACCACCCGAGGCCGTCGACCTCCGACAGCATCGAGTCCCGCCGGTAGCTCGCCGGCACGTCCGCTATTCCGCAGGTGAGGACGATCGGTCCCCGGCCGTAGGCCGCCGCGGAGTCACGCGGTGGCTCGAGTCGGCGCCGGTCCAGGTCGTGGCCAAGTGACGAGGGCAACGCCCCGATGAGGGCTGCGCAGGTCGCATGGTCGGACGGCGCCGGCACCGGGACGTTGGTCAGTCGGACCGGTCCGAGCCCACCGCAACTCGTCAGCAGCAGGCATCCCACGGTGCCGCAGGCGGTGAGTCCGACGGTCGCCCGGCGCGACACCGAGACCCGAAGACGGGTCAATGCCCGCCAGACGGTGCCCTGCTCGTCACGACCCACTGCCGCCCGACCCGCCACTTCACGACCCACTACTGACATGTCCGATCGTGGACGCCCAGCGGGCGACCATCGTCTCTCTACCGATCACAGCTCTCAAAAATGGACGACCGGACAGGTCAGCGTGCGGGTGATGCCGTCAACCGACTGCACCCTAGACATGACCATCTTGCCCAGGTCGTCCACCGTGGGCGCCTCAGCACGCACGATGACGTCGTAGGGACCGGTCACGTCCTCTGCCTGGGTGACCCCGGGGATCTGCTCGATCTCCTTGGCAACCGACGCGGACTTGCCGACCTCGGTCTGGATAAGGATGTACGCGTGGACCACAGACGCTCCCTCGTCGGACGTCAACAGCCCGTCGAGCAGAACTACGGGCCGACAGAAGGTAACAGGCAAACGGGCCGGATGAGAGCCTCTGACGCCGAGGAATTTCTTCGACTCGACCGACGGGCGTCGGCCGACGCCCCCCGCACGCTCATCCGGTCCCCAATCCTGGGGTGCAGCAGTACGGTCTCGTACCCGGTTGTGATGGCAACCACGATTCTCGCTACGCATAGTGAAGCTCGAGGAGACACATGAAGGTTCCGAGCGTCCCGTGAGCGAACCCGCTCCCATCGCCGCGCCGGCCGCGGCGCCGCCGCGCGTACTGACCATCGCGGGCTCCGATTCGGGCGGCGGCGCGGGGATTCAGGCTGATCTCAAGACGATGTTCGCGTTCGGCGTACATGGGATGAGCGCCATCGTCGCCGTCACGGCGCAGAACTCGCTGGGCGTCCACGGGGTGTGGGATCTGCCGTCCGCGGCGGTACGCGCCCAGATCAGGGCGGTGGTAGATGACATCGGGGTCGACGCGGTCAAGACCGGCATGCTGTCCTCGGCCGCCCTGGTCGCCCTCGTCGCCGCGGAGCTGGACCGCATCGACGCACCGGTCGTGGTCGATCCGGTGGGCGTGTCGAAACACGGCGACCCGCTGCTTGCTCCCGACGCGGTCGACGTCGTCCGCTTGGAGCTCATGCCGCGCGCTACCATCGCAACCCCGAACCTCGACGAGGTCCGCCTCCTGACCGGGGTGACCGTGCGAGACGAGGCCGATCTGCCCCGGGCCGCCGCGGCGATGCTCGCGCTGGGCCCGCGCTGGGTGCTGATCAAGGGTGGTCATCTGCAGGGCGACGCGGTCGATCTGCTGACCGACGGGTCCACCGAGATCCTCTTGCGCGGCCGCCGGATGGACCGGCGACACACCCACGGCACCGGGTGCACTCTGGCCTCCGCGATCGCCTCGAGGCTGGCGCAGGGCGACTCGCCGACGCAGGCCGTCCGGGCCGCGAAGGAGTACGTCAGCGGGGCGCTGGCGGCTGGTTTCCCCCTCGGGACGGGGATCGGCCCGGTGGATCACGGATATCGTCACCGCAGGTAGTCATAGGTAGCCGCAGATGGTCAAGGTCGAGTCAGGCCGGCTACATCTGATTCGATCTGGGGATGTCTGACCGGCGTCACCGATGAGTTCGGTACTCCGGCCCCGGCTCCCGGCTCATCAGATCCTTGACCGCCTCCAGCGGCGGCAGACCCTCGTAAAGCACCCGCTCGACCTGTTGCGTGATGGGCATCGAGACGCCGAGCTGATCGGCCATGGTCAGCAACGGTCGGCAGGACCGCACCCCCTCCGCGACCTGCCGCTGCTCCGCCTCCACCTGCGCCAGGCTGAGCCCACGCCCCAGTTTTTCGCCGAAGGTACGGTTACGCGACAGCGGCGAGCCACAGGTCGCCACGAGATCACCGAGCCCCGCCAGGCCGGCGAAGGTCATCGGTTCCGCGCCCAGCGCGATGCCGAGCCGCGACGTCTCGGCGAGACCTCGGGTGATCAGGGATGCGAGGCTGTTGGTGCCGAAACCCATTCCCTCGAGCATTCCGGCGGCAAGGGCGATCACGTTCTTCACCGCCCCACCGAGCTCGCATCCGATCACATCATGATTCGTGTAGGGCCGGAAGTAGGGGGTCCAGCAGGCAGTCTGGACGATCTCCGCCGTCCGGGTCGAGGTGCTGGCGACGACGGTCGCCGCCGGATGTTCCGCGGCGATCTCATGTGCCAGGTTCGGGCCGCTGACGACGGCGATCCGGTCCGGCGTCACTCCGGCGACCTCCGCGATGACCTGGCTCATCCGCAGCCGGCTGCCCGCCTCGACCCCCTTCATCAGGCTCACGTAGATCGCGTCGGACGCGATCCGTGACACCCAGCGGACGAGCACCGAGCGCAACGCCTGCGAGGGCACGGCCAGCACCACGAGCTCAGCGCCCGCCAGCGCGCCGCCCGGATCGGCCGTCGCCCGGATCCGGTCGGGGAGCTGGACCGCGGGCAGATATCGCGGGTTGACATGCCGACGGTTGATCGAGCGGATGACCTGCGGATCCCGGGCGACGAGGTCGACCTGAGCGCCCGCGTCCGCTAGGACCTTCGCGAAGACGGTCCCCCACGACCCGGCGGTCAGTACCGCCACCCGCCTCACCTCCTACTCCCAGGAGCAGTGCGGCGACCGCCCGCGGTCGCACCGTTGCAAGCCCCGGGCGGCTGTGCCGGGACCGGGGCCGTGACCCCGCTCACGGCGTCCTCGGACCGGTCGTTGTTGGGATCGGCGGTAATGGTTCCCTCCGGTGGGTCACGGGACCGGCGTCTACGCCCGGTGCTGCGAGCACCCCGACGCTGCGCGATGGCGTACCCACCGCGTCCTCACACTCGACCGTAGACGCCGCTCTGGCGGGCATCACGCAGGATGCGCCGCTCACCAACGACGTTGCCGCCCACCAGGGACGTTGCCACGGCTCCATCGACGTGAGACCATGCTCGGCGAAGGGCCGCGCTCGCCGCCCGCACGATCAACACAGGCAGCGACTGGAGGCGAACACTGGAGATACGCCTACGGACGACGCTCACCCCACGGTCAAGGCGTGACGGCGGCCGACTCGCCGGCGTCGCGTCCACGTCATCGTCGATCATCGCCTGGTTCGCGCCCGCCGCCACGCCACCCCATGGCCTATGGTCACCTTCGTGTGGCTCCCACAAGGCGGGGCGTCCTGGACGGTCCTTCTGCCGTTGAAGAACCTGGCGCGGGCGAAGAGCCGGCTGGACCGGCCGGATCGAAGCCTGCTGGCGCTCGCAATGGCCATCGACACGGTGACGGCCGTGCTCGCCTCCGCAACCGACCTCGTCGGCGCCGTGGTGATCGTGACAAATGATCAAACGTTCCGCCGGACGCTGTCGCGGCTGCGCGACCAGGATGACCTCAGCGCTGGAGACGGCGCGGGTCCGTCACCGGCCCCCGCGCTGCCGCCCCAGATGCGCGCCCGCCTCGTCGTCGTTCCGGATGCCCCCGACCAGGGCCTCAATCCGGCGCTGGCGCACGGCGCGCAGCTTGCGGCCGGCCGCTGGCCCGGGCATCCGCTGGCGGCGCTGTCCGGGGATCTGCCGGCGTTGCGGACCACGGAGCTGCACCAGGCCCTGGCTGCAGCTGGTAACCACCGTCGCGCGGTCCTCGCCGACGCCACCGGCACGGGCACCGTGTTGCTCACCGCCACGACCGGAGCGCCGCTGGGGCCGTCGTTCGGACCGCACAGCCACGTCGCGCACCGCCGCTCAGGGGCCGTGGACCTGACCGACGCCCTCGGATCCTCGGTACCCGGGCTACGACGCGACGTCGACACCGTCGACGATCTCGCGCAGGCGCGCGACCTGGGGGTTGGCGGAGCAACGGCGGCGGCTCTTCTGGTCGGCCGGGCGGCGGTGCCCTGACTCGGCCCCGGCGGGAGTCGGGTCGGGGCACCGCCTCGGAACAGAGTCGTCAGGCGGCAGGGTCCGCCCCTCGGGCCGGCTCGGCAGCCGGTAGCCGGCCACCGCAGGCGGCCCACGGCCGCGTCGGTGCGAGGGGCAGCGGAGCCGGCCGCGCGAACAGGTAGCCCTGGCCCAGCTCGCAGCCAAGCTCCTCCAGTTCGGCGACCTGACCTTCGCGCTCGATGCCTTCCGCGACGACGACGGCGCCGAGGGCATGCACCAAGGTGATCATCGGGTGACGCATCGCCGTCACCCGACCCCCGTCCTGCGGCGGTTCAAGCAGAGTCCGATCCAGCTTGACGACGTCCACCGGTAGCAGGTGCATCGCGGCAAGCGTGCTGTTACCTGCACCGACATCGTCGAGGGCGACGGCGACGCCCAGCGCCCGTACCTCGTCGAGGACCTCGCGCGCACCATGCAGGTCGTCGATCCGGCTCGTCTCGGTGATCTCGACGACCAGCCGGCGGGGATCGAAACGGCTCGCGGCGAGCGCGCGGGCGACGCTGTCGAGCAGGGTCATGTCGGTGACCCTGCTGGCGGAGACGTTCACGTGCAGGCGAAGCGCGGAGTCCGGGTAGGCCACCGCGATCTCCGCGCAGGCCTGGGTGAGAATCATGTCGTCCAGCGCGCCGACGATGCCGCCGCTCTCCGCGGCCGCGACGAACGTGCCGGGCGGCACCGGTCCGCGGCCGGGCGCCGTCCAGCGGGCCAGCGCCTCCAGCGCGGCCGGGAGGCGGTCACGCAGACGCACGATGGGCTGGTAGTGGACGTCGAACCCGGCCGATCGGCCGCCCCGGCGCAGCGCGGTGGCCAGCGCGTCAGCCAGATGAGTGCCGGCGACGAGGTGGGCGCCGGGAGCGGAGCCCAATCCTGGCCGGTAGACGACCAGACGGTTCTTACCCGTCCGCTTCGCCGCGTGCACGGCGGTGTCGGCCCGTCGTAGCAGGACCTCCGTCGTCTCCTGGGTACGACCGGCCACGACCAGGCCACCACTGCCCCGCACGGGCCAGTGGTGGCCGTCCACCGACACGGGTTGACGCAGGGCCGCGAGCACGCGTTCGGCGAACGTCTCGGGCAGCTCCCGCCCGCCGTCAAGCAGTACGGCGAACTCGTCGGAGCCCAACCGGGCGACGGTGTCCGAGGCACGCACGCAGTGCCGCAGGCGCTGGCCGACGGCGCGCAGCAGATGGTCCCCGGCGGCGTAGCCGAGGCTGTCGTTGATGATGCGGAAGTCGTCGAGGTCGCAGTACAGGACGGCGACGTCCCCGACCGTCATGGCGGCTGGCGGCGAGGGCGTCGGTGAGACGCTCGTGGAACAGCGTGCGGTTCGCGAGCTCGGTGAGCCGATCGTGCGAGGTCCAGTGCCGCACTTCGCGCTCGGCGTGCCCAATCTGCGCGACCAGTCGCTGGCTCACCCGCAGGGTGACCATCTGCCGGACGAGGACCGCGGCGACCAGGGCCGACCCGACCACGATCTCGACCGGGTCGAGCACAACGCCGGTCCGTGATCGGCCGAGCATCAACCCGACGATGCCGGCGGCGGGAACGTAGGGCACCGCCAGCAGGAGCCAGCCGACGAGGTCGCCACGCGGCATTTCCCGGGCCGTCCCACCCCCGTCGCCCGCCCAGCCCACACGCCAAGCCGCAAGAGCGATGAGCAAGGCGCCCACCACCGCCCCCAGACCTGCCAACGAGCTACTCAGCCGGCCGGCATCGCCGCCGACCTGTGCGCACCAGACGCCGACGACTGCCAGGAAGACCAGGCCGATCCCGGCGGTGGCGACGGCCGGCAGGTCCACCGGCTGACGGAAGCCCGTGACGTGCAGGACCGCGAGCGCCAGTACGAGGACCACGATCGGGTGCGCCACCGCCACCAGGTGCCGCACCGCCCCGACGGCGCTCTCGCCCCCGGCGGTGTCCGCGGTTTCAGCCTCGCCGAGGCCGGCCAGGAGCCCCGACCAGGTGAGCAGGAACAGCGAGCCGCCGAGAATGATCTCGTCGAGGGCGGTGGCAGGTCGCCCGGCGAACCGCAGGCCGTGAGCGAGGCGACTCAGTCGCGCCCCCACCGGCCAGCCGGCCCATCCCGCCCAGCTCCCCGGCCGGGGTTGTGGTGGCGCGCAGGGGGGAACGGAGCCGAGAACGCCGCGCCCGGCTCGCCGGTACCGCCGCGAGGGCGGCCAGCGCCAGGACGGGCATGGCGAGTTGCCCGGCATCCGCGAGGTACCCGACGTCCGCGACCATCGGGCGAACGGTGGCGAGCCGGTCCCAGCGGTGCAGCGTCCAGGCCGTCTGCCCTACGGTCCAGGCGGTCAGCGCGGACGACAACCAGATCAGCCAGCGGCCGCGGGCCCGGCCGAGCCGACGTGCGGCCCACGCGCAGCTCAGCGTCGCGGCCAGGCCGGCAGCGATTGCGATGGCGTAGAGAAGCATTCCCCGTCCCGCCCTCCTCCCCCGTGCGCCGGCCGCCCGAGACAAAAGGATCACCATAGAGCGACGGAAACGGCCGGACGAATCACCAAAAGTGATCGACGGGCGCGTTAGCACCCATCGTCAACGTAGAGCGTGATCGCCCTATCACAAAGAGTATGGATATGCCTCGCGTGCCGCGCGGTCTTCTCGGGCGTCCGCCGCGTCGACGGTCACCTGCTGCCTGGCGGTCAGAGTCCCCCGCCCCGGCGTACCGGCCGGAGGTCGGCGCCACCTCGGAGTAGTCCCCGACGGGGTCGAGCAAGTCCGACTTGCTCGCCGACGACCTCTCCGCCGTGGCCCGCCGAGCGCTGTGATATCAGACACGCCGTGCGTGCTTGATCGAGGAATAGCCGCGACGACCGGCTCCGCCGAGAAGGACCTCCGGACGGCCGATGTTTCCATCACACTGCCGCTCGTCGCCTTCGACTGTTTCCGTACGGTTAACTACCGGCCCCGGGACTCGGCGCGCGGCAACCGGCCGGCTACCGAATCATTACAACGGGCACGGATCACATCTTTGGCTCGCCGCAACGCCGCCGATCCGTCATCGGATGGCCGAATCCGGACATCGTCCCGCGCTGCCGAGTTCATCGCCGGCTGGCACCATCTACAAGCATGAGCGAGCTGGTGGCGACCCGTACCGAACGGCCTCAGCGCAAGGCCCGCAGCGGCCTGCTCGAACCCCTGGAGGCGCCCCGCCCGCCGGCGCCGTCCGATCTGCCGGCCGATCGGTTCATCAACCGCGAGACGTCCTGGCTCGACTTCAATGCTCGAGTACTGGCGCTCGCGGAGGACGTCGCCACGCCGTTGCTGGAACGGGCCAAGTTCCTGGCGATCTTTGCCAGCAACCTCGACGAATTCTACATGGTCCGGGTCGCCGGCCTGATGCGGCGCGAGGCCACCGGCCTCGCGGTCCGCTCGGCGGACGGCCTGAGCGCCCGGGAACAGCTCGATCTCGTCAGCCGGGCCGCCGCCCAGCTGACGGAGCGGCACTCGCGGTGCTTCACCGCCGAGGTGGTGCCGTCCCTGGCGCACGCGGGGATCAGCATCCGATCCTGGTCCCAGCTCAGCGAGACCCAGCAGGAACAGCTACACCGCTACTTCCACCAGCAGATCTTCCCGGTGCTCACGCCGCTCGCGGTTGACCCGGCGCACCCGTTCCCCTACATCAGCGGCCTCTCACTCAACCTTGCCGTGCATGTCCGCGATCCTGGCGGGCAAGCCGACCGCTTTGCCCGCGTGAAGGTGCCGCAGAACGTCCCGCGGCTGGTCCCCGTCGAGGTGGATCCGTCCGTCGACTTTCCCGTGGCCGGGCCGACGCCACCGGAGAGCGCCTGCTTCGTGCCACTCGAAGAGGTGATCGCCGCGCACCTCGACCAGCTCTTCCCCGGCATGGAAGTGATCGACTCCCACCGGTTCCGGGTCACCCGCAACGCCGATCTCGAGGTCGAGGAGGACGAGGCGGAGGATCTGCTGCAGGCCCTCGAACGAGAACTGGCCCGCCGACGCTTCGGTCCCGCCGTCCGGCTGGAGGTCGACGAGGACATCGACTCCAACCTGCTCGCCCTGCTCGTGCGCGAGCTCGAGGTCACCGAGCGGGAGGTGCACCGGGTCGCCGGGATGCTCGACCTGTCGGCCTTGTGGGCCCTGTACGACCTCGACCGGCCGGAGCTGAAGGACGCACCGCGGGTTCCGATCACTCATCCCCGGCTCCTCACCGCGGGGGGGGAGACGCCCGACTTTTTCAGTGTGTTGCGTGAGGGTGACGTCCTCGTCCACCATCCGTACGACTCGTTCACGACGTCCGTGCAGCGGTTCATCGAACAGGCCGCCGCCGATCCGCAGGTTCTCGCCATCAAGCAGACGCTCTACCGCACGTCCGGCGACTCCCCGATCGTGGACGCTCTCGTCTCGGCGGCCGAGGCGGGCAAGCAGGTCGTCGTGCTGGTCGAGATCAAGGCGCGGTTCGACGAGAGCGCCAACATCCGCTGGGCGCGCGAGCTGGAGCGTGCCGGTTGCCACGTCGTCTACGGCCTGATCGGGTTGAAGACCCACTGCAAGACCTGCCTCGTCGTGCGCCAGGAACGCGGCGGGCTGCGCCGGTACTGCCATGTGGGCACCGGAAACTACAACCCCAAGACCGCGCGCCTCTACGAGGACCTCGGCCTGCTCACCGCCGATCCGGAGGTGGGCGCCGACCTCACCGACCTGTTCAACGTGCTCACCGGGTACAGCCGACAGACCGAGTACCGCTCGCTGCTGGTCGCCCCGCAGCACATGCGCGACGGGATCCTGCAGCGCATCTCCGCGGAGGCGCGGGCAGCCCAGGAGGGCCGTCCCTGCGGCATCCGCCTCAAGGTCAACAGCCTGGTCGACGAGCAGGTGATCGACGCACTCTACCGCGCGTCGATGGTGGGCGTTCCCGTGCACTGCCTGGTGCGGGGCATCTGCGCCCTGCGCCCCGGCGTGCCGGGCCTGTCGGAGACGGTGCACGTCCGGTCGATCCTCGGCCGTTTCCTCGAGCACAGCCGGATCCTGGAGTTCGCATCCGCGGACGAGTTCTGGATCGGCAGCGCCGACATGATGCATCGCAACCTGGACCGGCGGATCGAGGCACTCGTCCGGGTGCCGCATCCGGAGCGCCGCGACACCGTGCGCCGCATCCTGGATCACGCGTTCTCCGACGAGGTGTCCGGATGGGTGTTGCAGTCCGACGGTCGGTGGGAACGGCAGACCACCGGAGCGGACGACGTCCGGCTGTCGGACTACCAACACGATCTCATGGCCGAGGCCATGCGGCGCGGGCACCGGTGAGCCCGGCGCCCGCACCGCGGATCAGTCGCCGCTCGCCGAGACGCTCGACTTGAACTCGGAGCCGGGCCGGAACTTCGGCACCACCGAGGCTGCGACGTGCACGGGCTCGCCCGTAGCCGGGTTGCGCCCGGTGCGGGCGGCCCGCTCGACCCGCTCGAACACGCCGAAGCCGGTGATGGTCACCTTCTCGCCGCCGGCGACGGCCTCCTGAATTGCGTCGAACACGGCGTCGACGGCTTTGGTGGCATTCGACCGTCCGCCCTCGATCTGCTGGGCGATGCGGTCAACCAACTGGGACTTGTTCACAACAACCTCCGGACGCCCCCCGCAGGCGCGGGGTGGGGAGCAGATCGGGCATCACACTGCGCTGCACCGTAGGCATCTCCACTGTCGAGGGCAATTCCCACGACCGTGTCGCGTCACACAAACCCGTACGTCAACAGGTTCGCGCCAGTGGGCGACGGGATGCGTGCTGTACCGCCGACGCGAACCATCCGGTAGATTCATCACGTTGAGTAGCGAGAGATGCCCGCTTCTTTGGGCTCAATGTCACGCTTTGGTAGCCGGCCGCCTCCGCCACCACGCGCCCAGCTCTGCTACGTAATCAAGCAAACGCCACAGGCGATGATCGATCGGGAGTAGCCGCTCGGTCATCGACCGACCACTCAACCCGATCCGCCCCCACATCGACCTCGATGTGATTTTCACCATACCTCGATCGAGGGCTGGCCGGCAGGGCCGCATCGACTGTGCCGCAGCCCTCTGCCGGCCTGGACGCCGATCGCGTCCGGGGCCGGTCGCCGGTGGCGCGATCGCCCGCCGAGCGGGGCTAGGCCACCGAGGGCAGCCAGGCCGCTCGGGTCGCCTCGAATTCGGTGATCAGTTCCTCGTTTCGCAGGGTCAGACCGACATCGTCGAGGCCCTCCAACAGCCGCCAGCGAGTGAAGTCGTCGAGTTCGAACGAGGCGACCAGCCCGGCTCCCCGCACCTCGCGGGCGACCAGGTCGACGGTGATCTCGATGGTCGGATCCTGCTCCGCGGCGGCCTGCAGGGTCTCGACCGTCTCCGCCGGCAGCTCTACCGGCAGCAGCCCGTTGCCGAGCGCGTTGCCCCGGAAGATGTCGGCGAACCGGGGCGAGATCACCGCCCGGAAGCCGTAGTCCTGCAACGCCCACACGGCGTGCTCGCGCGACGAGCCGGTACCGAAGTCGGGGCCCGCGACCAGAATCGATGCACCGTCATAGGCCGGGTTGTTGAGCACGAAGCCCTCGTCGGCCCGCCATTCGGAGAACAGGCCGGCGCCGAACCCGGTGCGCTCGATGCGCTTGAGCCACTCGCTCGGGATGATCTGGTCGGTGTCGACGTCGCTGCGCCGCAGCGGCACGGCCCGACCGGTGTGAATCGTGAACGCCTCCATCGCCGGAAACGCTCCTCTCTGAACGAAGTCGTGATCAGGATGGCGGTCGCGGCCGCGCAGCTCCCGGCGAGTTGACGGGAGCGGCGACCGCCCCGGCGCGGCCTACAGCTGCGCCGGGGCGGTGAGCCGGCCGGTGACCGCGGTGGCCGCGGCGACCGCCGGAGAGACGAGGTGGGTCCGCCCGCCCGGTCCCTGGCGCCCCTCGAAGTTCCGGTTCGAGGTGGAGGCGCTGCGCTCCCCCGGACTCAGCGTGTCCGGGTTCATCCCGAGGCACATCGAGCAGCCGGCGCTACGCCACTGCGCTCCGGCGGCCCGGAAGAGCTCGTCCAGCCCCTCCGCCTCGGCCGCCGCCTTGACCTGCATCGACCCGGGAACGACCAAGGCCCGCACGCCGTCGGCCACCTGCCGGCCCCGCAGCACCTCGGCCGCGGCGCGCAGGTCGCTGAGCCGGCCGTTGGTGCAGGAGCCGATGAACACCGTGTCGACGGCGACCTCGGACAGCGGCGTGCCTGCGGTGAGACCCATGTAGGTCAGCACACGCTCGACGGAGGCCCGCGCGGCCGGGTCGGTGTAGTCGGCGGGCGCGGGGATTCGCGAGCTGAGCGGCGCCGCCTGGCCCGGGTTGGTCCCCCAGGTCACGTACGGGGAGAGGCTCGCGGCATCGATGACGACCTCCCGGTCGTAGCCGGCGTCGTCGTCCGAGGCCAGCGTCCGCCAGTAGGCCACGGCCTCGTCCCAGGCCGGCCCGGTGGCGGCGTGCGCCCGGCCGGCGAGGTAGTCGAACGTGGTGTCATCGGGAGCGATCATTCCAGCGCGGGCCCCGGCCTCGATGGACATGTTGCAGACGGTCATCCGGCCCTCCATCGACAGGCCCCGGACTGCCGCGCCGCGGTACTCGATGACGTGCCCGGCGCCGCCGCCGGTGCCTATCCTGGCGATGATCGCCAAGATGAGGTCCTTCGCGGTGACGCCGGCCGGCAGGTCACCCTCGACCGTGACCGTCATCGTCTTCGGGCGGCCCTGCGGCAGCGTCTGGGTCGCGAGTACATGCTCGACCTGGCTGGTGCCGATGCCGAACGCCAGCGCCCCGAACGCGCCATGGGTGGAGGTGTGGCTGTCGCCGCACACGATCGTCATGCCCGGCTGGGACAGCCCGAGCTGCGGGCCCACGACGTGAACGATGCCCTGCCCGGGATCGTTCATCGGATACAGCCGCACCCCGAACTCGGCGCAGTTCTTGCGCAGCGCCTCGACCTGCGCGGCGGAGATCGGATCCGCGATCGGCGCCAGGGTGTTCGTGGTCGGCACGTTGTGGTCCTCGGTGGCGACCGTCAGGTCGGGACGACGCACCGGCCGGCCGGCCAGCCGCAGTGCCTCGAACGCCTGCGGCGAGGTGACCTCGTGCACGAGGTGCAGATCGATGTACAGCAGATCCGGTTCGCCCTCGGCGCGCCGCACCACGTGGGCGTCCCAGACCTTCTCCGCGAGTGTGCGCCCCATGGCCACTTCCCTCCCTGTGGCGGGCAAGCTGCCCGCGCGGTCGTCCGACCGTTCCTGCGATCCGGGTTGTTCCGCAAGTCGGTATCACGCCAATTTCCGATCTTGCCATCTTATAATATGGGATGGCAGTATCATTCTATGGAACATCTTAGCGGAGTCGGGGTCCTGGACAAAGCGGCACTCGTCCTGGCCGCCGTGGAACAGGGTCCGGCTTCCCTCGCCGACCTGGTGGCCCGGACCAAGCTCACCCGGGCGACCGCGCACCGGCTCGCCAGCGCGCTCGAGGTTCACCGCCTCGTCGGGCGCGACGGCTCCGGCCGGTTCGTCGCCGGTCCGCGGCTGGCGGCCGGGGTGACCATCCCACTGCCCTGGGACGTTCTCGACCGGGCCGACCGGGTCCTGACCGACCTGCGTGACGTCACCGGGGAGAGCACCCAGCTCTACGTGAGGCGCGGGGCTCTGCGACTGTGCGTAGCAGCCTCCGAGCGGGCGAGGGGCCTGCGGGACACGGTCCCGGTCGGCGCGGCGCTGCCGATGACGGCGGGATCCGGGGCGCAGGTCCTGCTCGCGTTCGCGGATCACCCCGAGGACGACCTGCTCGCCGCCGCGCCGTTCGACGGCGGGACACTCGCCCTGGTGCGCAAGCGGGGCTGGGCCGAGAGCGTCGGCGAACGGGAGACCGGCCTGGCCTCGGTGTCCGCCCCCGTCCGCGGCGAATCCGGGACGGTGATCGCGGCGGTGTCGCTGTCCGGCCCGCTGGAGCGGCTGACCCGGTCTCCGGGGCGCCGGCACGGAACGGCCGTGCTCGCCGCGGCAGCGCGGCTGTCGACATCGGTCGGCGACTGAAGGATCCACTCGCTGCCAACTCGGGGCCACTGGAGATCGGCCGACTTGCCGACCAAGCCGAGTTTCCCGGGCGGCCGACGGTGACCACGCGGACACGTTTTCCCCACTTTTCCAGGCTTTCTGGACATTGGAAGTGTCCCGATCGGGCCCCACAACTAAACGGAACGCGGACTACGCCTGCTGGGCTCGATGAGACGTCCCCGCGGCGGCGGGTCTCCCCCGCCGCAGGGAGTGGCTTTCCGACGTCGTAGCCTGTTCGAGTCGTCCGTCTCGGATGATCGGAGAAGTAGACCGGCTGGCCCAATGGGGTCATTGCCATCCAGCGAGCAAGCGATATAAGTCGCCCGCGCACTGGGGGCGCCCGTCCGGAGGACTCTTCGGGTTCCGCGTGGCCGGGCGATCGTCGCCTGCGGCGGTGCCGCCGTAGGTTCGGCCGCCTCGTGCGGCGCCAAGGAGGGACAGGGCGCGGTGCGCAAACTGGGTTCGCGGTACGTGCTGCACGAGCTGCTCGGGCAGGGTACGACCGGCCAGGTCTGGAGAGGTGTCCGGGTCCAGGACGACGCCGCGGTGGCCATCAAGGTGCTGCGTCGCGAGCTCGCCGATGATCCGGAGATCGTCGACCGGTTTCTGCGGGAATGGGACCTGCTCGTCGAGCTCGACAGCCCGGGCCTGGTCGCGGTCCGCGACCTCGTCAACGAGCCCGGCGCACTGGCCATCGTGATGGATCTCGTCGAGGGCCCCGATCTGCGGGCGCATCTGCGGGAATTCGGCCCGCGGCCCGCTCAGGAGGCGGTCCGGCTCGCGATCGGCACCTTGTGGGCCCTCGACAGCGTGCACGCCGCCGGGATCGTTCACCGGGACGTCAAGCCCGAGAACATTCTCATCGACACCTCTGTGCCCGACCGCCCGATCGTCCGACTCACCGACTTCGGCATCGCCCGTGTGATCAGCACGCCGTCCCGAGTCAGCGCGACCGGGCCGATCGGCACCCCCCTCTACATGGCGCCCGAGCTCGGCACCGGTGCCCCCCCGACCCCGGCAGCCGACGTCTACTCGGCGGGGGTGGTGCTCTACGAGCTCCTCGCCGGATCGCCGCCGTTCGACTCGACGAATCCCGCGGATCTGCTGCGGGCGCATCGGGAGGACGACCCACAGCCGATCGCCGGAGTGCCCGCACCGGTGTGGGACGTGCTCGCCGGCATGCTCGCCAAATCCCCAAGGCAGCGGCCGGCAAGCGCCGCCGACGCCGCCGACGACCTCAGCGACGCGCTCGAGGCAAGCCTGCGCGGTGCCGCGCCGATCCCGGGGCATGTCCAGGCCGCCGACGAGTCCGCGCCAACCGGCGCCCGACGGGCGGCCCGGTCTGCGGCGGGCGTCGGGGCGGCCGCGGCCGCGGGCGCCAGTGGCTGGAACGATCTCGAGCACACCCAGATCGCGGGCAGTCTGACCGCAGCCGCGACGAAGGTCAACGGCCGCAACGGCAGCGATCCCGAGCACACCCGCATCGCCCCGATGACCGCCGCCCAGAACGGCGCCCGCGGCGGATGGGACAGCGACGCGCCGACCGGGATGAGCCCCGCGGTACGCGTCCCCGCCCGCTCCGGCGGACCGGCCGCCGACACGAACACGGTCATGTCGGCAATTCCGGCCGGCAAGCAGCCCGGCGCGGCCGGCGGTAGCGCCGGAGGCGGGTCGCGCGCGGCGCTCGACCGGCGTCGACGCGGCCGGATCGCGGCCGGTGCCGGACTCGTCGTCGCCCTCGTCGCCGGAGCCGGCGGCTGGGCTCTCGCCTCCGGCGGGAACGCCGGCTCGGCGCTGTCCGCCGACCGCGCCGTGGAAGCCTCAGCGGATCCGAGCGCGGACAGCTCGGCCGCCGGCGTCCCGGGGTCCGCTGCGCCCGGCGTGGCCGTCGGCGTCAACGCGAGCCCGGGTGCTCCCGGGGCACCCGCAGTCCGGCCCGGGGCAAAAAACTCCCCCTCGCCCGGCACTAGCCCGGCGCCCGGCGCCTCCGCCGCCCAGACGACGCCGCCGACCGGCCCGACCGCTGGCAGCAGCCCGTCGCCGACCGACGATGGCACGGCGACCGTCCCCAACACCGAGGGGTCGCCGTTGAACACGGCGAAGAACACGCTGCGGTCGGCCGGTTTCGCGAACACCAGCGAGTCGTACGACTGCTTCGACAGCGGCGCTGTTGACGCGGTCGTGAAACAGTCCCCGAAGAACGGCAAGATCGCGAAGACGACGACGATCAGCCTGCAGGCCCAGGGCAACGACTGCCGTGAGGTCCCCAACGTCACCGGACTGACGGAATCAGCCGCGAAGTCCAAGCTCAGCAGCGCTGGTTTCCCGTGGGTGAACGGCTCCTGCCCCACGGGCTACACCAGCAAGGTGCTGTCCTACACGCCCAACAGTGGACGGCATCCGAGCAACTCGACGACGGTCACGCTCAGCCTGAGCTGCAAGGCTCCCGCGCCCACTCCCGCGCCGGCCCCAGCCCCGACGGCGGCGACGAGCGCGGCCCCGACGAAGAAGGCCTGACCGTCTGGCCACGCTCGGCCGGCCGGCGCTGCGGAGACGCCAGGAGCCAAGCCATCAAACGCACTGGCTGGTGCCCATATGGGCAGTTCCTGCGCCTGAACTCCATTCCGCCCAGGCACCGCCCAAAGCCGCGGGCTGCGCCTCCGCGTCGAGCCGTGGGCTGCACCGGCGCCCGGGGAATCGGCCTGGCTCCAGCCTGATCTGGTCGGCTGGAGCCGATCGCGCACCTCAGGGCCGGGGTTTTCGCCGGGCGAAACTTCAGCCGGACGGCAGGCTCAGCCGAGCTTGTCCATGGGCAGCGATCGAATGTCGTTGCAGGCCAGCGGACCGCTGGCGAGCCGCGGCATACGCGGTTCCTCGTCGTCCGTTCGGATGCTGCGGGGCAGCGGCATGGGCACCGGCAGCGCCGCCTCCGGCTCGGGCGCAAGGGCCGCGTGGGCGGTAGCCGCCCACAGGTCGACCTCGACGATGATCTCGCCGTTCTCTGACGACATCCGTAGCCGTCCGCCATGCACCTCGACGAGCCGCCGGACGACGTAGAGACCCATTCCCGCGCCATCCGTCGGCCGGGTCGCGGTGCCATCTCGCTGCGTGAAGGGCTCGAACAGCTGGCGGATCGTGCCGGGATCAAGGTCGGGCCCGGGGTTGCGGACGCGGAGCACGACCTCGTCGCCGACCCGGCCCGCGATCAGCCGCACGGGCGCGCCCGGCCAGGAGTGCACCAGGGCGTTGTCGACCAGGTTCGCCACCACCTGGATGAGGGCCTGCCGCGCCATCCGCACGGGCAGTTCGGGCGGCAGGTCCACCGTGATGCTGCTGGGCGAGCTCGTGTACGACAGGTTGGCGATCACGTGCCGGACGACCTCGGGCAGGTCGGCGATGGTCGTCTCGTCCGTGCCGGTGGCCGTGGCGGCCGTCAGCATGTTCTCCAGCAGCCGGGAGAGCCGGTCGGAGTAGTTGACCGCAGCGTCGAGCAGATCGTCGAGCTGGGCGTCGGAGAGCCGGCTGCGGCGCCGCTTGATGGTGAGCAAGTTTCCTCGGATTCCGGTCAGCGGCGTGCGGAACTCGTGCGAAACGGTGGCGACGAGGTCGCTGCGGATGCGGTCGGTCTCCTCCAGCCGGGCCATCAGGCTCTGCTGACCCTCGTACAGCTGCTGGCGGTAATGCTCCACCCGCCGGCGGGACTGCTCGTTGTAGTGCCAGAAGACCATCTGCGCGCAGGCGAGCGCGAAGATGAACCCCGCGTGCAGACCGGCCAGCAGCCAGGCGTTGTCCAGCACCGCGCCGACGCTGACGATGTCTCCCATCACCAGGTTCGCGACGAACACGAACGCGAGGGCCAGCAGGTAGACCGTCCACTCCTCATACAGCGCGATCAGCGCCACGACCACGAAGAAGTGGAAGTACATCGGGGTGAGGCCGTCGGACAGGTGCACGAGCACGACCGAGCAGCACAGCAGGCCGAGGCTCGCGGCCAGGGCGCGGACCCGGCGCAGGCCGGGCACGACCGCGGCGGCGAACAGCAAGGCAGGCGGGCTCGCCGCCAGGAACCCGTGCGCGAGGCTCAGGTCCTGCCAGATCGCATAGCCGATGATGATCGGCAGGTGCATCGCGAGCACCAGACACATGAGGGTGTGCCGGGCCGTCCAATCCTCGATCGGCAGACCACGGCCCTGTGGGAGCAGCGCGGTGAGGCGACTGGCCATTCCCGGCGCCGATCCGCCGCCCTCCGTCTCCGTCTCCGTCGCCACGGCTGAACGGAGCCGTCCGGCGCGGCGCGCGGCGCGCGGCGCGTCCCGCGTGGGCGCTGCCGGGCCGGCGCCGGGCCCGCTCGGGCGTCGATGGACTGACGGTGGACATCCGGGCAAGTTTCTACCGTTCCAGCCTGGGAGCACCATGGTTGTCAAGGGTGGTGTCGCATGGCGACAGTGCCCAGGTTTGACTAGGCCATCCGCACCACTCGGCACCGGGCTCAACGGAGCATGGCGCGAACCTTGGTTGCGCCACCAGGCTGTGGTCCGCGAGGTGGCCCCAGGACGGCCGCCCATGGAGGAGGACACCGTGCCCCCAGTGGCCCTGACAGCCTCGACCGCGTCCGCGATCGTTCCGTCGACCGCGGGACGGTGCGGGCCGTCGACGGCCGGCGCCACTGCCGAGCCCACCGTCCTGACCCACCCGACCCGTCCGCAGCTGCGGACGGGTCGGGTGGGTCAGGACGCCGTGGACGGCCCCGAGGCCGAGGTACACGGCTGGGGCGGTCCCGCCTCCTGCGGCTGCCGGGAGTGCACGATGGCCCGGCACCCGGCCGCCATGTCGCCATGTCGCCATGTCGCCATGTCGCGCCTCACCGTGGTGCGATAGGCCACGCCTGGTCCCTGACATGACGATGGCCCCCGGATCGAAATCCGGGGGCCATCGTGAGCCTTGGATCATGGGCATATCTTTGACCCTCTACGAAGAATGAAGATAAACCCGCTGTAGCCCCGACCGGATTCGAACCGGCGCTACCGCCTTGAGAGGGCGGCGTCCTGGGCCACTAGACGACGGGGCCAAGACTTTACCTATTTCGCGCCGAGGTGCACGTCGTAGTCTACACGATACTGGACCAGTGCGACGATGACGTACACCTCCAGCTTTTGGTGCAGCTGGGGTACCAGGACTCGAACCTAGACTAACGGAGCCAGAATCCGTTGGGCTGCCAATTACCCCATACCCCATGGGGCCCTGCTCGGGCGTTGCCCACTGTACCTCATCGCGTCAGGGTGTCTGTGCTGCGGGGGGCCGACGCACACGCGTCATCTCGCGATGCCGCACCGATCCCGCGCTCTAGCCCCCCAAACCCGACCGCACCACCCAATCCATCGTGCGACCAGCCCGTCGACACGACCAGCCCGTCCGTGCCGCCCCCGCGCGCGGCGCCGGTTGGGGGCGCCGCGCGCGAAGAGCATGAAGCAGCAGCGAAGGACCTCCGTGCGCCCCCAACTACCGCGGGGACGGGTAGGTTGTCCGGCCGGCCGGTTGTCAATGGACCAACGGCGCACCGTCCACCTGGGCTCAGCGGGCCGTCACGGGGTTGGTCAGCGTGCCGATGCCCTCCACGGTCACCGCCACGGTCTGCCCCGGTCGCATCGGCCCCACGCCCGCCGGTGTGCCCGTCAGCAGCACGTCACCGGGCAGCAGAGTCATGGCGGCGGACATGTGGGCGATGAGGGCCGGTACGTCACGCAGCAGCAGCTTCGTGCGGGAATTCTGGCGGAGCTCACCGTCCAGGGTGGTGCGGATCGGGAGATCCGTGGGATCGAGCTCGGTCTCGATCCAGGGACCGATCGGGCAGAACGAGTCGTGCCCCTTGGCCCGCGTCCACTGACCGTCGGTCTGCTGCTGGTCCCGAGCCGTCACATCGTTGGCGCAGGTGTAGCCGAGCACCACGTCGAAGGCCCGCTCCACGGGTACGTCACGGCACAGCCGACCGATGACAACCGCCAGCTCCCCCTCGAAGTCGACCCGGTCGCTGTCCGGCGGGAGCATGATCGGATCGCCCGGACCGGCGATGCTCGTCGACGGCTTGAGGAACAGGATCGGGCGTTCCGGCGGAGCGTCGCCGCCCATCTCCCGGACATGGTCGGCATAGTTCTTGCCGACGCAGAGCACCTTGCTGGGCAGGACCGGAGCGAGCAGCCGGACGTCGCCGAGCGGACGTCGGGCGCCGGTGAAGGAGAAGGGGCCGAAGGGATGCGGGGCGATGACCGAGATCACGGCGGTGCCGTCCTCGATCGCCCCTTCGACGACCCCGAATCCGGGCTCAGAACCATCGGTGAACCTCGCGATACGCACACCCTGACCGTAAATCCGCCGGCTGTCCCGCGGGCGCACCGCGACGCAGCGGTCGCATGTGATCGGGTTCGCCAGAACGCCGGGGTGTGCCAGAGAATCAGCCCAGATTCCGTGACAGGTCCAGACTCCGGGCGGCATCCGTCGCGGCCTGTGCTTCGCCCCTTCGGCGCCCTGCGTCGGCGGCGGTGCGGCCGGCTTCGCCGTGTCCCATCCGGGTTGAAAGGGGAATAGTGAGCGAGATCGATACCACCCCCGTCTACGACGTCGGGGCGCCCGAGCCGAAACCGATCGACGAGGAGCTGAGCGTCAAGCTGGGTCACCTCGCCGAGGACGCGATCCTGCGCGGCAAGCCCAACGGCGACGAGCGGTGCGACAACTGCCTCTACTACCTCGACACCGACAAGGACGTCACCTACTGCTGGCACCCGAAGCTACGGATCCTCGTCGGCGGGGACTGGTGGTGCCAGTGGTGGGAGGAGATTCCGCAGGACTGACCGGGCCGTCCGACGACGCCGCCGGCAAGCCGACCGAACACGGGCCGGCGACGCAGCCGCATCGCGGGCGGGGCCCCCCGGATGCACGGACACCCCCTGAACTGGCCGCTGCGGACCTGTCAGGGGGTGTCCGGGGTATCATCCCAGGGATGTCAGGGCCCCGTCCACACAGGGGGCGTCGACGGTCGCTCAGGTGGCGTTCGGATCAGCGCGCTCGCCCTGCCGCCGCAGCCCGAAGTTCACCGCGTCCTCGAGGGCGGACCAGGAGGCGGCGATGATGTTCTCGTCGACGCCGATGGTGTCCCAGCGTGAACGCCCGTCGCTCGTGCCGACCAGGACCCGGGTGACCGCGCCGGTGCCCTGTTTGCCGTCGAGGATGCGGACCTTGTAGTCGACGAGCTCCAGGTCGGCCAGGCCGGGGTAGGCCTTCTCCAGGACGTCGCGCAGGGCGGTGTCGAGGGCGTTCACGGGACCGTTGCCCTCAGCGGTGGCGACATGCCGGACCCCGTGCGAGGTGAGTTTGACAGTCGCCTCGCTGACCACCTGGCCGTCAGAGCGCTGTTCGACGATCACCCGCCAGGATTCCAGGGAGTAGAAGCGTTGGCGGCCCGTCACCTCGTCGCGCAGCAGCAGTTCGAACGACGCCTCGGCCGCCTCGTAGGCGAACCCGGTGGCCTCGCGCTCCTTGACCAGGTCCACGACCCGGCCGAGGGCCTCACGCTCGTTGGACAGATCGAGCCCGAGCTCACGGCCCTTGAGCTCGATGGTCGCGCGGCCGGCCAGTTCGGAGACCAGCATGCGCATGTCGCTGCCGACCGCTGCCGGGTCGATGTGCTGATACATATCAGGGTCGATCTTGACAGCGCTGGCGTGCAGCCCGGCCTTGTGCGCGAACGCACTCGCGCCGACGTAGGGCCGGTGCGGGTCCGGAACCGAGTTGGTGACTTCGTCGATGGCGTGGGAGACCCGGACGAGTTCCCGCAGGCGCCCCGGTGGCAGTGCGGCGCGGCCGAGCTTGGTCTCCAGACCGGCGATGACGCTGAGCAGGTTCGCGTTGCCGCACCGTTCGCCGTAGCCGTTCGCCGTGCCCTGCACGTGGGTGACCCCTGCCTCGACGGCGACCAGCGTGTTCGCCACTGCGCAGTCGGCGTCGTCGTGGCAGTGGATGCCCAGCCGCACACCGGTCCCGGCAAGTACCTCGGCGACCACGGCGCCGACGCGGGTGGGGAGCATGCCGCCGTTGGTGTCGCACAACACGACGACCTCGGCGCCGGCCTCGGCCGCGACGTTGACCACGTCGAGGGCGTACTCAGGATGCGCCCGGTAACCGTCGAAGAAGTGCTCGGCGTCGAGGAAGACCCGCTTGCCCTCGGCGCGCAGGTGGGCGACGGTGTCCCGGATCATCGCCAGGTTCTCGTCGGGGCTCGTGCGCAGCGCGCGCTCGACGTGCCGCAGATCCGATTTCGCGACCAGGCAGACCACCGCTGTGCCGGCTTCCCGCAGGGCCGCCACCTGGGGATCGTCCGCCGCCACGCGGCCGGCGCGCCGAGTCGCCCCGAAAGCGGTCAGCACCGCGGTCGTCAGCGTCAGCTCGGTGCGGGCCCGGGCGAAGAACTCCGCGTCTTTCGGGTTGGATCCCGGCCAGCCACCCTCGATGAAGCCGACACCGAGATCATCGAGGTGGCGGGCCACCGAGAGCTTGTCACCGACCGAGAGCGACAGCCCTTCCTGCTGCGTACCGTCGCGCAGGGTGGTGTCGTAGATGTGCAGGGAATCGGGATCGTATGGCCGCACGGGGGCGCCTCTCCGGTGGATCGGGGGCCGTGGCACCGCGTCCGACACGGCCGTCCCACCTCCCACCGAGCCGCGCTCGGACCGTGCTCCGGCACCGATGTCCGGCAGGGTTCGGGGACCATGGGACCGCCACCCGCCCGGTCCCATGGGTCAGCGACCGGAGCGCGCGGCGGAGACGGGTTCGCCGCCGGGTAACAAGCCTACGATGTAACAGACCCGACATGTAAAAAGTGTGGCGCGCGACACATTTCGCTCAATTCCCGGGAGACCACCCGCGGCCTCGACCACCAGCCGGGGCAGGCCCCCTAGTCGCCGGCGAAGCGGCGCAGGCGGTCGACCTGGAGAATCGTGATCGTCTGCCCCTCCGAAAGAATCCAGGTACGCCGCTCGAACTCGCGCAGCGCCTGGTTGACGGACTGCCGGGAACCGCCAAGCAGCGAGGCGATCTCGGTCTGGGCGAGGCCGAGCTCGATGACCGGCCGGCCGGCTTCCCGCATCCGCAGCAGCAGCTTCGCCACCCGGCGCGGCAGGTCGAGGAAGACGAGGTCGGCATTTGCTCCGGTGAGCCTGCGGACGTGGGCGACGAGTGCCCGGATGAGCTGCTCGGCGACGGCCGGGCGCTCCCGGACGAGTTCCCACACGGCGGTCCGGTCGAGGAGCAACGCCGTGGTGGGTTCCAGGGCCTCGACGCTGGCGGACCTCGTCCCCGCTTCGACGATGTTGAGCTCGCCCACCGTCTCCCGCGGGCCGGCGATGTTCAGCACGTGATCGCGACCGTCGTCGGCCTTGGTGAGCACCTTGAGCCGCCCCGTGGCCACCACGAGGAGAGTGTCTCCCGGTTCACCCTCGGTGAAGACAACCTGCCCACGACGAAATCGCCGCGTGACCGCCCGGGAGGCGAGCCGCAGCAGATCCTCCTCGTCCAGCTCCTTCAGCAGCGTGGTCGCTCGAAGCAGGGCGACCGCCTCATTGTCGTGCATGCGGTGACCGTAGCGCCGTTGCGCCGGCTGATGTTCCGCAGCCACCGGAGAATTCTGGCCTGGAGCGGACGGCGCATTGGGAACATCCTTGGCGTACGTCACGCTGGCATTGTACCGTTACATGTTGGTTACTCCGGCACCGCACAACGTCGCGCATGGAGAGAATTCCAGCCACTCCACCACCCGATGTGACGATGAGATGACGAAAACCTCCGCGCAACATCGCGGCGGCAGCATCGTCGAGTGACCAGCCTGGATCCGCGAAGACGACATCGCGGGTGAGGTGGTCGCCCGCGATCTCGATATCCGGATCCTGTTCTGCGGCGATCGAACAGAGAATGTCCCGTTCGGCCAGAATTCCATAGCCCTGACTGTCCGCGTCGTGGACGACCGCTGCGCCCACCTTGCGAGCGGCCATCAGCCGCGCCGCCTGCCGAAGCGTGTGTCCCGGGCGATCATGAGAACAAGGGAGCTCATCCTCTCTGCAACGCGCATGGCGCCCTCCGAACCCCGCGATACCGACCGAAACCCCGGCAGTACTCTCCGACACGGCGGCGATGCCGGTCGGCGAGCTCCACGGCGCCCTCGCGGCGCTTGTGCATTCGTGAAGCCCGCTACTCGCGACGGTAGGCCCTGCGAGGCGCGTTGACCAGAGCGAAACGGAATGCGGCGTGGCCATGTTGTGACCTTGACCACACGGCAAGACCGCCTAGTCCCGGACGAGCTCGTTCCAGGAGCGGTAGCGGTCCAGCTCGCCCCGCGTGGCCCGGTGGAAGATCTCCAACAGCTCGCGGGTCACCGGACCCGGCTTGCCGGTCCCGACCTGTCGGTCGTCGACCGCGACGATGGGCACGATCTCGGCCGCCGTCCCGGTGAAGAATGCCTCGTCGGCCAGGTAGAGGTCGGTGCGCACAACGTGCTGCTCGATCACCTCGTAGCCCTGGTCCGAGGCGATCTGCATGATCGAGGCACGGGTGATGCCGCCCAGCGGCCCGTCACTCAGCAGCGGAGTGATGACCCGGCGGCCGGAGACGATGAAGACGTTCTCGCCGGTTCCGTCCGCGATGTGACCGTTCGGGCTGGTCAGGATGGCCTCGTCGTAACCCGCCTTGACTGCCGCGACCTTCGCCAGCGACGAGTTCAGATACTGCCCGGACGCCTTCGCCGCCGGCGGGGTGATGTTGGGGTCGTTTCGCTTCCAGGAGGAGATCACCGCCCGCACGCCGTTCGCCTCGGCCTCCTCGCCGAGGTAAGCGCCCCACGGCCAGACCGCGATCATCACCTCGACCAGCGAGGGCAGCGGGTTGAGCCCCATCTCCCCGTACCCGAGGTAGACCAGGGGCCGGATGTAGCAGGAGGAGATGTCGTTGACCGCGATGGTCTCCTTGGTGGCCGCGACCACCTGCTCCGGGGTGAAGGAGGGCTCCATCACGTAGATCTTCGCGCTGCGGTACAGGCGAGCGATGTGATCCGTCAGCCGGAAGACGGCAGGGCCGTCAGCCGTCTCGTAACAGCGGATGCCCTCGAACACGCCCCAGCCGTAGTGCAGGGTCGGGTTGAGCACGTGGATGCGGGCGTCGTCCCAATCGACGAGGTTGCCACTCATCCAGATCTTCGAGGTGGGGGTGATGGGCACAGCGCACTCCAGGCCAGGATCGACGACGCGAACAGGGAGGACGAATCGGCCGATCATCGCCATGGTGGGCCCCGTCGGCTGCCGTCCGCCGGATCTACGGCTCCCGTTCGAGGATAACCGCCCCGTCGCACGGCGGGCGACGCCGCGAGAACGGCAGACGACCGACGTCGGCGGCCAGGCGTGCGAACCGCCACGTGTGACGCAACGGCGCAGGGCGCGCCGGCCGAGCGGAGAAACTAGCCGGCCGCGCGAGTGGCGAGGTCCTCGCCGCGCTCTCGGGTCGACAGCGCTGCAGCGCCCGCACGCGCCCGGTCCGCGAGTGACGCGGCAACCGCGGCCTCAACCCTGGCCGCCTCCTCGGCGTGCCCGAGATGGTCGAGCAGCATCGCGACGGAGGCGACCGTCGCCGTCGGGTCGGCGAGCTGCTTGCCGGCGATGTCAGGCGCACTGCCGTGGACCGGCTCGAACATGCTCGGGTGGGCGCCGGACGGGTCGAGGTTGCCGCTGGCGGCCAGCCCGATGCCCCCGGTGATCGCCGCACCGATGTCGGTGATGATGTCGCCGAACATGTTGTCGGTGACCACGACGTCGAACCGTCCCGGATCGGTCACGAAGAACATCGAGGCCGCGTCCACGTGCTGGTAGTCGACCCGCACGTCGGGAAACTCGGACGCCACCTCGGCGACCGTGCGCGACCACAGGTCGCCGGCCTTGGTCAGCACGTTGTTCTTGTGCACGAGGGTGAGATGGCGGCGCTCTCGGCGAGCGGCCCGGCGGAAGGCGTCCCGCACGACCCGCTCGACGCCATAGCGGGTGTTGAGGCTCTCCTCGGTGGCCACCTCGTGCGGCGTCCCCCGCCGCAGCACGCCGCCGGCGCCCGCGTACGGCCCCTCGGTGCCCTCACGCACCACGATCATGTCGATCGCCGGCTCTCCGGCCAGCGGCGAGGCGACCCCGGGGTAAAGGCGCACCGGCCGCAGGTTGACGTGGTGATCGAGCTCGAAGCGCAGCCGCAGCAGCAGGCCGCGTTCGAGCACACCGCTCGGCACCCCCGGGTCGCCGACCGCGCCGAGCAGGATCGCATCGTGCCCGCGCAGCTCCTCGAGCACCGAGTCGGGCAGCGTCTCTCCGGTCTGGTGCCAACGCCGGGCGCCCAGGTCGTACTCGGTGGTGTCGACCTTGGGGTGCACGGCCCGCAGTACCCGCAGCCCCTCCGCCACCACCTCGGGGCCGATCCCGTCGCCGCCGATCACCGCAAGCCTCATGTGCCCGACTGTAGCCGCAACCGGCGGGTGGAAGCGTTTTGACTCGTCCCGACGCCGCTGCGAGAAGCCGCGGAGGCGGAGGCGGAGGCAGCGGAGGCGGAGGCGGAGGCGGCGCGGAGCCGCCGCAGGCCGCGGGTACGTCCGCGCCTGGGGTCTCAGGCCACCGGTGCGGCGGCCGGCTGACCGGCGTCCCTCGGCGCCGCAACGGCCGGCGCGGGCGCCGCCGCCAGGTCACGAGAGGCACGGTTGACGGCGCTCACCACGGCACGCAGCGACGCCGTGACGATGTTGGGATCGATTCCGACGCCCCAGTAGATCTGGTCGTCGACGGAGACCTCGAGGTAGGCCGCCGCCTGGGCGTCGGCGCCCGAGCCCAGGGCATGCTCGTTGTAGTCGAGGATGCGCACGGTCAGGGCACGGGTCGCCAGGGCGGCCACGAAGGCGTCGATGGGGCCGTTGCCGACCCCGGTGATCACCGAGTCCGCACCGTCGAACCGCACCGAGACCGAGACCTCGTCGCGCTCCCCCGAGGCGGCGTTCGTCCGCGATCCCAGCAGCTCCAGCGGGCCCGCCGTGTCGGCGCCGTCGAGGAAGTACTCGCTGCGGAAGATCCGCCACAGTTCCGCGGCGGTGACCTCGCCACCCTCGATGTCGGTGTGGCGCTGCACGACCCCGGAGAACTCGATCTGCAGCCGTCGCGGCAGTTCCAGCGAGTGCTCCGACTTCAGCAGGTAGGCGACGCCGCCCTTACCGGACTGGCTGTTCACCCGGATGACGGCCTCGTAGGTGCGGCCCACGTCCTTGGGGTCGATCGGCAGGTAGGGCACCTCCCACCGGGTCTGGCCGGTCCGCTCCATCGCCTCCAGGCCCTTCTTGATCGCGTCCTGGTGCGAGCCGGAGAAGGCGGTGTAGACGAGGTCGCCGCCGTAGGGGTGGCGGGGGTGCACGGGCAGCTGGTTGCAGTACTCGACCGCACGACGGGCCCCGTCGACGTCCGAGAAATCGATCATCGGGTCGACGCCCTGCGAGAACAGGTTCAGCCCGAGGGTGACCAGGCAGACGTTGCCGGTGCGCTCGCCATTGCCGAACAGGCAGCCCTCGACCCGGTCCGCGCCGGCCAGCACACCGAGCTCCGCCGCGGCGACCGCGCAGCCCCGGTCGTTGTGCGGATGCAGCGACAGGATCACGGCGTCGCGCCGGCTCAGGTTCCGCCCGACCCACTCGATCTGGTCCGCGTAGACGTTCGGCGTCGACATCTCGACCGTCGCCGGCAGGTTCAGCACGACCGGCCGCTGCGGCGTCGGCGACCACACGTCCATGACCGCCTCGCACACCTCGACGGCGTAGTCCAGCTCGGTGCCGGTGAACGACTCCGGGCTGTACTGCCAGCGCACGTCGGTGCCCTCGAGCAGCTTCTCGGCGTACTGGACGCACCAGCGCGCGCCCTGCACGGCGATCTCGGTGACGCCGGCCCGGTCCAGGCCGAACACGACCCGCCGCTGCAGCGTCGACGTCGAGTTGTACAGGTGGATCAGCGCCCGGTCGGCACCCACCAGCGACGCTGCCGTCCGCTCGATCAGCTCCTCGCGCGCCTGGGTCAGCACCTGGATGGTGACGTCATCCGGGATGCGGTCGGTCTCGATGAGCTGGCGGATGAAGTCGAAGTCGGTCTGGCTCGCGGCGGGAAACCCGACCTCGATCTCCTTGTAGCCCATCGCGACCAGCAGCTCGAACATCTGCATCTTGCGCGCGGGGGTCATCGGGTCGATCAGTGCCTGGTTGCCGTCGCGCAGGTCGACGCTGCACCACTGCGGGGCGCGGGTGATCGACTTCTCGGGCCAGGTCCGGTCCGGCAGCGGGACGGGGGTGAACGCCTGGTACTTCTCAATCGGCATGCCGGACGGCTGCTGCGTGGTCATCGTGCTCCTGCTTCCTCGAAAGAGCCCCACGGCGACCGGATCTCACGCTCGCGCAGGGACTTGGGGGCCGGCAGATCCCTCCGCGGCATCGGACGGACGGCCGCCCGAGCTGGGCGTGACCGCCGGGCCACCGTGACTGCGGGGATCCCGACGCTGGCGCACGAGAACACCGCGACGGGGAAGCCAGCTGGATCAGGCCCCGCCGCGGCGGCTAAGGAGGAGTAGCGCACGCATCGCGGATCAACGATACCTGATGCCGGAACGAGTAGTGGCCCGCCGTGCCGCGGTGAGCCGCCGCGTCTCAGGTACCGATCGAGCCGACGACCCGGAACCGACCGGTGCGGACGTGCAGGTCGTCGGTGCGCACGGTACAGGCGACCAACCAGGCGCCCTCCTGCCAGCTCGGCTCGGAGGGATAGATCGTGCCGACGATGAGGTGCGGGGTGGCGTCGATGGCCCCGGCGAAGTCGCGCAGCGCCCCGGCGCAGCGTGCGTCCGCCACCTGGGCCACCGCCGACGCGCCGGGCCAGCGACCGAACATCGAAGCAAGATTGACCAGCCGGGTGACCTCGTCGATGTGTGGCCGGTCACAGCCGACCCGGACCGGGACCACCGGCACGATCGGCACGGGTGCGCTGGGCTGGTAGGGCTTCCAGTTCAGACAGTCGCCGCGATGAAGGGCGGCCAGCAGCGCCGGGCTGACCGCAAAACCGCCGGGTGGGCCGGTCGGAGAACCGGTGACCGCGCGCACCGCACCGGCGCCGCTTGCCGAGCCGCCCTGCGACGCGGTCGTTGCGCTGAGACCGGTGGCGGTGCCCGGCCCGCCCCGGGTCGCCGTCTGCCGCAACGCCACCACCGTGATGGTGATCATCCCGACGATGATGGCGATGAAGGTGACCATCTGAGCGATCTGCCGGGAGCGTCCCGGCGGCTTCGGCGGCGACACGAGCCGGTGGAAGAACCCGGGAAGCCCTCGGGGAGCGGGAACGACCTGGCAGCGACTGGATGTGGTCCGATCGTGCTGCCGGCCGCGTTCGGCCGCGGACGGTTCGAGGAAGCGGGCTCCGCGGACGAATCGCTCATCCAGGCGAAGCCCCTCGAACGGGTCCTGATGCCGCGACGCCATACTAGCCACGGTAAACTCGACGCCCAGTTAAAGCCGCACGTTCGGCGTAAAGATCACTCCGGGCACCTCCGTGCCGAAACGGGAGCCGACACGCCGGCGCCGGCCCGGCGGGCGACCCCGTCCGGCCGGCGACGACGACCCACCTGCAACGGCCCGCCCGCCCGGCGGTACCGCACCGCCGCGCCGCCCACTGCGGCCGCGACGATCCGACCGGAGTCGGATGCGGGGACCGTGCGTGGCCGGCTACCGGTGGGTGCTACTCGGCGTGGATGCTGACCGCCCGCGCATAGGAAGCACCGATGATCTTCGCGATATCGGCCAGGATGTCGGCGGCGACCGCGTCGTCGAGCGACAGCGACATCAGCGCCTCCCCGCCTGCCTGGACCCGGCTCACCTGGGCGCTGGCGATGTTGATGTGCGCCTCGCCGAGCAGCGCGCCGACCGCGCCGACGATCCCGGGCCGGTCCTCGTAGCGGAAGAAGGCCAGGTGCGCCTCGGGCCGGATGTCGACCTCGAAGCCGTCGATCGCGGTGATCTTCTCGACCTGCCGGGAGCCGATGAGGGTCCCACTGACCGACACCGGGGTGCCGTCGGCGAGCACGCCGCGCACGGTCACCAGGTTGCGGTAGTCCGAGGAGCCCTCCTCGGAGGTCTCCAGGGCGACCTCGACACCGCGCTCCTTCGCCAGCAACGGAGCGTTGACGTAGGTGACCTGCTCCTCGATGACGTCGGTGAAGACGCCCTTGAGCACGGCGAGCTGGAGCACCGAGACGTCGTGGACCGCGATCTCCCCCCGGACCTCGACGGTGATGGCGGCGGCGAGCCCGCCGGCGAGCCCGGAGAACAGCTGCCCCAGCTTCTCGGCGAGCGGCAGGCCCGGCCGAACGTCCTCGGCCACCACCCCACCGGCCTGCACGTTGACCGCGTCCGGCACGAACTCGCCCTGCAGCGCAAGGCGCACCGAGCGAGCGACTGCGAGCCCGGCCTTGTCCTGAGCTTCCTGGGTGGAGGCGCCGAGGTGCGGGGTGACCACCACGTTGTCGAGGCCGAACAGCGGCGACGCGGTGGTCGGCTCGGTGACGAAGACGTCGATGCCGGCGCCGCCGACCTGGCCGGAGCTGATCGCCTCGGCGAGCGCCGCCTCGTCGACGAGGCCGCCACGGGCGGCGTTGACGATGATGACACCGGGCTTGGTCCGGGCCAGTTCCTCGGCGCCGATCAGACCGAGCGTCTCCGGCGTCTTGGGCAGGTGGATCGTGATCACGTCGCTGCGGCGCAGCAGCTCGTCGAGGTCGACGAGGGTGACGCCGAGCTGGGAAGCGCGCGCCACCGACACGTACGGGTCGTAGGCGATGACCTTCATGCCGAATCCGGCCAGCCGCTGCGCCACGAGGACCCCGATGCGGCCGAGGCCGACGACACCGAGCGTCTTCTCGACCAGTTCGACGCCGGTGAACCGCGACCGCTTCCATTCCCCGCCGCGCAGCGACTGGTTCGCCGCCGGCACCCGGCGGGCGACGGCGAGCAGCAACGCGATCGCGTGCTCGGCGGCGCTGACGATGTTCGACGTCGGCGCGTTGACAACCATGACGCCACGCTGGGTGGCGGCGGCCACGTCGACGTTGTCCAAGCCGATGCCGGCGCGGGCGACGACCTTGAGCCGGCTCGCCGCCGCGAGCGCCTCCGCGTCGATCTTGGTGGCGGAACGGACGATCACGGCGTCGACGTCGGCGATCGCGGGCAGGAGGGCCGACCGGTCGGCGCCGTCGACGTGACGAAGCTCGAAGTCCCCGGACAACACCTCCAGCCCGGCCGGCGACAGCTCCTCGGCAACGAGTACGACGGGCACTGGGCCTCTCCTAGCAACCTCTGGTCAGGCTGGAGGCGACGCGCGGAACGAGGTGTGATCACGTGGCCGTCGGCCTGGCGGTGGTGAGCGTACTGACTGCGCGCCGGGTGGCGCAGCGGGCCCAGCCTACCGACGCGGGCTGCGCAGGCCGAACGCTTTCCGCACCGGTCCCGACGGAAATGCGCAATCCCCCGAGTGTGGTCCGGCTGTCCTCGCCGTTCGGCGGCCGGGCTCCGTCACCATCCGGCGGCGGAGCCCGGCACCGAACCGGCGTCGGCCGGCTGCCGGGCGATCCTTCTTGCTGCCGGGCGATCCTTCTTGCTACTTGGCGATCCAGGACATCAGCGGCCGCAGCTTGGCTCCGACCTGCTCGATCGGGTGCTGCTTGCCCTCCTCCACGAGCTTGGTGAAGTTCGGCCGGCCGTTGTCGTCCTCGGCGACCCATTCGCGGGCGAACGTGCCATCCCGGATCTCGTCGAGGATCTTGCGCATCTCGGCCTTGACGGCCGGGGTGACCACCCGCGGGCCGCGGGTGACGTCGCCGTACTCGGCCGTGTCGGAGATCGAGTAGCGCATCTGCGAGATGCCGCCCTCGTACATCAGGTCGACGATGAGCTTGAGCTCGTGCAGGCACTCGAAGTAGGCGACCTCGGGGGTGTAACCCGCCTCGACCAGCGTCTCGAACCCGGCCTGGACCAGCGCGCTCGCGCCGCCGCAGAGCACCGCCTGCTCGCCGAACAGGTCGGTCTCGGTCTCCTCGGTGAAGGTGGTGCGCAGCGCGCCGGCGCGGGTGCCGCCGATGCCCTTGGCGTAGGCCAGCGCGACGGCGAGCGCGTTGCCGGACGCGTCGTTCTCGACGGCGACGAGGACGGGCACGCCCTTGCCCTCCTCGAACACCCGGCGCACGAGGTGACCGGGGCCCTTCGGCGCCACCATGAACACGTCGACGCCCGCCGGCGGCTCGATGAGCCCGTAGCGGATGTTGAACCCGTGGCCGAACGCCAGGGCCTTGCCCTCGCTCAGGTGCGGGGCGATGGACTCGGCGTAGATCTTACGGTGGGTGGTGTCCGGGGTGAGCAACATGATGATGTCGGCCTCGGCGGACGCCTCCGCCGGGGTGAGCACGCGCAGGCCCTCCTCGGCGGCCTTCGCCCGGCTGCGGCTTTCCGCGGGCAGGCCGACCCGCACGTCGACGCCACTGTCGCGAAGGTTCAGCGCGTGCGCGTGACCCTGGCTGCCGTAGCCGATGACGGCGACCTTGCGGCCGGCCAGAACGTCGAGCGACGCGTCGTCGTCGTAGTAGATCTCGACCATCGTGGGGGTGTCTCCTCGTTGAGTGAAGGGAAATGCGGGCACGGCCTGGCCGGGATCACCGCGATCGCCGCGGTACGCGCGGGGCCGCTGCGGCCGACCAGATGGAGCGAGCCGACCGTCAGGCCGACCGGTCGACGGCGCGCAGGCTGCGGTCGGTGATCGACCGCGCGCCGCGGCCGAGCGCCACCATGCCGGACTGGACGAGCTCCCGGATCCCGAACGGCTCCAGCATCCGGATGAGGGCGTCCAGCTTGTCACGGGTGCCCGTCGCCTCGATCGTGACGGCGTCCGGGGCGACGTCGACCACCTTCGCACGGAACAAGGTGACGGTTTCCAGCACCTGGGACCGGGCGGACGCCTCGGCGCGCACCTTGATCAACATCAGCTCACGCTGCACCGAGACGGAGGTGTCCATCTCGACGATCTTCAGGACGTTGACCAACTTGTTGAGCTGCTTGGTCACCTGCTCCAACGGCAGGTCCTCGACGGCGACGACGATCGTCATCCGGGAGACGTCCGGGTGCTCGGTCGGGCCGACGGCGAGCGACTCGATGTTGAACCCGCGCCGGGAGAACAGGCCGGAGACCCGGGCGAGCACCCCCGGCTTGTTCTCCACCAGCACGGACAGGGTGTGCCGGGTCATGATGTCGCGCTCCTGGTTCGGTGGGCGGGCGTCACAGGTTCACCTCGACGTCGCCGGAGTAGTCGAAATCGGGCGCGAGGTCGCGGGCGACCCGGATGTCGTCGTTGCTGGCACCGGCGGCGACCATCGGCCACACCATGGCGTCCGGGTGGACGACGAAGTCCACGACCACGGAGGCGTCGTCGATCGCCATCGCCTTCTCGATCGTCGCGTCGACCTCGGCGGCCGAGTCGCACCGCAGTCCGACGCAGCCCAGCGCCTCGGCGAGGCGGACGAAGTCGGGCACCCGCTTGACTCCGGTCCGCGGCGACGCCGGATGCGTGCCGAGCTCGGTGTTCGAGTATCGCTTGTCGTAGAACAGGGTCTGCCACTGCCGGACCATCCCAAGCGACCCGTTGTTGATGATCGCAACCTTGATCGGGATGCCCTCCAGCGCGCAGGTGGCGAGCTCCTGGTTGGTCATCTGGAAGCAGCCGTCGCCGTCGATCGCCCACACCGTGGCGTCCGGGCGGCCGACCTTGGCGCCCATCGCGGCCGGCACGGCGAAGCCCATCGTCCCGGCGCCGCCGGAGTTCAGCCAGGTGTAGGGGTTCTCGTAGGAGATGAACTGCGCGGCCCACATCTGATGCTGGCCGACCCCCGCCGCGAAGATCGTCTCCGGCCCGGAGATGCGGCCGAGCCGCTCGATGACGTGCTGCGGCGCCAGCGACCCGTCGTCCGGGAGGTCGTAGCCCAGTGGGTAGGTGCGCCGCCAGCCGTCCAGGGTGCGCCACCAGCCCTCGAGGTCCGGGCGGGGCTCGGCGGCCAGCGCGGCGATCAGCTCATTGATCACCTCTCGGCAGTCACCGACGATCGGCACGTCGGCGGTCCGGTTCTTGCCGATCTCGGCGGGATCGATGTCGGCGTGGATGACCGCGGCGTGCGGTGCGAACGAGGACAGCCTGCCGGTGACCCGGTCGTCGAAGCGGGCTCCGAGAGTGATCAGCAGATCCGCCTTCTGCAGCGCGGTCACCGCGGCGACCGAGCCGTGCATTCCGGGCATACCCAGATGCTGGGGGTGCGAGTCGGGGAAGGCGCCGCGGGCCATCAGCGTGGTGACGACCGGGATGCCGGTCAGCTCCGCCAGCGTGCGCAGCTCCGCGGCGGCGCGGGCCCGCAGCACGCCGCCGCCGATGTACAGCACCGGCCGCCGGGACGCGCTGATCAGCTTCGCCGCTTCGCGCACCTGCTTGCTGTGCGGCCGAATGATCGGGCGGTAGCCGGGCAGATCGAGCGTCGGCGGCCAGATCTCGTGCGGCAGCACCGAGGTGACCGACTGCAGGATGTCCTTGGGCAGATCGACCAGGACGGGGCCGGGGCGACCCGTGCCCGCCAGGTGGAATGCCTCGGCGATCGTCCGCGGGATGTCGTCGACGGACTGGACGAGAAAGTTGTGCTTGGTGATCGGCAACGTGATGCCGCAGATGTCCGCTTCCTGGAAGGCGTCCGTCCCGATCGCGGCGCTGGGCACCTGCCCGGTGATCGCGACCATCGGCACCGAGTCCATGTAGGCGTCCGCGATCGAGGTGACCAGGTTCGTCGCCCCCGGACCCGACGTCGCCATGCACACCCCCACCCGCCCGGTTGCCTGGGCGTATCCCTCAGCGGCGTGGCCGGCACCCTGCTCGTGACGGACAAGGATGTGGCGCACCCGCGTGGAGTCGTACAACGGGTCGTAGGCGGGCAGGATCGCGCCGCCGGGGATGCCGAAGACCACGTCGGCTCCGACCGCTTCAAGGGAGTGGATGAGTGACTGGGCTCCGGTGATCTCTCGTGTCATCTGGGCGTCTTCCTTGACAGGCCGGGAATCTGCGACAGCGGGTGGTCTCGGCGGACGGAACGCGGGGCGCGCGATGGGACGCGGTCACGTGATGGGGCTGGATCACGAACGAGGGTGGAGCTGGGCACGAAAAAGCCCCTCGTGCCTAAGGCACTGAGGGGCGGCGCACGAGTCGAGGTCGTCGACTACGCGCGCTCTGAGCGTACAAGAATCTGACTGTGCACAGACATACCGTGCCGGAGATCGGGCCGTACGTCAAGCAGCGGATCGCAGGTGGGCGGGATCAGCGACCGCCGGAACCGGGCGCGGCCACCGCGCCGCCGTCGAGGGCGGTCAGGAAGCGGGCAGCGACCGGGGCCGCCGTCTCAGCGCCGAAGCCGCCGTCCTCGACGACGGCGAAGGCCACGTCACCCCGGTAGCCGACGAACCAGGCGTGGGTGGGCGGCGGGTCGCCGTCGGCGTACTCGGCCGTGCCGATCTTGCCGTAGACCTCGCCGGGCATCGGCACGCTCGCGGCGGTGCCTTCGGTGACGACGGCCCGCATGAAGTCCCGCAGCGGCGGGAGCACCGCGGGCGGGACGGCGTTGCTGCGCGCCGGCTGGCCGGCGACGAACGGCTGACGCCACGTGCCGCTGGCGACGGCCGCCGCCACGCTCGCCATCTGCAGGGGCGAGACCTCGATGCGGGCCTGCCCGATCGACGCCGAGGCGGACTCGACCGAGTCGCGCGGGGTCGGGAAGCTCCCGCCGACGCTGGCGATGTCCAGCGGCGCCCGGCCGTCGAAACCGTAGAGCTGGGCGGCTTTCTCCAGGGCGTCGGCCGGCAGCGACTCCTCCAGCCGGATGAAGGCGGTGTTGCAGCTCTTGGCGAAGGCGGTGCGCAGCGGGATGGGGCCGAACTGCTCGGCCTCGGAGTTCTGGAAGGTCCGCCCGCCCACGCTGACCGTCTGGGTGCAGTCCAGCGGGGTGTTCGCCGTCTTGCCGTTCATCAGCGCGGCGGTAGCCGTCACGATCTTGAAGGTGGAGCCCGGCGGGTACTTGCCGCGCACAGCCCGGCTCGCCCCGCTCGGCGGATGGTTCGCCAGCGCCAGCACGCCACCCGTGCGGGGTCGATGGCGACCATCGCCGCGGTGGGTCGGGCCGCGGTCGCAAGCGCCGTCTCGGCGGCCTGCTGGACCCGCAGGTCGAGGGTCGTCCGAACGGACTCGCCGTCGGTCATCGGGTAGGTGTGCAGCGTCTGGACGGTGGCGCCCCGCGCGTCGCGCACGACGACCGCGCCGCCCTGGGCGCGCAGCCGGTCGTCGTAGACGCGCTGCAGCCCGGACAGCGGATCGACCCGGCCGACAAGGTTGCCGGCGAGGTCCCCGGAACCGCTCAGCAGCTGGCCGTCGGCGGCGAGCAGGCCGCCGCGATGGGGCCGGTCGAGGCGGTCCGGTCCAGGTACAGCCCGGGGCGCAGGGCGGGGTGCACGGAGGCCGCCTGCGCCCGGACCTTCCAGCCTCGGCCGGTGTCGACGAGGTTCAGCACCCCCGCGTATTCCAGCGGTGCCGGCAGGCCGGACAGGTCGAGCCGCGCCGCATAGGGCGCGGACGCCGTCCGGCCGTTGCGGTCGATCGATCCCGGGGTGAAGGTGGCCCCGGTGACCAGCAGCCGGTCACGCACATCGGCCATCGTGGCCAGCAGGGCCGCGACGTCGATGCCGCCGGGCACGGACACCGCGCTCACCGCGGTCCGACCGGCCCCGTCACGGCCGCCGGCCGCCGCCGACCCGGTGGGCACCGCTCCGGCCGCGGCCGGTGTCGCCGCCGCGCCGGTGGTGGTCAGGGTTCGCCAGGCGGCGAGGTAGGCCGCGGCCTGGACCCGACGGTCGGTCGCCCGCTCGTCGGACCGGTTCTTCAGGACGTAACCGATCCCGCTGGCGGCGGCCAGGACGACGACCACCACGGCGGCGATGATCGCCCGCCGGCGGGCGCGGCCGCGACGCCGCGACGTCGATGCGGTGAATCCGGACGGAGTGAGGGGCATGACGAGACGCCTCCCCTCGCAGACGACTGCCCGATCGGAGACCCACCCTACGAAGGCCCCCGGCACTGCGCACCCGACGCGCCGGCCGGCGTCGGCAACTCGACACGCGGGTCCGACACGATGGGAGAACGTGGTCTTCCCGGGCTCAGGCTACGCCAGGGCAACCTTCGGCACCCACGACATGCACCCCGGAACGGGATGTTCGCCCCGAACCCGCCACACCCCGCGCAACCAGGTGTAGCAGCCGATAAGCCACCAGAGGGGCCAGCGCGGCACGATGTGGATCGTAGCGGTCAGCCGGGGAACGGTGGAATCCGGCGTGGCGGCGGGCAGCCCGGCCGGTCAGGATGCGCCGAGGCGCTCCAGCAGCAGGCCCCGCACGCTGGCCGCGTCTGCCTGCCCCTTCATCGCCTTCATCACCGCGCCGACCAGCGGGCCGACGGCGTTGACCTTGCCGCCGCGAACCTTTTCCGCGATATCCGGCGCTGTGGCGATCGCGGCGTCGACCGCCGCGGTGAGCGCCCCGTCGTCCGCGACGACGGCGAGGCCGCGCCCGGCGATGACCTCGTCCGGGGTGCCCTCCCCCGCCAGCACGCCGTCGATGACCTTGCGGGCGAGCGCGTCGGTGAGCTCGCCGCCGGCGACGAGCACGGTGATCCGCGCGACGTCAGCTGGACTGATCGCCAGGTCGCTCGGCTGGCTGCCGGCGTCGGCGGCGCGACGCGCCAGCTCGTTGAGCCACCACTTGCGCGCCGCCGCCGGGGTCGCCCCGGCGGCCACGGTCTGCTCCACCAGGTCCAACACGCCGGCGTTGCGCAGGTCGGTCAGATCCCGCACGGTGTAGCCGTGCTCGGCGATGAGCCGGGCCCGCCGCGCGGCGGGCAGCTCCGGCAGGCCGACGCGCAGCTCGTCGACGTACTGCACGGGCAGCGCCAGCGGGGTCAGGTCCGGCTCCGGGAAGTACCGGTAGTCGGTCGCCTCCTCCTTGGACCGGCCGGGCGACGTCCGCCCGGCCGCCTCGTCGAAGTGGCGGGTCTCCTGGCGGATCCGCTCGCCGTCGTCAAGCCGGCCGGCCTGGCGGGAGATCTCGTAGCGCACGGCCCGCTCCACCGACCGCAGCGAGTTGAGGTTCTTCGTCTCGGAGCGGGTGCCGAACGGTGCGTCGGGCTCGCCGGGGGCCGGGCGCCGGCGCAGCGACACGTTCGCGTCGCAGCGCAGCGAGCCCTGCTCCATCCGCACGTCGGACACGCCGAGGGCGCGGATGAGCTCGCGCAGCTCGTCGACGTAGGCGCGGGCCACCTCCGGCGAGCGGACGTCGGGCTCGGTGACGATCTCGACGAGCGGGATCCCGGCCCGGTTGTAGTCGACCAGCGAGTGGGTCGCGCCGTGGATGCGCCCGGTGGCGCCGCCGACGTGCAGCGACTTGCCGGTGTCCTCCTCCATGTGCACGCGGGTAATCCCGACTCGGTGCACCTCGCCGTCGATCTCGACGTCGAGCCAGCCATCCGTGCACAGCGGCTCGTCGTACTGGCTGATCTGGAAGTTCTTCGGCATGTCCGGATAGAAGTAGTTCTTGCGCGCGAACCGGCACCAGGACGCGATGTCGCAGTGCAGCGCGAGGCCGATCATGACGGCGAAACACACCGCCGCGGAGTTGACCACCGGCAGCGCACCGGGCAGGCCGAGGCAGACCGGGCAGACCTGGGTGTTGGGCTCGGCGCCGAACGCCGTGGGGCAGCCGCAGAACATCTTGGAGACGGTGCCGAGCTCGACGTGCGTCTCCAACCCGATCACCGGCTCGTAACGGGCGAGCGCGTCGGCGTAGGAGGGCAGCGCGCTGGCGGGAGCCGCAGTGCTCACCGGGGGTACTCCTCGTGGGTCGCTGGGTGCGCGGGTCGGCCGGTCATGACGGCGAGTCGTCGGCGGAGGTGGGCTCGGCGGAGGTGGGCTCGGCTACCCCACCGGGTCCGGCAGGCGGGCCCGAGCGGGTGTCGCGCAGGTGCACGTAGCTGAGGAACACCGCGGCCGGCAGGCCCAGCACGCCCCAGACGAGCAGGATCGGGCTCGCCGTGGCGATGCCGAGGCCCAGCACCACGACGGTGAGCAGCCAGACCACGATGACCAGGAGGCGGTCCTGCCGGCCGCTGCGCAGATTCACCATCGCCGGTCCCCTCCACCAGGCCCGGTCGCCGATCCGGGCCGTCTCTGCCGGGCGGTCACAGCGCCGGAGCCTCGTCGAGCAGCGCGTGCCCGCGCTGGGCGTCGAGGGCCTCCTCCAGCGCCCCGCCGACCAGGTAGAGCCGGTCGTCGGCAAACGGCGGCGCCATGATCTGGATACCCACCGGCAGCCCGTCCACCAGGCCCGCCGGCAGGCTCATCGCCGGGCCGCCGGCCAGGTTCGAGGGGATGGTGCACAGATCCGACAGGTACATGGCGACGGGGTCGTCCACCTTCGCACCGAGCGGGAACGCCGGGGTCGGGGTGGTGGGTGAGACCAGCACATCGACCCGTTCGAACGCCGCAGCGAAGTCCCGGCTGATCAACGTGCGGACCTTCTGCGCCTGCCCGTAGTAGGCGTCGTAGTAACCCGAGGACAGCGCGTAGGTACCGAGGATGATCCGCCGCTTGACCTCCGGGCCGAAGCCGGCCTCACGGGTGCGGCTCATGACCTCCTCGGCGCCAGCCTGGCCGTCGTCGCCGATCCGCAGCCCGAACCGCATCGCGTCGAAGCGGGCCAGGTTGGACGAGCACTCGCTCGGCGCAATCAGGTAGTAGGCGGGCAGCGCATAGGTGAAGTGCGGGCAGCTCACCTCGACAACCTCGGCGCCGAGCGCGGTCAGCGTCTCGACCGCGGCGGTGAAGGCGGCCTGCACCCCGGGGTCGTAGCCGTCACCGGCGAGCTCCCGCACGACGCCGACCCGCAGGCCGCGGATGTCGCGCCGGCCCGCCGCCTCGACCACGGCCGGCACCGGCACGTCGACGCTGGTGGAGTCGAGCGGGTCGTGGCCGGCGATCGCCGCGTGCAGCAGCGCCGCGTCGGCGACGGTGCGGGCCAGCGGGCCCGCCTGGTCCAGCGAGCTGGAGAAGGCGACCAGGCCGTAGCGGCTCACGCCGCCGTAGGTGGGCTTCACCCCGACCAGCCCGCAGACCGCGGCCGGCTGGCGGATGGAGCCGCCCGTGTCGGTGCCGATCGCCAGCGGGGCCTCGAAGGCCGCGACCGCCGCGGCACTGCCACCGCTGCTGCCGCCCGGGATGCGGGTGGTGTCCCACGGGTTGCGGGTCGGCCCGTAGGCGGAGTTCTCCGTGGAAGAGCCCATGGCGAACTCGTCCATGTTGACCTTACCGAGCAGGACGACGTCCGCCGCCCGCAGCCGGCTGACGACGGTCGCGTCGTACGGCGCGTGCCAGCCCTCGAGGATCCGGCTGCCGCAGGTGGTCGGCATGCCGCGCGCGGTCAGGACGTCCTTGAGCGCCAGTGGCACCCCGGCGAGCGGGCCGAGCCGCTCCCCGGCCGCCCGGCGCTCGTCGACGGAGCGGGCCGCAGCGAGCGCTCCCTCGGCGTCGACGTGCAGGAAGGCATGGATGGTGTGGTCGACCTTGGCGATGCGATCGAGCGCCGCCTGGGTCGCCTCGACGGCGCTCAGCTCGCCCGCGGCGATCGCCGCGGCCGTGGCGGCGGCGGTCAGCTGCACGACGTCGGTCGTGGCGGCTGCGCTGGTCGTGGCGGAAGGTGTCGGGTGGTCCGTCATGCGGGCGGCGACCTCACTCGTCCGGATCAAGGATGCGGGGCACCCGGAAGCGGCCGTCCTCGGTGGCGGGGGCGCCGGCCAGGGCCTCGGCGGCGGTCAGCGACGGGCGGGCGACGTCCGGACGCATGACGTTCGTCAGCGGCACGGCATGGCTGGTCGGCGGGATGTCCGCCGCGGCGACCTCGGCCACCCGGGCGACCGCCGACAGGATCGCCTCGAGCTGCGGTGCCAGCGCGTCCAGCTCGTCGTCGGTCACCGACATCCGCGAGAGTCGGGCGAGATGGGCTACCTCGTCCCGCGTGATCCCCATTGCGTGTAGCCCCTTCGTGGGCGGTGGGCGCGAGGCCCGTGACTGGTCGTGCGTGCCGCGGGCGGCAGCCGGGAGACTCCGGACCGCCCGGAGGCTGGCCACGGGGGAGAGAGCCGGACCGGACGCTTCGCCGCGTCGACGTCATGTCATGGTACGGGCCGGGGCGCGGCCGGCACGGACCTCACCCCGCCGACCTGCCGGCCGAGGGTGTCCCGCGGCGGCGCCGCTCCGCCTCGCCAGCCCCCGCCGGGCGCCTGACCAGGCAAGCGGCGGCGCGCCGCGTCATCTCGGCGTGACCGGTCGGCCATGCCGACGACACGGTTTTTGTGCATGCTCAACTACATGTCGCACCTGCTGCGCGTCGTGTTACCGGACCGCCCGGGCACCCTTGGCGCCGTCGCCACCGCCCTGGGCGCCGCCGGCATCGACATCACCAGCGTCACGGTCGTGGAGCGCACCCCCGCCGGCGCGGTCGACGACCTGCTCGTCATGCTGCCCCCGGGAGGACTCGCGGATCGGGCGATCAGCGCGGTCCAGTCGGTGCCGGGCGTGGTCGTCGAGTCGCTGCGCCCGTTCCTCGCGGACGGCGGCGGCGTCACCAGCGACCTCGACCTCGACCTCGTCGACGCGCTGACCGAGCGGCCCCTCGACGCCGCTGCAACGCTGACGGAGCTGGCCCCGGCCGTGTTCAACCCGGACTGGGCGGTGCTGCTCGAACACGTGGGCGCGCACGACGTGCGCGTGCGGGAGACCTCGGTCGGCGCGCCCACGCTCGGCGGGGACGACCTCGGCGTGCCCGAACGGGTCCGGTTGCCGCTGCCCTGGCTGCCGCTGGACCGGGCGCGACGGATCGGACCGGACGAAGGCACCTTCCCGCCCCGCTGGAAGGCGGTCAGCATGGAGCTCGCCGCGGCACCCGTCGGCGGCGACCGACTGGTCGTCCTCATCGGCCGTCCCGGGGGGCCGGCCTTCCGCGCCTCCGAGCTCGAGCGGCTGGCCCACCTCGCCGGCATCGCGGCAAGCCTGAGCAGGACGGATCACCCCTGACCGGGATGGCCCCCCGCCAGCCCTTGCCCCGGGTCACCGCGGCTGGGCGTCGTCCTGCGCCGCCTGGCGGGCGGAGTCGGTGTCCGGGGTGTCGGCGGGCACGGCCCGCTCGCACGCGGCGTCCGCGCCGCGTGCGAGCAGCACGGCGAACCCGGCCTCGTCCAGCACCGGTACGCCGAGGCTGCGCGCCTTGTCGTACTTGGCCGCCCCCGGATCGGCGCCGACGACGACGAACGCCGTCTTCTTGCTCACCGAACCGGTGACCTTGCCCCCGCGGCCCTGCACCGCCTCGGTCGCCGAGTCCCGGCTCCAGGCGTCGAGCGTCCCCGTGATGACCACCGCGACACCGTCGAGCGGGCGGGGGCCCTCCTCGGCCCCGGCGTCGGCGAGCGAGGCGCCGCCGGCGGCGATGCGGGCGACGATGTCGCGGTGGCGGGCGTCGGCGAACCAGTCCACCACCGCACTTGCGATCTTCGGACCGACGCCCTCAACCGCGGCGAGCTGCTCGGCGGGGGCGGCGGCGATCGCGTCGAGCGAGCGCAGCTCCCGGGCGAGCCCGCGGGCCGCGGTCGGCCCCACATGGCGGATGGACAGGCCGACCAGCAGCCGCCACAGCGGCCGGTGCCGGGCCGCCTCGACGCCGCGCAGGATCTGGTCGATCTTCTTCTGGCCGAAGCCGCGCAGCCCCTCGAACGACTCCGCCGTCAGGTGGAAGATGTCCCCGATGTCGTGGACGCGATCCGCCTCCAGCAGGGCGATCGCCGTCTCGTAGCCGAGTCCGTCGATGTCCAGCGCGCCCCGCGAGGCGATGTGGAAGATCGACTCACGTAGCTGCGCCGGGCAGGAGTAGGTGTTCGGGCAGCGGATGTCCACCTCGCCCTCGGGGCGCACCAGCTCGGTGCCGCACTCGGGGCAGTGGGTGGGCATGACGAAGGCGCGCTCCGTGCCGTCGCGCAGGTCGACGACCGGGCCGACGATCTCCGGGATCACGTCACCGGCCTTGCGAATCACGACCGTGTCGCCGATGAGGACGCCCTTGCGGCCGACCTCGTCGACGTTGTGCAGGGTCGCGAGCCCCACCGTCGACCCCGCGACCAGCACCGGCTCCAGCGCGCCGAACGGCGTGACCCGGCCCGTGCGGCCGACGTTCACCCTGATGTCGCGCAGCTTCGTCGTGACCTCCTCGGGCGGGTACTTGAAGGCCACCGCCCACCGCGGCGCCTTCGACGTCGACCCCAGCCGGCGCTGCAGGGCGAACGCGTCGACCTTGACGACCACCCCGTCGATCTCGTGGGCGACGTCGTGGCGGGCCTGCCCCCAACGGTGGATGTACGCTAGCACGTCGCCCACCGACGCCAGCACCTCGAAGTGGGTCGAGACAGGCAGCCCGAACTCGGCGAGCCGGGTGTAGGCCGCCGACTGGGAGGCGGCGTCGAACCCGCGCTGCGCCCCCAGCCCGTGGATGATCAGATCGAGGGGGCGGGTGGCGGTGACCCGGGGATCCTTCTGGCGCAGCGACCCGGCCGCGGCGTTGCGCGGGTTGGCAAACGGCTTACCGCCCCCGGCCACCAGCGACGCATTGAGCTCGGCGAACTTCTCGGTCGGGAAGAAGACCTCGCCGCGGACCTCCAGCAGCTCCGGCACGCCCGCCCCGCGCAGCCGGGTCGGCACGCTCGCCAGCGTGCGAATGTTGGGGGTGATGTCCTCCCCCGTGCGGCCGTCGCCGCGAGTCGCCGCGCGCACGAGCCGGCCGTCGGAGTAGACGAGGTCCACGGCGAGCCCGTCGATCTTCAGCTCGCACAGCCAGGCGTCGATTTCGGTCTCCCGGGCTGCCCGCGCGGCCCACTGGTGGAACTCGTCGTCGTCGAAGACGTTGTCCAGCGACAGCAGCCGCTCGAGATGCTCGACCGGGGTGAACAGGGTCGAGTACGACCCGGCCACCTTCTGCGTCGGCGAATCCGGCGTGCGCAGATCCGGATGACGCTCCTCGAGCGCGGTCAGCTCGCGCATCAGTCGGTCGTACTCGGCGTCGGCGACGGTCGGCGCGTCCAGCACGTAGTACCGGTAGGCGTGCTCGTCCAGCTCGCGGGCGAGCTCGGCGGCGCTGGCCCGGTCCGCGACGGGGGCTGCGACGCCCGGTTCGACCCCGGCGCCGGCCTCAGCCGCCGCCACGTCGCCGGAGTCCACCGGCGCGCTCATGCCGGTGCGTCGACCAGGGCGCGGCCCGCCCGGCGGCAGTGCCGCAGGACCGCCCTGGCCTCGTCGAAGCCGAATCCCGCAAGGCCGCACGCGGGTGCCACGGCGACCACCTCCCCGAGTTGTTCGGGCCGGAATCCAAGCCGGCTCCACAATGCGGTGACGGGTTCGACGGTACGGCGGACGTCCGACAAGTTCGGGACCCCGCCGCCGGTGGCCACCAGGCCCGCGATGATCCGCACCCCGGCCTCCACCAGCTCGCCGACCGCGTCATCCTGGGCCCAGGTCAGCAGAGCGGCGTCGAGCCCGACGAAGTCCATTCCGGCGCCGCGCAGCGCCGCCAGCGGCACGTCCGGGGCGCAGCAGTGCACGCCGATCCCGGCAACGCCGGTCAGCGCCCGGGTGGCGTCGGCGAGGGCCGCAAGCCGCTGCTCCACCAGGCCCGCCTCGACGGCCGGCAGCACCGAAAAGCCGCTGGGCGTGCGCACCCGGCCGGCCAGCACCGCCGGCAGCGACGGCTCGTCAAGCTGGACGACGAGCCGCGCGCCCGGGACCCGGCGGGAGAGGTCGCCGAGATGCTCGGCCAGGCCCCCGGCGAGCGCCTCGGCGAGGTCGCGGGTCGCCCCGGGGTCGGACAGCGCCTTGTGCCCGCGGGGCAGCTCCAGCTCGGCGGCCAGCGTCCACGGCCCGGCCACGGCGACCTTGAGCGGCCCGGAGTACCCGTCGGCGACGTCGGTCAACGCGTCGAGGTCCCGTCGCAGCAGGTCCCGGGATCTGCGCAGGTCATGGCCCGGCCGGGGCACCAACCGCCAGCCGGCCGGCTGCAGGTCGACGGGCAGGTCGAGCAGGATCGCCCCAGCTCGGCCGACCATCGTGGCGCCGGGCCCGCGGGCCGGCAGCTCCGGCAGCTGCGGCAGGTCCGGCAGCTCGTCGAACACCATCTTCGTGGCCTCGACCGGATCGGTGCCCGGCAGAGATCCCACGCCGGTGGCCGCGCCGGCCGGCCACAGCGACGCGCGGCCGGCCTCAGTGCTCATCGAGACTCATGCCGCCATTGTGGCCGACACCTCCCGGCACCCCGCCCAGCCCGGCCGCTCACCCGGCGGTGGCGAGGATGTGCCCTCCCCCGAGCACCCGGTCGCCATCGTAGAGCACGACGGCCTGACCGGCCGCCGTCCCGCGCACCGGGGCGGCGAGGGTGACGACGAGTTCGTCGCCGCGCGCCTCGGCCTGCGCGGCCACGACCCCGCCGTGCGCCCGGACCTGGGCCTGGCAGGACACCGTGCCCTCGTGCGGCCAGACCGCCCGATCGGCGACCAGCCGGCGGATGTCGAGCTCGTCGGCCGGGCCGACGGTGACCGTCGAGGTCACCGGAGAGATGTCGAGGACGTAGCGGGGGCGGCCGTCCGCCGCCGGCTGGCCCAGGCCCAGCCCGCGGCGCTGACCGACGGTGAAGGCGAAGGTCCCGTCATGCTCGCCGAGCGTCTGCCCGGTCCGGGAGTCGACGATGGGGCCGGGCCGGGAGCCGATCCGCTGCCGCAGCCAACCGCCCGTGTCGCCGCTGGAGATGAAGCAGATGTCGTGGCTGTCCGGCTTGTCGGCGACGGCCAGGCCGCGCTCGGCCGCCTCCCGGCGCACCTGCGCCTTGGTGGAGTCCCCCAGCGGGAAGCTCGCCGCGGCGAGCTGCTCGGGCCGCAGCGTGCCCAGCACGTAGGACTGGTCCTTGGCCGGGTCGACGGAACGGCGCAGCGTGCCGTCCGGGTCGAGACGGGCGTGGTGGCCGGTGACCACGGCGTCGAAGCCGAAGGCGAGCGCCCGGTCCAGCACTGCAGCGAACTTGATCCGTTCGTTGCAGCGCACGCACGGATTGGGGGTACGTCCCGCCGCGTAGGACTCCACGAACTGCTCGATGACCTCGGTCTCGAACCGCTCGGCGAGGTCCCACACGTAGAACGGGATGCCCAGCACATCCGCGGCGCGCCGCGCGTCGCGGGCGTCCTCCAGCGTGCAGCAGCCGCGGGCGCCGGTCCGGCCCGAGTCGGGCGATCGGGACAGGGCCAGATGGACGCCGGTGACGTCGTGCCCGGCGTCGACCGCCCGCGCGGCGGCGACGGCGGAGTCGACCCCACCGGACATGGCGGCGAGCACCCTCATCAGACCTGCACCTCCCAAAACCCCTCCGGCGGCCCCACGCCTCTGGCGCGGATCAGGCACCGGTCATCCCTGCGAGCGCACCCGCGCGGCTCGCCCGCTCCACCACCGGCCCGATCGCCTCGACAAGCGCATCCACGTCGGCCGCGCACGACGTGTGGCCCAGCGAGAAGCGCAGCGACCCTCGAGCATGCTCCTCGCTGGCCCCCATCGCCAGCAACACGTGCGAGGGCCGGGCTACTCCCGCCGAGCAGGCCGAACCGGTCGAACATTCGATGCCGCGCGCGTCGAGCAGCATCAGCAGCGAGTCGCCCTCGCAGCCGGGGAACGTCAGATGGGTGTTGCCGGGCAGCCGCTGCGAGCCGCTCAGCCCGGCACCGTTGAGCACCGCGCCGGGCACCTTCTCCTGGACCCGGCGGACGAGTCTGTCGCGCAGCGCGGCCAACCGGACGCTCTCACGCGGCGCCTGGGCGCAGGCGATCGACGCGGCGGCCGCGAACGCCGCGACCCCGGCGGTATTCAGCGTCCCGGAGCGGATGTCGCGTTCCTGGCCGCCGCCATGGGTCAACGGCTCCAGCGCGAGGCCGCGGCGCACGACCAGCGCGCCGACCCCGACCGGCCCGCCGATCTTGTGGGCACTGACGATGATGGCGTCGGGCCCGTCCTCGCCGACCGTGACGGGGATCTGGCCGAACGCCTGCACCGCGTCGGTGTGGAACGGCACCCCGTGCCGGTGCGCGACGGCGGCCAGCTCGGCGACCGGCTCGACCGTGCCGACCTCGCTGTTCGCCCACATCACCGAGACCAGGGCCACCGCGGCGGGATCGCGCTCGATGGCGGCGGCGAGGGCGTCCGGGTGGACCGTGCCGGCGGCGTCGACGTCGAGCAGCTCCACCTCGGCGCCCTGCTCGGCACCCAGCCACTGCACGGTATCCAGCACCGCCCGGTGCTCCACCGCGCTGACCAGCACGCGGCGCCGCGCGGGCTCGACCCGCCGCCGCGCCCAGTACAGGCCCTTGAGCGCGAGGTTGTCACCCTCCGTGCCGCCGCCGGTGAACACCACGTCGGACGGCCGGACACCCAGCACACTGGCCAGCGTCTCGCGCGACTCCTCGACGATGCGCCGCGCCCGGCGGCCGCTGGCATGCAACGACGAGGCATTGCCGGTGTCGGCGAGTACCGCGGCATACGCAGCGAGCGCTTCCGGTCGCATCGGCGTCGTCGCCGCGTGGTCGAGGTAAGTCACACGCTAGAGGGTAGCCGCGCGAAGCCGGGGGGCGTCGCCGCGCCGATCACACCGCCTGGCCGGCGGCGTCGCAGGCTGGCCGGCAACGTCGGGACCAGCGGCTCGAAGTTGCTCTGCAGCAGGCAGCCGGACCAGACGCCGGTGCAGTAGGCGGCGTCGTCAGCGACGAGCAGGAGCAGGTATGGCGCCAGACCGACCGCCGGGCGCGCCACCCACCAGTCGTGCACCAGCGGCAGCGCCGCCGCGGCCAGGACCAGGTGGCCGGGCGCAGGGGCAGCCAGGTGCGCCGTGATGTCTCGGCGGCAGCGAGCAGGGCGTGACGACGCCCACGCACCGTCAGGGCCAGCGCGGCGCGGCCGGGACGGTCGGTGCGGCCCAGCCGGCGGGCGAGGCGCGCGGTGCTCAGCGCCACCGAGCCCGCGGCCAGGGCGCCGACCACGACCGCGCCGGCGCGGTCCCGGCGGGTGGCCAGCAGGCCCACCGCCGCCACCACACTCGCCACCCCGCGGGCCGGTCGCAGCAGTCCGGGATGGCGCCGGGCGAGCTGCGCCGACGACGAACCGTAGCCGTGGCGCTGGTACGCCCAAGCCCGCCAGGACGGCCGGGGATCGTGGTGCACCACCGCCGCCGGCTCGTAGCGGACGCTGTGGCCGGCGCCGACGAGCCGCCACACCAGGTCGACGTCCTCACCGAAGCGCAGCGCCGGGTCGAACTCGGCGTACGCCCGTCGGATGACCAGCGCCGCCGACGGAACGTACGACACCCGGCTCCCGGGACGCACCGCCGCCGGCCATGGCCCGAGATCGAGCGGGGAGCGGCCCGCCTCGTAACGCTCCCGCAGACCGCCGCGCGACCCCGGCCGCAGCGGGGAGGCGACCCGCGGCGCCACGGCGACGACCGCCGGGTCCCCCAGGTGAGCCACGAGGCGGTCGAGCCAGCCGGCGGTGGGCCGCACGTCGCAGTCACAGAAGACGATCACCTCGGTGCGAGCGGCCCGCGCGCCGCTGATCCGAGCCGCGGCGGGGCCCCGGGACCGGTCATGCCGAATCACTCGGGCCCCGGACGCGGTGGCCTCGGCCGAGGTGGCATCCCGGGAGCCGTCGTCGACGACCTCGGCGCACTGCCCGCGCAGCGCGTCGACCAGCGCGCCGACACGCCCGGCGCCGTCCCGGACCGGGATGACCGCGGTGACCGCATTCACCGGCGTCGCCTGGCAGGGCGGCAGCGGATGGACGAGCCCGGCGTCGACGAACCGACGCGCCAGCAGCCCCGCTCCGGGTCCGGCCGCGCCGACCGTGGCGCCCCCGCGCAGCGCCGCGAACACCCGCGCGCCCGGAGCGGACAGCGCCATCAGCCGCAGCGGCGACCCGCCGAGCAACACGATCCCACCGGCGCCCGCCGCGGCGGGCGCCAGGATCATGAGGCCGGGGTCGCAGTGCACCCGGAACGCGGCCGGCAGCGGGGCCGCCACCGGCTCAGAAGTCACCGGCCGCCCGACGCAGGTCGGTGAGCACGTCGATGAGCGTCCGCACGCCCCCGTCCCCCAGACCGGGGTCGGCGAAGACGGTGTCGTTGAGCTTCTCCGTCGCGGCGAGCGCCGTCGCCCGCCCCTCCTCGGTGATCTCGGCGAGGATCGCCCGGCGATCGGTGGGGTGCGGGGTGCGGCGTACCTGGCCACGCGCCTCCAGCCGGTCGACCGCGCTGGTGATGCTGGTCGGATGGACCTGAAGCCGGCTGCCGATCTTGTTCAGCGGGAGGGCGCCCCGGCGGGAGAACAGCAGCAGCATGAGCAGCTCGTACCGGGCGAAGGTCAGATCGAGCGGGCGCAGGACCTCGTCGACCCGGGCGAGCATGATCTGCTGGGCACGCATCAGCGATGTGACCGCCGCCATCCCGTCCGCCACCGCACCCCAACCGTGCGCGGACCAGTGCCGATGGGCCTCCGCAATGGGATCGGTGGGCAGTGGTTTGGGGGTGGCCACGGCTTGGATGCTCCTGCGCTTCAGGGGAAGGTCCGCACCCGACCTGCAGGCCGGGGACCGCCCCGATGACGGCCAGCGTCCATTGCACCCCAGGACGCCACGCGCTGGCAAAGATTCATGCGTACGCGATGATTACGGGTCGCCACGTTGAGCCCACCCTGCGGCGCCACCCGGTCGCGGGAATTTTAGACATTGCGCCGATACTGACCGCCGACATCGAAGAACGCCTGGGTGATCTGACCGAGCGAGCAGACCCGGACCGCCTTCATCAACACCGCAAAAATGTTTCCGGTACCGGCCGCGACTGCGCGCAGCTCGGCCAGCGCGGCCTCGGCCTCGGCGGCGTGCCGGCGCTGGAAGTCGGTCAGTCGGGTGAGCTGGGAACGCTTCTCGTCCTCGGTGGCTCGGGCCAGCTCCAGAGGGCCGGCGGCGGCGTCCGCGGTGCCGGCGGCGCGCTGCGGGGCGAGGAAGGTGTTGACCCCCACGATCGGCAGGGTGCCGTCATGCTTACGGCGCTCGTAGAGCATCGACTCGTCCTGGATCCGGCCTCGCTGATAACCGGTCTCCATCGCGCCCAGCACGCCGCCGCGGTCGCTGATCCGCGCGAACTCGGCGAGCACGGCTTCCTCGACCAGATCGGTCAGTTCATCAACGATGAAAGACCCCTGCAAGGGATTCTCGTTGGCGGCGAGTCCCCATTCCTGATCAATGATCATCTGTATGGCGAGAGCGCGGCGCACCGAGCCCTCGGTGGGCGTGGTGACGGCCTCGTCGTAGGCATTGGTGTGCAGGCTGTTGCAGTTGTCGTAGATCGCGCACAGCGCCTGGAGGGTGGTACGGACGTCGTTGAACGCCATTTCCTGGGCGTGCAGTGACCGACCAGAGGTCTGCACGTGGTATTTGAGTAGCTGCGAGCGGGGGGCGGCGCCGTAGCGCTCGCGCATCGCCACCGCCCAGATCCGCCGCGCCACCCGACCGATGACCGTGTACTCCGCGTCCATCCCGTTGGAGAAGAAGAACGACAGGTTCGGTGCAAAGTCGTCGATCCGCATTCCCCGGGCGAGATATGCCTCGACGTAGGTGAAACCATTGGCCAGCGTGAAGGCGAGCTGCGTGATGGGGTTCGCGCCGGCCTCGGCGATGTGATACCCGGAGATCGAGACGGAGTAGAAGTTGCGCACGTTCTGCTCGATGAACCATTCCTGCACGTCGGCCATCGCCCGCAGGGCGAACTCGGTGGAGAAGATGCAGGTGTTCTGCCCCTGGTCCTCCTTGAGGATGTCGGCCTGCACCGTGCCCCGCACGGTGGCGAGCGCGTCGGCGGTGACCTGAGCGGCTTCGTCGTCGCTCGGCTCGCGGCCGTGTTCGGCGGGGAACGCCGCCAGCCGCTGGTCGATCGCGGTGGTCAGGAACATCGCGAGAATGGCGGGCGCCGGACCGTTGATCGTCATGGAGACACTGGTCGCCGGGTCACCGAGGTCGAACCCGTCGAAGAGGACCGACATGTCGTCGAGGGTGGCGATCGACACCCCCGAGGTGCCGACCTTGCCATAGACGTCCGGCCGGGGAGCCGGGTCGCGACCGTACAGGGTGACCGAGTCGAAGGCCGTGGACAGCCGGGTCGCAGGCGACCCGGCGGACAGCAGGTGGAAGCGCCGGTTCGTCCGGAACGCGTCGCCCTCCCCGGCGAACATCCGCGCCGGTGCCTCCCCGGCGCGCTTGAAGGGAAACACCCCCGCGGTGAACGGGAAATATCCTGGCAGGTTCTCCCGACGCAGGAACCGCAGCAGTCGGGCGTCGTCGTCGATGGCCGGCACCGCGACGCGGGAAACCTGGCTGCCGGCGAGGGTCGTACGTCGCAGCGGCGTGCTGATCTCGGTGCCGCGCACCGTGTACGACAGCTGCTCCCCCTGCCGCTCGGCCACGATCGCCGGCCACCGCGCCAACAGCTCCTTCGCCCACGGCGCCAGGGCCGCGTCGGCCTCGTCGCGCAGGGCGGTCAGGGCCGTCGATTCCGCGGTCGGTTCCGCGGCTGCGGCGACCAACGCGTCGAACGCGGTGGTCAGATGCTCGCGGCGGCGCACCAGCTGCGCCTGCCGTTCCGTCTCGGCGTGGTAATCGCGGACAGTCTCGGCGATCTCGGCCAGGTAGCGCGACCGGGACGGGGGGACGATCGTGGTCAGCCCGGTGGAGACGCGTACCTCGACGGCTGGCAGGGCACCGGGCCGAACCGGCAGGCCACCCTCCCGCAGCAGCCCGAGCAGGTACTGGTAAAGGGCGGTGACGCCGTCGTCCTGGAAACGCGCGGCGGAGGTGCCGAAGACCGGCATGTCCGCCCAGGAGCGATCGAAGGCCTCCCGGTTGCGCACGAGCTGGCGGGCGACGTCACGCCGGGCGTCCTCGGCACCGCGGCGTTCGGACTTGTTCACCGCGACCACGTCGGCGAAGTCAAGCATGTCGATCTTCTCGAGCTGCGAGGCCGCGCCGTACTCCGGCGTCATCACGTACAGGGAGACGTCACAGAAGGGCACGATCGCCGCGTCGCCCTGCCCGATCCCGGGTGTCTCCACGATGATCAGGTCGTACCCGGCCGCCTGGCAGGCCGCTATCGCCCCCGGCACCGAGGGCGGAACCTCGCTGCCCGCCGACCGGGTGGCCAGGGACCGGAAGAAAATCCGCCCGAAGCTGGCGTCCCCCAGGGCGTTCATCCGGATCCGGTCACCGAGCAGCGCCCCGCCACCGCGCCGCCGGCTCGGGTCGACGGCGAGCACGGCGATGCGCAGCGCGTCGCCCTGGTCGAGCCGGAAGCGGCACAGCAGCTCGTCGGTCAGCGAGGACTTCCCGGAGCCCCCGGTGCCGGTGATGCCGAGCACCGGCACCGGCGGCCGCCGACCGGCCTCCTCCCGCAGTGCTGCGGCAAGCTCGTCGTCCCGACCGGCCTCGAGCACGGTGATCGCCCGAGCGAGCGCGCCCTGCTCGCCGGCGATCACCTCCTCCAGCTTCGGACCGTCCACGGCGAGATCGACGTCGCAGGCCGACACGATCATATTGATCATGCGAGCCAGGCCCATCGCCTGGCCGTCCTGCGGGGAGAAGATCCGGGCGACGCCGCGGGACCGCAGCAGTTCGATCTCCGCGGGCACGATCACTCCGCCGCCCCCGCCGTAGACCCGGATGTCACCCGCGCCCAGTTCCCGCAGCCGCTCGACCAGATAGCTGAAGTACTCGACATGCCCGCCCTGGTAGGAGGACAGGGCGATGCCCTGAGCGTCCTCCTGGATCGCCGCCGTCGCCACCTCCTCGACGCTGCGGGCGTGGCCGAGATGGATGACCTCAGCCCCTTGGGCCTGAAGCAGCCGCCGCATGATGTTGATCGCGGCGTCGTGCCCATCGAACAGCGCGGCCGCCGTGACAATGCGCACCGGGTAGACAGGGACGTGGAGACCTGCCGTCTCCTGCTGGGCGTCGGATGGCATCGGAGCGGCTCCCGGGAGGACGGACGGGCCTGCATGCCCGCAGAGTTAGGTCCTTCTGGCTTCCGATAGTAGGACGTCCATGCGAATGGTGCCACCCGTGCCACTGCTGCCCGGGGGGGCTGGAGGTGGGACGACCGTCGAGCTGCAGAAATACCCCAACGCACAAAACAAG
>NZ_CADCWT010000001.1 GCF_902806485.1 Candidatus Frankia alpina | reverse complement strand
AGCCGCACCTCGTTCGGGCCACCGTCGCCGTTGTGACCTATCCGCCATCCCGTTCGGGGGAGTGAGCGGGTCCGGTTGGGAGTTCCTCGAGACGGCCCGACGCCACCCGAACGAACATCTGTTGTCGATCAGTCGGGTTTTGTTGTTTTCTATATGTGCTATGTGACCATCTCCGTTGTCGCTATGGTTTTTTTGTTGTGTCTGTGGAGATGTTGGCGTGTCGGCCTGCCTGTTCGGCTCGGGAGGTGCGGCCTTGGCTGGGCGATCCGATGGCCGTGCGATGCGGGGGCGATGTTTCCGCGGCCCCGGCCAACGGGTACGGCGGGTCCTATGCCCAGCCCATTCATCTCGACCATCCCGCCGTGTCTGAGCGTGGTGTCCGTAGGCGTCCGCCCGTACCGTCCGGACACGCCGCCGCCGCTCGACCCGGACGCGCCGATCCCGGACGACCCGGGCCCGTTGCTGCCCGACACGCCGGACCTGCCGCCAGCGCCGCACGAACCCTCGCCTTACACCGAGCCGGCGCCGAACTCACCCGAACCCGAGCCCGAACCGGTCTGATCCTCAGACAGGGCGTGCTGCTTCCCGTGACCCCTCCTGGGGCGGCGGGCATCGGCGGCGTCGTAGCGTGTGAGCGTGCATGCGGTGACGGTGTCGGCCCCCGGCGGGCCCGAGGTCATGTCCTGGTCCAGCGTGGCGGACCCGCCCGCTCCCGGGCCGGGGGAGGTGACCCTGGACGTGGTCGCGACGGCGGTCAACCGGGCGGACCTGCTGCAACGGCAGGGTCTCTACCCGCCGCCGCCCGGCGACTCCGAGATTCTCGGGCTGGAGTGCTCCGGCCGGGTGGCCGCCGTCGGGCCCGAGGTGTCGGGGTTCGAGGTCGGCACCGAGGTGTGCGCCCTGCTCGGCGGCGGCGGGTACGCGAGCCGGGTGAACGTACCGGCCGGCCAGCTCCTGCCGATCCCGGCCGGAGTCGATCTGATCGAGGCCGCCGGCCTGCCCGAGGTCGCGGCCACCGTCTACTCGACCGTGTTCGGCATCGCCGACCTGCGTGACCGCGAGGTCTTCTGCGTGCACGGCGGCGCGTCGGGGATCGGCACGTTCGCAATCCAGGCGGTCCGTGCGCTGCTGCCGGGGGCGGTCATCGCCACCACCGCCGGCACCGCGGCGAAGCTGGCCAGGGTCCGCGAGCTCGGCGCCGACGTGGCCGTGTCCTACCGGGATTCCGACTTTGTCGAGGTGATCCGGGGAGCCACAGAGGGCCACGGGGCGGATGTGATCCTCGACAACATGGGCGCGGCCTACCTGCCGCGCAACGTGTCGCTGCTCGCCGTCGGCGGGCGGCTCGTCGTCATCGGCCTGCAGGGCGGGGTGACCGGCGAGCTCAATCTCGGAGCCCTGCTGGCCAAGCGGGCGGCGGTGCATGCCGCGTCCCTGCGTGCCCGGCCGTCGGCGGAGAAGGCCGAGATCATCGCCGGGGTTCGCGCCGAGTTCTGGCCGGCGGTCGAACGCGGCGCGATCAGGCCGGTGATCGACCGCGTGCTACCGATCACCGAGGTGGTGGCGGCGCACCAACATGTGGCCGATCTTGGGCATGTCGGCAAGGTGATCCTCACGATTGCGCCCTGACGGCCGTGGACGGGTCGCAGGTCGGCGCACTGGCGCCGTGTGGCGCCTTCGGACGGGGCAGGATAGGGGTCATGACGGATCAACAGGAACCCCGCGTCGTGATTGTCGGGCCCGATGGAGCCCTGCACGAGACCGCGCCGGACTCACTCGGCCGGTCGGTGTCCCCGAGCCCCGACCAGGATGGGGAATCAAGCGGCGCAAACCCGATAGCCGAGCTGGTCTCCCAGCCCGACAAGGTGATGCGCATCGGTACGATGATCAAGCAGCTGTTGGAGGAGGTGCGCGCCGCGCCGCTGGACGACGCCAGCCGGGTCCGCCTGCGGGAGATCCACCGCAGCTCCATCCGCGAGCTCTCCGATGGGCTGGCCCCGGAGCTGCAGGACGAGCTGGAGCGGCTGTCGCTGCCCTTCGACGAGCACCGCATCCCCTCGGATGGAGAGCTCGGGATCGCCCAGGTGCAGCTCGTCGGCTGGCTGGAGGGCCTGTTCCACGGCCTGCAGACGGCGCTGTTCGCCCAGCAGATGGCGGCCCGGGCGCAGCTCGAGGAGATGCGCCGCCGGGCGCTGCCGAGCGGGCAGCAGCAGCCCGGCGGTGAGACGTTCGGGCGCGGCGCCTACCTGTGACGGCGCCGGCGCCCGCGGTCAGCTCGCCGGGCTGACCGAGCTCATGTTGAAGTCCGGCACCCGCATCGGTGGCATTCGGGTGAACGTGAACCAGTCCGCCCACTCCCGGGCCATGGTGCGGGTGGTCGCGCCGAGCTCGGCCGTGCGGCCCAGCAGATCCACCGGCGACTCGTTGAACCGGAAGTTGTTCACCGCCCCGGTGACTTCGCCGTTCTCGACGAGGTAGACGCCGTCGCGAGTCAGCCCGGTCAGCAGCAGGACCTCCGGATCGACGGTGCGGATGTACCACAGGCTGGTCAGCAACAGGCCGCGCCGAGTCGAGGCGATCATCTCCTCGAGCGACGCGGAGCCCCCCGCGTCCAGGATCAGGTTGTCGATGATCGGAGTGACCGGGCTCTGCGTGGCGCGGGCCGAGGCGCGGGTCTGCACGAGCGCGGCGAGCGCGCCGTCGCGGATCCAGTCGGTCGCTCCGAGCGCCAGCCCGTTGTCGAACACGCTCGACATCGATGACGACGACGCGGCGGTGACGAACGGGGTCGTCGCCAGCTCCGGGTCCGCGGGGTCGCTGAACAGCCGCAGCCCCGCCGGCCCGATCGCCTCGCCGATCCGGGTTGCGCCGCCCGGCCGGCTGAACACCGTGCGGCCCTCGGCGGCGTCCCGGCCGGCGGCAGACCAGTACAGGTCGATCATCAGATCGGCGACCGCGGAGGGCGGCAGCAGCGTCTCGTAGCGGCCCGCGGGCAGCTCCACCGACCGCTCGCACCAGGCCAGCCGGGAGCGCAACGCCGCGTCCGTCGCGGCCACGTCCACGTCGGTGAAATCACGCGTGGACTGTCCGTGCCACACCGAGCCGTCGGGAACGCCGGACTTGGCGTTCCACTCGACGCTGCCCGTCGGCTGGCTGTGCCGCAGCCGCAGGCCGGTGGAGGTGCCCAGCCAGGTGGTGGTGACGTCGTGCTGGGCGAAACCGAACAGCCGTCTGCCCTGCGCCCGGGCGGACCCGAACGCCTCGGCGAGGTCGCGGGCGAAGGTGGCGAAGACAGCAGTGCCCGTGCGGGTTGCCGGGTCGGTGAAGGTCCCGCCGGCCGTGACCGGCCCCCCGCCCGTGCCTGGGCCGCCCGTGCTCAGGCCGGCTGTGGTGGGCCCGAGCAGGTCGGCGTAGTCCTCGGCGTCCTCCGCTTCGCGGGCGGCGTCCTCGGCGGCGCGGACGAGCTCGGCGAGGCCGTCGGCGTCGGTGGGATGCGCCACGTCGCCCGGCCGCGCCCCCCGACCGCCGGCCGGGGTGTCGATCGTGGAGGCGGTGCGCACCCCGAACGAGCGGCCGACGACGCTGACGACGGTGATCGATCGATCCCGGCTCGCCCCGTTGGTGGTCAGGGTGTTGGTGGCCCAGCGCAGGTTCACCGAGCTGGACTCGGTGGCGATCACCACGCAGCCGTCCGCCCGGGACAGCGCCAGGGCGCGCTCGACGATCTCGTGGGCCGCCTCGGGCACCGAGCCCGCCCGGTCGGCCCGGGTGGCGTCCGCTCCGGTCACCTGGCTCATCGGCCGGCCTCCCGCCGGGTGTTGAGGACGTTGACGCCGCGGAACAGCGCGGCCGGGCTGCCGTGGCTGACCGCCGCGACCTGGCCCGGCTGCCCCTTGCCGCAGTTGAACGCGCCGCCGAGCAGATACGTCTGCGGGCCGCCCACCGCCTCCAGCGAGCCCCAGAAGTCCGTCGTTGTCGCCTGGTAGGCGACGTCGCGGAGCTGGCCGACGATGTGCCCGGAGCGGATCTCGTAGAACCGCTGCCCGGTGAACTGGAAGTTGTACCGCTGCATGTCGATCGACCAGCTCTTGTCGCCGACGATGTAGATCCCGCGGTCGATCCGGCTGATCAGCTCCTCGGTCGACGGGCCGCCCGGCGCCGGCAGCAGTGACACGTTCGCCATCCGCTGGATTGGCACGTGGCCGGGGGAGTCGGCGAAGGCGCAGCCGTTGGAGCGCTCCACCCCGAGCACGCTTGCGTTGCGGGCCGCCATCGCCCGATCGAGCTGGTAGCCGACGAGGGTGCCGTCGCGCACGATGTCGAACCGGCGGGTCTGCACGCCCTCGTCGTCGTAGCCGATGGTGGCCAGCCCGTGCAGGGCGGTGCGGTCACCCGTGATCGTCATCGCCGGGGAGCCGTAACGCAGGGCGCCGAGCTGGTCCAGGGTTGCGAACGACGTGCCGGCGTAGGCCGCCTCGTAGCCGAGCGCGCGGTCGAGTTCGGTGGCGTGGCCGACGGACTCGTGGATCGTCAGCCACAGGTTCGACGGGTCGATCACCAGGTCATACCGGCCGGGCTCGACCGAGGACGCCTTGGCCTTCTCCGCCAGCAGGCCGGGGATGACGGCGATCTCGCCCTCCCAGTCCCAGCAGCCCGCCGCGGGTCCCGCCACCATCCACTCCCAGCCTCGGCCGACGGGCGGGGCGATGGTGCGCATGGTCTCGAAGCCGCCGCCCGGGTCGACCCGCGTCGCCTCGATCTGGCAGAGCACCCGCACCCGCTGCTGCGTCGTCGAGGTACCCGCGAGATCCGCGTAGTACTTGTTCTCCAACACGGCGTCGAACCGGCCCTCGACGTGGTCGACGGCCTGCGCCGCGAACAGGGCGCGGCACAGCCCCCCGACCCGTTCGACCCGCTCGCGCGCGTCGATGGCGAAGGGATCGGCGGCATACGCCGACACCCAGACCGCGTCGGTGTGCGCCGGTTCCAGGGCGAGCTCGACGGGCTCGGAGTTCAGCGGGGCCGCCACCCGCGCCATCTCGACGGCCTGGCGGGCCAGCCGGGCAGCCTCGTCCGGGGTGAGGTCGACGCCGGCCGCGAAGCCCCAGGTCCCCCCGTGCACGACCCGTACGGCGAGGCCCAGCGTGGCGCTCTCGTGCCGGCTCTCCAGAGCGGCGTCGCGAAACGACAGCGAGGAGTTTCGCAACCGTTCGATGCGGATGTCGGCATGAGTGGCGCCGAGGTCGCGCGCGGTCTGCAGGGCCGCGTCGGTAAGTGCGGAACGCGGCAGCGCGAGGAACTCTGCGTCGATCTCGTGCGCCGGCAGGCCAGATGAGGCCGGGTCCTGATAGACGGGTGTCGCCATGTTCCTATCCTGGCCCGCGCGGGCGACCGGCGGGGCGCCGGCCCGGGCGGGCGGTGTCGTGGCGGTGCCCACCGCCGGCGCCGTGTGGCCGATCGCCGCCAGGCGGGTTCACATCGGATGTGGGCCGTGATCAGTTACGTCCGGATTGTCTTGATCGCCCGACTTTGCTGGCGGTAGCGGCGGAGGAAGCGGCGGCGGGGGACTTCCGGCGGGTCTGGCCGTCTCGCGGGTCCACGTGTCGACCAGCCCCCACCGCCGTTCGGCCTCCCGCACGGCGGCGGCAAGAGTATCGGGGCGATCGGTCTGGCAGGTGCCGATGAGCAGGTCCGAGGCCGCGGTGAACGCATCGACGAACCAGGTCGTCGAGGGGGCGCGCAGGTCGATTCGGGCCGGCCGGCCCGGCCTGGGGACGGCGGCGGCGAGGACTGCCGGAGTGGCGGCCGGAAGACCGCCGGACGCGAACCCGGGCCGCGGGACCGGCGGCCGGCGGGATGCTCTAGTCCGAATCATGCGAGAGAATTGCTTGAATCTCAAGAGAATTTTTGAATATTCAGGGCGAGGCTGGAATCATTGCGGCTTGCGCGCGTCACCCGCTGCACGTAGAGCGAGCGGCGTGCTCTGCCGACCAGCTCCGACCAGCTCCGCCTGCGGCGGTGCCCCCTCGAGGGCGATGTCCGGGCCGCACTTGCCTGCGGTGGGGTCAGCCCGCCGGGTGGCCGGCCTGCTTGCATGCACGACCGCGGTGCGCTCTGCTCCGTTTCGGGACGTTTTGTTCGCTTTGGTCGAGGTCTGGGCTGAGGGACATCGCAGCAGGCGCCGGCAGAGTATGCCAGCGGTCACGACGGGAGTGGGGCCCGGGCGGGCTCAGGTAGGCCCCTCATGCGGTGGCTCGAAGGGGCGCCCCCGCCGCTGTCCGAGCCAGCCGGCGAGGGCCGGGGGTCGGATTTCGTCACCGGGCGTCGGCGGACGGGATTCGACTCGAGTCTCGCCCGGAGCCGACTATCTGGATCGGGGCTCAAAATATTCGCGGCACTGCACTGCGTGGTCGCGGGCGACTCGCTGTCGCCCTCGTTACCCTCACCTTCCGTTCCTGTGTCTCTCGAGCGGTAGCCTGATGGAGCTGCTAGTTCACGTGCTTCGATACTATTTGCGGTGGTCCAGCACGGCGCCACCTCTCGACGATTGGTGACTTTCGGTACCAATTGGATTGCTTGATGTTGCGGCGGCGTCGCCGCGAGATGGGAACAATCGGCTAGGCGGTAACGCTCGGTAGTCACCTTCGGTGCCGGATCGTCGGCCCAGAGTAACGCTATTCCACTAGCGGCCGGAATATCCGGGTCGTCACCATAGAAATGATGTTATTACTGTGCTACGTCGTGACTCGGGAGTGATCCCTAGGATGAAGCGCAGTGGTGCAGAGAGGTAGGAGCGATGCGACTCGTCCCGGTGGCCGGTGCGTCGTGTGCCAGCGCGAACTGCCCCACGGTGTATGTGAACGATGAGGATCAGGACATCTTCGTCCAGGGGTACGCGGTAGCGGATCAGCGGATCCCGACTGGCGAGGTGCCCCCCGGCGAAATGTTGGTGCGCATCCCCCGCAGCGTGTTCCTGGCGGCCGCGCGCGACCTGCCGGCACAGGCGTAACCGTCGGGGCGCACGCGGTGGCCGGCGTGGACGGACCAACCTCGGAGGTGGTCATGGAGGGCGGGGATGTGCCCCGGGCGGCGGCTGCATCCGACGCCACGCCGCCGGACCGGCTTGGGCTCGAGCTCGCGCAACTGCGCCACTCCCGTGGGATGATCGGCCAGGCGCTCGCCTCATCCGTGGGCATCAGCCAGAGCACGATCTCCAAGATTGAGAATGGCCTGCTGCGACCCAGCCCCGCCGACGTCGACCGGATCGCCCGTACGCTGCAGGCCCCGCCCGACCTCGTCCGCCATCTGGTCGACCTTGCCGAGCGGCTGCAGTCCACCGCCGCGGGCCCCGCCGCCGCGCGGCCGGGGTGGAGACGCGCAGGCAGGGCATGAGCCTCGACCAGGAGGAGATCCTGGACGCCGAGCGGGAGGCGACGCTCATCCGCGAGTTCGAGCCGATCCTGCTGCCCGGGCTGATCCAGATCAGCGAATACGCCCGCCGAGTCGTGAACGGCTACCACCGCATCACCACCGGTGGCGACGAGGGCGCGTGGTACCAGCGGACCGCGGAGAAGGTTAGCCTGCGGATCAAGCGGCAGAATCTGCTGTACGACGCGACCCGTCGGTTCGAGTTCATCCTGATGGAGTCGGTCCTCGGCAACCGTTTCGCGCCACCGGAATACATGATCGCCCAGATTAAGCGGATTGCCACGGTGGCAGAACTGGAGAACGTCACTGTACGGATCGTGCCGAGCTCCGCCGAGCTGGAGTACCCGCACGTGCAGGGCTTCACGATTCTGGATGACAGCCTTGTCGTGGTCGAGACGCTGGAAGCCACCGGATACAGCCATCCGGACCAGGTTCGGATCTACGCGAAGATCTTCGAGGAGTATGCGGAGCTGACCGCGTCCGACCTCCACGAGATTCTTGCGAGGTACACGCGCAACTACGCCGAACTCCTCGCACCCCGCCGCCCCGCCATCGCGGACCCCGCGACCACCCGAACCGCCGCGAACACCGCCCCGGCGGCGGCCGATCCCACCCCGGGCGACGATCTCACCCCACCGCGGGAAACAGCCGCTCCAGGATGACCGCCACCCCGTCCTCGTCGTTGGACGCGGTGACCTCGTCGGCGGCGGCGAGGACGTCCGGGTGGGCGTTCGCGACGGCGACCGAGTACCCGGCCCAGGCGAACATCGGCAGGTCATTCGGCATGTCGCCGAAGGCGATGACGTCGCGGGCGGTCATTCCCCGCTCGGCGGCGAGCTCCGCCAGCGCCACGGCCTTGGACACCCCCGGCCCGGCGATCTCGACGAGGTCTAGGCTCGACGTCGTGACCACGGCGTTCGTCCCGGCAAGATCGACGATCACGTCGTACACCCCGGTGAACGGCTGACCACCGCGGCGGACCAGCAGCTTCGTCGCCGGCAGGGTCAGCAGCAGCTCGGGGAACGCCGCGACCAGCTCCCCGGGATCCGGCCACATCGTCTCGAAGGCCGGTTCCCGGCCGAACCGGACGCCGCTTTCCACGGCGAACGCCGCGTCCGGTACCGCGGCGCGGATGGCGCGGGCCAGCCGCAGCGCGGTGGCCTGCTCCAGGTACCGGTGACTGACCGGCACGCCCGAGTCCAGGTCGAACACGAGCGCTCCGTTTGCGCAGATCGCGAGGCCGGAGGCCGACGTCTGCGCCACGACGCCCGCCATCACCCGGCTCGGCCGCCCGGTGACGAACACGACGGTCGCCCCGCACTGCTCCACCCGCCGCAGGGCCGCGCGGGTACGCGCCGAGACGGTGCCGTCGCTGCGGATCAGCGTCCCGTCCAGATCCGTGGCGACGAGGGCAGGCGGGAACACAATGACCCAGTCAACCAGCAACGCGTCGCGGGCACGGTGGAATCCGCCAGCATCGTCCCCGGCCGCTGGCCGGCGGCGAGGGAACTCCGGTCACGTCCGGTCACGTCCGGTCATGGCTGTCGGTGTCCGCGACCGATGCAGGTGTTCGGCGCGGATGTCGACGACCCGGTGACAGGTAGCATGCCGAGCATGGTTCCTGCCGATCGCCCCGGGTCGTCGCCGTCCGGTGGTCTCTCCCGACCCGGGGCGGACGGGGATCCGCTCAGTCTCGGCGGCGCCGCCGGCGATCCCGGCGCGGCGATCGGCAGCACGCCCACTGCCGCCGAGGCGAATACAGCCAGCGGAAAAACATTCGACGAACTCTTCGCCGAGGTTGCCGACAAATGGCAGCGCCGGGCGTCCGGCTCGGGAACGGTCGCCGCTCTCGACAAGGGCGTTCATCATCTCGGCAAGAAACTAGTCGAGGAGGCCGCCGAGGCTTGGATGGCGGCCGAGTACGAAGGTCGCGAACGGGCCGCAGAGGAGATCTCCCAGCTGCTCTACTGGAGTCAGCTCCTCATGGTTTCGCTGGGTCTTTCCCTCGACGACGTATACTCCCACCTGTGATCACTCCCCTGTCCTTCCCCGTAGACGCCGAGTAGTGACGATGCTTCGTATTGCGGTTCCGAATAAAGGGTCGCTTTCTGCGGCCTCCAGCCAGTTGCTCGCAGACGCCGGCTACAACGCCCGGCGTGAGTCCGCGGAGCTGGTTATCACCGATGTCGAGAACGACATCGAGTTCTTCTTCCTGCGGCCGCGCGACATTGCCGTATATGTCGGTTCGGGGCGTCTCGACCTCGGAATCACCGGTCGCGACCTGCTCCTGGACAGCAACGCCGCCGCGGCGGAGCTGCTGCCGCTCGGGTACGCGCACGCCACCTTCCGCTACGCCGCCCCGGAGGGCACGCTTGCGGAGGTGACGGAGCTGCAGGGCAAGCGGATCGCCACGTCGTTTCCGGCGCTGGTGCGGGCGGATCTCGCCGGCCGCGGCGTCACCCCGGCGAACATCGTGACCCTCGATGGCGCGGTGGAGACGGCGGTGCGGCTCGGGGTCGCGGACGCGGTCGCCGACGTGGTCGAGACCGGCCGCACGCTGCAGGCCGCCGGGCTGGAGCTACTCGGCGAGCCGGTCCTGCGGTCCGAAGCGATCATCATTGCCAAGCGGGGGGCGGAGCTGTCCACGGCGCACGAGCGGTTGCTGCGCCGTGTGCAGGGCGTCCTCGTCGCTCGGCGATACGTGATGATGGACTACGACGTGCCGAGCGCGGTGTTGGATAAGGCGTGTGACATCACGCCTGGCTACGAATCGCCGACGATATCGCCGCTACAGCGGGAGGAGTGGGTCGCCGTGCGGGCGATGGTGCCCCGTGCGGAGGTCAACCGCACTATGGACGACCTGTGGGACCTAGGCGCCCGCGGAATCCTCGTCTCCAGCATTCAGGCCTGCCGGCTGTAACGCCCGCTCCGCCGCCTTCGTTCGCCTCCACTTCCTCCCCGGGGGCGGGGGGATCAGCGGCGGCTGCCCAGGATCAGTGACATGCCCTCACTGCGCGTCGCGGTGCTGAGGAACTGGCCGCGCACCGCGGAGGTCACCGTGGTGGCGCCCGGCTTGCGCACCCCCCGCATCGACATGCACAGGTGCTCCGCCTCGACGACGATCATCACCCCGCGCGGTTCCAACACGTCGACGAGGGCGTCGGCGATCTGGGAGGTCAGCCGCTCCTGGACCTGCGGCCGGCGGGCGTAGAGATCCACCAAGCGGGCCAGCTTGGACAGGCCGGTGATCTGCCCCCTGTTGTTCGGGATGTAGGCGACGTGCGCCCGGCCGGAGAACACCACCAGGTGGTGCTCGCACAGCGACGAGAAGTCGATATCGCGCACCAGCACCATCTCGTCGTGGCCCTCGTCGAAGACGGTGGTCAGGACGTCGGACGGTTCCCGCCCCAGTCCCTCCACCGCCTCGCGGTAGGCCCGTGCGACGCGATCCGGCGTCTTTCGCAGACCCTCACGGTCCGGATCTTCACCGATTCCGATGAGCAGCTCGCGCACGGCGCGGGCCACCCGGTCGTGATCGAATGGGCGCACCTGCTGCGGCCGGCCCCGGTCCCGGATTGGCGAGGCCGGGGAGGCCTCAGCGTTCGCGCCGTTGCCAAGAGTGCTGGAACCGGCGAGGGCGAAGCCGTCCGATTCGGTGCCATTCAGCTCTGGCGACGCGCCGGAGTCCACCCGCTCGTCCGTGAACACCTCGGGGGAATCGGACGTCAACGGCGTCTCCTGTCGTCGTCGTTTGGCCAGCTCGGCGGGGCCCATGGGTTAGCGATCCGCGGGCCCTCGGGTGGACCCTCGCCGCCGGTGGGAGCCGGGGAACCCTGGCCCTGCGGGTAACCCGACCCTTGGGGATAACCATGCCCACCGGGGCCGCCATTCCCATTCCCATTCCCGCCCGGACCAGCCGGATTACCGTGCCCGGCCGGATCCGCCCCGGGCGCACCCGGCGCACCGTTGCCCGTGCGGCCGGTGGCTCCGTTGCCGTGGCCGGGGTCCTTCACCAGGTCGGCGACGTCGGAGGAGACCAGCCCCAGCTCGGCCGGAGTCTGCACCGGCGGGCGGTCCGAGGGGATACGCCGACCGACGCCGGTGTAGGTGCCGCGCACCGGCCGCTTCTGCACGGTTGCGAAGACCTCCGCGACGTCGTCCCTACTCAGCGTCTCGGTGTCCATCAGCCGCAGCACGAGATTGTCGAGCACGTCGCGGTAGGTGACCAGGATTTCCCAGGCCTCGTCGTGCGCGGCCTCGATGAGACGGCGGACTTCGACGTCGATCTCGCTGGCGACCTCCTCGGAGTAGTCGCGCTGGTGCCCGACTTCCTTGCCGAGGAAGACCTCGCTGTTCTCGCTGCCGAACTTGATTGCGCCGAGCTTGTCGCTCATCCCGTACTGGGTGATCATCGCCCGGGAGATCTGCGTCGCCTTCTCGATGTCGTCGCTGGCCCCGGTAGTGGGGTCGTGGAACACCAGCTCCTCGGCAGTGCGGCCGCCGAGGAGCACGGCGAGCCGATCCAGCATCTCCGAGCGGGTCGACAGGTACTTGTCCTCCAGCGGGAGCTGCATCGTGTAGCCGAGCGCACGGCCCCGCGGCAGAATCGTGATCTTGTGCACCGGGTCGGAGTTCGGGAGCGCGTGTGCCACGAGGGCATGCCCGCCCTCGTGATAGGCGATGCGCTTCTTCTCCTTGTCGCTCATCGCCCTGGTCTTGCGCTCCGGGCCGGCCATCACCCGGTCGATCGACTCCTCCAGCAGCGCCGAGGAGATGAACTTCAGGTTGGACCGGGCCGCGAGCAGGGCGGCCTCGTTGAGCACGTTGGCCAGGTCCGCACCGGTGAAGCCCGGGGTGCGCCGGGCGATGACCATCAGGTCGGCATCCGGGCTGATCAGCTTGCCCTTGGCGTGGACCCGCAGGATGGCCTCGCGACCCAGCAGGTCCGGGCGGTCGACGACGATCTGGCGGTCGAACCGGCCGGGCCGAAGCAGCGCCGGGTCGAGGATATCGGGCCGGTTCGTCGCCGCGATGAGAATGACGCCACCCTTGACGTCGAACCCGTCCATCTCGACGAGGAGCTGGTTGAGGGTCTGCTCGCGCTCGTCGTGTCCGCCGCCGAGCCCGGCACCGCGGTGGCGGCCGACGGCGTCGATCTCATCGACAAAAATGATCGCCGGCGCGTTCGCCTTGGCCTGCTCGAACAGGTCCCGGACCCGGCTGGCGCCGACACCGACGAACATCTCGACGAAGTCGGAACCCGAGATCGAGTAGAACGGCACGCCGGCCTCGCCGGCGACGGCCCTGGCCAGCAGGGTCTTACCGGTGCCCGGCGGGCCGTAGAGCAAAACGCCCTTGGGGATCTTTGCGCCGATCGCCTGGAACTTGCTCGGGTTCTCCAGGAACTCCTTGATCTCCTGGAGCTCCTCGATTGCCTCGTCCGCGCCGGCCACGTCCGTGAAGGTCGTCTTCGGCGTGTCCTTGCTCACCAGCTTGGCCTTGGACTTGCCGAAGTTCATCACCCGGTTGCCGCCGCCCTGCATCTGGTTCATGAAGAAGAACAGAAGCAGGACCACCAGCAGCACGGGCAGCAGGTTCAGCAGGAGGGAGACCAGGATGTTTCCGTGATCGACGGAGACGTCGTAGGCGACGCGCTTGTTCCGCAGCTCATTGGCGAGAACGACACCCTGTTCGGTGACATAGGACGACTCGAACTTCCGGCCGTCCTTCGTCTGGATCTGGATGAGCTGCTTCGAGTCCTCGATCTTGGCCTTCGTCACCCGGCCTTCGTCGATCTGTTGCTGGACGAAGTTCAGGTCTCGCTTGCCGTACTCACTGGGACCCGAGAGGACACCGGTCGTGAGAATGATCACGAACAGGACCAGGAGCAGCAGTGGCACCCAGCTGCGGAAGATTCTTCTTGGAGTCATCTGTCTGGAGCGCCGGACACGAGCGCTCCACCCTCCTGACGTGTGTACTGCCCTCGATCGGGATTCCCTTGTGTCGAGGGTACCGCCGGTACGTGCGTCTCACCGCGCGTACATCCGACCAACGGACCGGCGGGCCGCACTGTTCCGGGCTGGACGATCTGGTGGCGCACGGGGGCGCACCTGCGGCCTCGAGGCCGGGCTGCCCCGCCCGGATCGCTCAGGCCGGGGCCCTGCGTTCGATCGCCGCGGGCGTCAGGGTTCCGACGAAGGAGAGCGTTCGATAGTACTCGGAGTAATCAAGCCCGTACCCGACAACGAAGGCGCTGGGAATGTCGAAGCCGACATACCGGACGTCCACGTCGACCGTGATCGCTTCCGGCTTGCGGAACAGAGCCAGCACCTCCAGCGAGGCGGGCCCGCGCGAGCGCAGGTTCTTCAGCAGCCACGACAGGGTCAGGCCCGAGTCGATGATGTCCTCCACGACGAGCACGTCGCGGCCTTCGATCGAGCGGTCCAGGTCCTTGAGGATGCGCACCACCCCGGAGGAGGAGGTCGACGATCCGTAGGACGAGACGGCCATGAACTCCATGGTCAGCGGCACAGTAAGGGCCCGGGAGAGATCGGCCATCACCATCACGGCGCCCTTGAGCACGCCGACCAGGAGGATCTCTCGGCCGGCATAGTCGGCGTCCACCCGGGCCGCGAGCTCGGCGATCTTCGTGGCGATCTCGTCGGCGGTGACGAGGACCTCGTCGATGTCGGGGTGCGTCGCGGCCACCGGCGGGCCGTCCTGGGGGCTGCCGGCGTCGGGCGTCGCCGTCGTGGACTGACTCACCTGATCGTCCTCCTCGAGGTACGCCGCTGCGGCGGAATCCGGCCCACGGCCGGCGGGTCCGGCGGGTGGCCACGGCGGAGTCACTGGTCCGGTGAGTGTGATCCGGTCCGCCCAGCGCCGGGCGAGGACACCGCCCGGCAGGGGCACAGGTTTCTGGCCGCGCCAGCGCGTCACGAGTTCCTCCACCGCCCAGACGTGCTCGGCGCGCAACGCCGACGCCGAGGCGCCGACGTCGAGTGCGGCCCGGCGCAACACGCGTCCGCGGATCGCGGCGGGCAGGGCGGCGAGGGTCGCCACGCCGAAGCCGACCTCCCCGCCGGTCGAATCGGCGGCCGCAGCGGCGATCGGACCGGTTCTCGGGCCCGAGCCCGGGCCGCCTGGTGCGGTGACGGCGGCGGTGACGGCATAGGCATCGGTGGCCGCCGTGTCCAGCGCGTCCGCGTCGGCCCGCAGCAGCTCGGCGCCGCGGGCCAGGGACTCGGCGATGCCCGGTCCGAGCTCGGCCTCCAGCAGGGGCAGGACCCGGTGACGTACCCGTGCCCGGGCGAACACCGGATCGGAGTTGGTCGGATCGTCCCAGACCGGCAGCCGCTCGGCGAGGCAGGCGGCCCGGGTCTGCGCACGACGCAGGCGCAGCAGCGGGCGGCGCAGCAGGCCGTCGCGTGGGCGCATCCCGCCGAGCGAGCGGGCCCCCGAGCCTCGCGCGAGGCGCAGCAGCACCGTCTCGGCCTGATCGTCCAGGGTGTGACCGATCAGCACGGCGCGGGCGCCCAACCGGTCGGCCGCGGCCAGCAGCGCGCCGCGGCGGGCATCGCGGGCGGCGCCCTCCGATCGCGGCGCGTGCGCGGTGAGCACCTCCACGGGGCGCAACCCGAGGACCCGCCCCAGCTCGGCGACGCCGCGTGCGCGCTCGGCCGAGCCGGGATCCCAGCCGTGATCGACCACCAGCAGCCCGGCTCGCAGGGCCCGGCGGGGGGCCACGAAGGCGAGCGCTGCAGCGACAGACAGCGAATCCGGGCCGCCGGAGCAGGCGACCAGCACCAGCTCGCCCGGGTCGAGATCGGCGACCGCGTTGCGGACCGCGAGCCGGACCGCGGCCACCGCGGGATCCGGCGCCCGGCCGGCCCGCGCCGGCTGGGCGGGTGAGGTGCCGGCCGGCCCGGCCGCCGCACCAGGCTGGTCACCGCCGGTGGCGGACCGGGTCACCGAGTCGGCCGGCAGCTGGACGCGCAGGAGGGCATCCCGCGGACCACGGCCGTCACGCCGAAATCGACGGGCGACTGCCCAGGACGCGTTGCATCCATGAGGTGGGATCGGCCAGCTCCGCGCGGGTCGGGAGCGTCGTTGGTGACTCCCAGACCATGTTGAAGCCCGTCACCCCGGACTCGGCGACGACGGCCCGCACGAAGGCGCCGCCCTGGCGGTACTGCTGGAACTTGAGGTCCAGCCCGAGTAGGCGGCGGATGAACCGGTCGAGCGGCGAGCCGCCGTCGCGGCGGCCCTCGAACTTCGACCGGATGTCGGCCACGGTGGGAACGACTCGGGGCCCGACGGCATCCATCACCTGGTCCGCATGGCCCTCCAACAGCGTCATGATCGCCTGGAGGTGGTCGAGCACCGCCCGCTGGGCCGGGGTCTGTAGCGCCTCGACCACGCTCAGGCCGTCGGCGTCGCGGTCGAACACCGCCCCGCGTACCGCGGCGACCGCCGAACGGACCCGGTCCGCCAGGACGTTCGGATCGAGATCGGTGGCCTCGATGAACGCGGTGATCTCGGACTCCAGGTGGGACCGCAGCCACGGCACGGCGGTGAACTGGGTCCGATGGGTCTGCTCATGCAGGCAGACCCACATCCGGAAGTCACGCGGCACGACGCCCAGCGTGGCCTCGGCATGGGCGATGTTGGGCGCAACCAGGCTCAGTCGACCGACCGCGTCCGGGGTGGCCGACCCGCCGGGGCCGGTGAGGTACTCCTCGGGCGGCAGGAACACCTCGTACTGGCCCAGTACTTTGCCGGCGAGATAGGCCAGCGCCGTGCCGAGCTGGATGCCGGTGACCCGCCGACCGACGGCAGTGGAGAAGGTGCCTCGCTGCTGATCGGACAGCTTGCTGAGCAGGGGCGTGGTGAGCACCCGCAGGCCGGCGACGTTGGAACGCACCCATTCGGGCCGGTCGACGACGTTGATGGGGGTGATGGGGCCTGCGGGCGCGAGGCGGGTGTAGTCCTCCACGTGCCGCTCGGCCTCCACCGCGAGGCGGCGGAGCTCGGCGACGACCTCGCCGGCCTGCTCTCGGGTGATCTGCGGGCCGGGGCGGACCAGCCTTCTCGCCGTCGTCACGGCGAGTTCCCAGTCGACCAGCTCGGCGTCCACGAATCCGAGCGTACCGGGCCGGCCGGCGCTCTGCTCCCGCGTCGCCGACCCCGGGGCGCGGCGCGGGCTCCGGCCGGGCCGGTCGGTTCCCGGGATCGCCCCGTTTCAGCGGGCCGGGACGGTCGGCGCGCCACGTGCGGCCGGTGCCGGCGCGGGGCAGCCGCAGTCGGCGAGCGCCGCCGCGACCCGGTCGAGCGCGGCCTTAGTACCGCCCGCCTCCTCTGCCGGGGACAGGATGGCGAACAGCAACAGCCGCCCGTCGGCGTCGACGAGCTGGCCGGCGAGGCTGCTGACATTGCGCAACGTGCCGGTTTTGGCCCGGACGTCGCCCGCGCCGGGCGCCGTGTCCGCGGTGGCGTAGCGGTCGTTCAGGGTGCCGGAGAAGCCGGCGACCGGCAGGCCGGTCAGCACGGTTCGCAGGGCGGGCCGGGTGGGGATGACCGCCGCGCGCAGCAGCGCCACGAGGGTGGCGGGTGCGACGAGATCGGTGGTGGACAGGCCGCTGACGTCGTTGAGGGACATCCCCGCCGTGGGGATGCCGAGTTCGGTGACCGTTTCGGTCACGGCCCGTGCGGCCCCGGCGAATGACGCCGGCAGGCCGCGCCGCAGGGCGACCAGCCGGCCCAGGCACTCCGCCAGGTCGTTGTCGGACGCGGTGAGCATGCGTTCGACGAGAACCCGCACCGGCGGGCTGTCCACCGAGGCGATGCGGGCCGCCCCCACCTCGGCGGACCCGAGGCCGACCGCGCCGACCGGGATCCCGGCGGCCGCCAGCGCCCCGGCGAAGGCCGACGCCGCCGCCGCCGCCGGGGTGGGGCTGCGCGGGCCCTCGGCGCCCGGGGCGGAGCGCCCCGCGTCGAGTTCCAGGGCGGAGACCGGCGTGACGTCACCGTCAGTCACGTAGTTGTCGCGCCATCCCGGTGTCCGGTCCGGGCCGACGAACAACGACCCGTCGCCGACCACCCGGGCCACCGAGGTGATGCCGGCCGCCCGGACCTGGCCGACGAGATCGGCGAGCCGGGCCAGCGCCGGGTAGCCGCCGGTCTCGGTCGACGCAGTCAGCGTCGGGTCGCCGCCGCCAACGAGCCACAGCGTGCCGCCGGGCGCGCGGCCGGTGGCGCCCGGCGGCGGGCTGTAGAGCACCGATGTGCGCAGCCGGGTGTCCGGGAACGTGACGAGCGCCGCAGTGGCGACCGCGGTCTTGAGCGTCGACGCCGGCACGGCCGGGATGCGGGCGCGGTTGTCCAGCAGCACGCGACCGGTCAGCGCGTCGACGACGAAGGCGGCGGGTCCGGCGAGGACGGGGTCGCCGAGCGGACCGGCAAGGCGGGCGGCGACCGCCGCCGGCCGGGGCGTGGGCGCGGCCGAGTCCAGACCTGCGAGGACCGCGGCGCCCGCCCGCGCCGATCCGGCGCCGGGCGGGACGGGTTCGCCGGTGGCGGGACCGGCGGACAGGGAACCGGCGAGCAGGGCGCTGGCGAGTGCGGTGAGCGTCCCTATCCGAGCGACCGGCGCAGCTGACGTCACTCGCCGGACACTACGCAAGGCGGGTGAGCGACATCGCCGCCACCCGCCGCGGCGGGTGTGAGCCGCTGCGAGTGGATGCCTGGCAGTCCGGCGCGGGGCGTCCCCGGTGGCGCATGGCGGGCCACTGTGTCACCGTATGGCGCGAACCGTGAGTCGACCCGCGCCGGTCCTGGTGACCAGCGGTCGGGTCCGGCCGGCCGCGGCGGTCCGGCGCGCTTTCCCGCCCGCCCGGCGGGTCGCCAACGGTCGGCGGGGGAACATCTGCCTGCGAGGCGGGCTCCCGCTCGTCGGCCGCGCGCTTCCGGGACACTGGGAGGGCGGCGGTCGTCGTCCGCGACACTTCGCCGCGTCCGTCGGGTGTCCCGGCGTGTGCCCGCCGTCGGTGGCGCGCGGCATCCGGCCGCGGTGCCCCGGCAGCAGCCGGAGCAGGCGAATCCGGCATTCGCCGGAGGCTGGCGAGCAAGTTCCACGTGGCGGCCGTCCGGCGCGGACCGGGCCGGCCTGAGCATGAAGGAGACAGGGAGCGGAGTGGACCTTGAGTTCGATGTGACCATCGAGATCCCCAAGGGTCAGCGCAACAAGTACGAGATGGATCACCACACCGGGCGCATCCGGCTCGACCGGATGCTGTTCACCTCCACCCACTACCCGTCGGATTACGGGTTCATCGAGGGCACCCTCGGGCGGGACGGGGATCCGCTGGATGCGCTCGTCCTGCTGGAGGAGCCGACCTTCCCGGGCTGCCTGGTGCGGTGCAGGACGATCGGCATGTTCGAGATGACCGACGAGAAGGGCCCGGACGACAAGGTCCTGTGCGTCCCGGTCGCGGACGTGCGGCAGGAGCATCTGCGGGACCTGCGGCACCTGCCGGAGTTCGACCGGCTGGAGATCCAGCACTTCTTCGAGGTCTACAAGGACCTGGAGCCCGGCAAGTCGGTCGAGGGCGCGTCCTGGGTGGACCGCAAGGAGGCCGAGCGGGAGATCCTCGCCTCCATCAAGCGGCTGCACGACTCGGAGGCCGCCGGGGCGGACGGGCATGACCAGGAGGCCGAGCCCAAGTCTGCGTGATCGGCCGACCGGCGCGGCGGCGACGCCTCTGCATGCACGGGCCCGCGGGGTTTCGTGGATGAGGAGGCGTCCCTCGCGCCGGCCTTCCGGCGACCCCCGGCCGGCGGCGGTGGATCAGCCGTTCAGCCAGGTCACGCGGAGCACGGTGATCGTGATCCAGCGATCTTCGATGGTGTAGAGGGCGAGTCCCAAGCCATCACCGAAGGTTGCTGTCCACTGGTCGTCTCGTTTGCTGTACGTGCCGTGGCGGCGCGGATCCTCGACAATCCGTCGCAGTGCGATGTCGAGTGCTGCTCGCACTGCGGCGGGCAGGTCGTTCCTCTGATCGCGGGCGTAGTCGACCCAGCGGACCCCGTGGACGGCCATCAGGCCACGTGTGGCGCTTGGGGATGGCCGGGCGGATACCAGACCTCGGCAATCACGGTCGGATCACCGGCAGCGATGCGGCGCCGGTCCTCGTCGATGCCGACCTGGATCTCCGGGTTGGCGCAGAGCACGGCCTGGGGCCACCAGCGGTCGATGACCCGGTGCAGTGGTGCCAGGTCGAAGGTGTCGTCGGTCTCGACGGCGGCCGCATGGAAGTCGGCCTCGAACTCGGCGCGCTGCTCGGGATCGAGCGCGGCGCGAATCGCCGGGCCGGTGCGCTCAACCCGGTTACGCACCACGTACGAGGGGACCGTGACGTCCATGGTCATGAGATCGATTGTCGCACCCGGCGGCGCCGTATACGCCACGCTGAGCGTGCCCCAGCTGTCGCAGCGCGTGCCGGCCAGGGCCGGCTCTGGAGGGCCAGGAACGTTCTGAAGGGGGAGTGAGCCGGAGGCGGGGATTGAACCCGCGACCTATCGCTTACGAGGCGATTGCTCTGCCACTGAGCTACTCCGGCGATCGGCCAGGATCGCACTGGCCCGGGTCGAGTATGCCAGATGCCTGGGCGGTGCCGACCGGTGGTGCTCGGGTGGCTGCTCGGCGCGGCGGACGAGGAGCCGGCCGGCCGGCCCCGATGTCCGCCCCGTTCCCGTCCGCGGCCTGCGCCCGGCGACGAAGGTCTCCCATCCACGGCGGGCACCCGGCAACGGCGGGCACCGATTCGAGCGAGGTCAGGGGGCAAATTCGGGAACGATCCGACGATCCCACCCCATCAGTGCGTCATCGGAGGTCGAGAAGGAAGCCGCTGACATGACGATCGGTTCTCACTCAATCCAGTATTTGTCATGATTTTCGGCTCCTAGCCATACTGAACGCCCCAAACCGCTACCCCGCTTGCAGTTGTTCCGATGAGGATGCGTAGGGTTTTGCTCCATGACCGGGGCCGGGGACGCTGCACCAGCAGCAGCGGCGACACGAGGAGCCTCGCTCCTCGTCGCTGAGGACGATGAGGCATCGCGCGTGGCACTTGCGCGCAGCCTCGAACGATTCGGCTATCGCGTGTTGGAGGCGGCGGACGGCGAAGCTGCCCTCCGGCTGTTCCAGACGACGGAGATCGATCTGGTCGTGCTGGACGTCGCGATGCCGCGGATGGACGGCTTCGCCGTGCTGAGCCGTCTGCGCCAGACCAGCGAAGTACCGGTGATCATGCTCACCGGGCGGGCCGAGGAGGTCGACCGCGTGGTCGGCTTGGAGCTGGGGGCCGACGACTACGTCGTGAAGCCCTACTCGCTGCGGGAACTGGTCGCTCGGGTGCGGGCCCGGCTACGCCGTCGGCCCGCCGAGCCGCCGCCCCAACGCAGCGGGGACGGCAACGACCCGCTCGTGTACGGCGACGTGTCCATCGACCTGCGCGCCCGTGAGGTCGCCGTCGCTGGCGAGCGGATCGACCTGACCGCGCGCGAGTACGAGCTACTGGCCTTCCTCGCGCGCCACCCACGACGGGTTTTCAGCCGCGAGGAGCTGCTCGAACAGGTCTGGGGTACCCGCTTCCAGGACCCTGCCACCGTGACCGAGCACGTCCGGCGGGTACGCACCAAGGTGGAGGGCCGCCCGCCGCAGCGACGGCTGGTCACCACGCTGCGCGGGATGGGCTACCGGTTCGACCCGTGATCTGCCGGGTGCTCTGACCGGTCAGGGGCGGGGGCGGTGCCGGGAGCGTCGGCGGGAATGTCCCGGGCCGCCGCCTGGCACCCCGTCCTACTCCGCCTCCTCGAGGTCGGCGGCGACGTGGTGCGCGCCTGCGCCACCGGCGCCCTCGTGGGCGCTGGCATGGTCGACGCCGGACGGAGCGGGGCCGGGATCGGAGCGGGGCTCGGCCTTGTGTGGGGCGTAGGCGGCCTCGTGCGCCTGCCGGGACGGGCACACGTCGGCTCGTTCGCAGGAGGTCCGCGTGCCGCCGTCGAGCACGACGACCACCTGCTCGCGTGGCACGTCGTGGCGCACGACTCGGCCCTCGCCCTGGGGCGTGCAGGCCCGTTCTCCGACGGCGGGCACGGCCCCGGCGAACTCCTCGTACAGCGGGTGCTCGTAGCGCAGGCAGCACATCAGCCGGCCGCAGGCCCCGCTGATGCGCATCGGGTTGAGGGCGAGGTTCTGATCCCGGGCCATGCGCAGGCTCACCGGCTCGAAGTCGGTGAGGAACGTGGCGCAGCACAGGTCGCGCCCGCACGAGCCGATCCCGCCCTGCACTCGGGCGCCGTCCCGGGCGGATAGCTGCCGCAGCCGCACCCGCGCGGCCAGCGTCCGGTTCAGGTCGCGGACCAGCTCCCGGAAGTCGATCCGGGTCTCGGCGCTGAAGTAGATCGTGTAGCCGCCGGTGTCCGGCACGTGATCGACTCCGACGATCTTCATCGGCAGGTTGTGCTCCCGGGCCAGCCGGCGGGCGGCGACCCGAGCGCGGGCGCGCCGACGCTGGGACAGCTCGGCGCGCTGCACGTCGGCCGTCTGTGCCATTCCCGCCAGCACGGGCAGGCCGCCGATGTCCTCGGAGACCCACTGCGGTGCCCACATGCAGGTGGCGACCTCGGGACCATCGTCGGTGGGCACGAGGACTCTGGTCGCCGACCCGGGGGGTGTGGGTACCCGGATCTGCGTAGTAGAGCTTGCCGCGCGGGGAGAACGCCACCGCGCACATCATCGGCATCCGGCCCGTCACCTCCCCTGGCCCGCGGGCCGGAACGGTGGCCCGCCTGGGAGGCGGGCCCGATGTGCGGCAGCGCCGGTCGAGCGGGGCATGCCGGAGCCGCTTGTGGGCGTGATATGCGTCGCAGATCAGAGTATGCCGGGACTCGCGAGTTGGCTGCCCATTTGGCCCCGGCGGTCGGCGGTCGGCGAGCGGCGGTCTCTGAGTAAGCGGCGGTCTCTGAGTGAGCGGCGGCGGCCGGCGTCAGCCGTCGCGCAGGGCGAGGGCCAGCGATTCCACCGCGAGGAGCGGGACGAGGCCGGGGTTGTCGGCCAGCGCCGCCCGGGTCGCGAGCACGGCCTCCAGCCGCCGCAGCATCTGCTCCGGTGTCGAGCCCGCCGCGAGGCCCGCGACCTCGGCCGCATGGTCTGCATGGATCGGGTCGACCGGCGCGCCGAGCTGCTCCGCGAGCACATCGCGGTAAAGACCAGCGAGGTCGACCAGGGCGCGGTCGAGAGAGTCGAGGACGGTGCGCCGCCCGCGGCTCTTCTGGGTCCGCTCCAGCTCCTTGAGCGCCCCGGCCGCACCCCGCACGACCATCGACCGGGCCTTCGCGCCGGCCTTCGGTGCCCGAGCCGACCTCGACTTGCCGCCGGTGGCCGTCGCACCGACGCCGAGTGCCGTCTTCAGCGCCTCCGTCTCGACCTCGTCTCGCTCGGTGTTCGCGGCCTCTGCGTCCGCGTTCGCGGCACCCACGAGCTCCGCGGCCGCGGCCAGGCAGTCCCCGACGCGGCCAAGGCGGCTCGGGATGCGTAGCACCGCCGCCCGGTGAGCCCGGGCGGCCTCGTCGGTGGCGAGGCGGCGGGCCAGCGCGAGGTGCCCCTGCGACGCCCGGGCTGCCGTCTGCGCCAGCCGGTCGTCGATCCCCTCCCGCAGCAGCATGCCGCGCACGTCCGCGGCGGAGGGCAGCCGCAGCGCGACCGTCCGGCAGCGGGAGCGGATGGTGGGCAGCACGTCCTCGACCGACGGCGCGCACAGCAGGAACACGGCGCGTTCCGCCGGCTCCTCCAATGCCTTGAGCAGCGCGTTGGCCGCCGCCTCGGTGAGCCGGTCGGCGTCGGTGAGCAGCAGGATCCGCCAGCGGCCGGCGGTCGGGGCGCTGGCGGCGTCCCGGACCAGGGCGCGGACATCCGTCACCCCGAGCGAGAACCCCTCCGGCGTGACGGTGCGTAGGTCGGTGGCGGTGTCGGTGAGCACGGTGTGGCAGCCATTGCACTCCCCGCAGCCGGGCGGCTCCCGTTCACAGGTAAGAGCGGCGGCGAACGCTCGCGCCGCCTCCTGTCGCCCCGCGCCGGCGGGGCCGGTGAACAGCCACGAATGGGTCATCCCGGAGCGCGCGCCGGCCGGGCCGTCACCCCCGCCCGCGGCCGCCCGGATGCCGGCGGACGCCGCCACCGCGGCCGTCCGCAGCGTCGCGACGACCGCCTCCTGGCCGACCAGCGTCTCCCATACGGTCACGGGTCACATCATCCCCCCGCCCGGGGACGGCGGGGTAGCCGCTGGCCGGCTCAGGCCCCCAGGGGAGCGGCCCGGCGCTTGACCCGGCCGGCCACGATCGCGCGGACCTCGGCGTGGATCTCGTCCCGGGGGCGGGTCGCGTCGACGGTGAGGTAACGCGCGGGCTCCTCCTGAGCCAGCCGGCGAAACCCGTCGCGCACCCGGCGGCGATAGGCGAGCATCTCGGCTCCTATCTCCTCGCCCGAGCGGTCGCCGGATCCGCGGCCTGGTTCGACGCCTGGTTTACCGCCGATCCCGTTGATGGCCGCGTCGGTGGCCGTGGCCGGGTCGGCGTCGGCGTGCGCCCGCGCGCCGTCATGCTCGCCCGCGAGGAACTGGGGGGTAACGCCCGTTTCCGGTGGCAACGCGAGCTCGGCGGGCAGGTCCAGCAGGACGGTCAGGTCGGGGATGAGGGCCTGGGTTGCCCACTGGGCCAGCACGGCCAGTTCCGCGGCGTCGACCGACCGGCTCGCGCGCTGGAAGGCGACCCACGAATCGACGTAGCGGTCCGTGATGACGATTGCGCCCCGGGCGAGCGCCGGCTCGATCACCCGGCTTACGTGCTCGGCGCGGTCGGCGGCGGCGAGCAGCGCCTCGGTGCGGGGGTGCAGGTGTGCCGAGGGGTCGAACAGCAGCTCCCGCAGCCTCGCGCCGGTGGCGGTGGCGCCGGAACCGGAGGTCACGACGACCTCGCGCCCGCTGGCGGCCAACCAGGAGCGCAGCAGTTCCACCTGGGTGGATCGGCCGGCCCCCTCGGCCCCCTCCACCGCGACGAACAGACCGGAGTGACGTGGCCGGGTCGGCGCCGGCTTCCGGCCGCGCAGCGCGCTCCACAGCTCCGGCCAGACCGCGACCCCGACCCGCTCGTCCATCTGGCGGTAGGCGAACAGCCCCACCGCGACCGCGAGCAGGCCGCCGCCGAGCAGGACGACGGTGACGCCGTCTGCCCGCACGGTGATGTCGCCCCACAGATGGATGCCATGCGAGCCGATCAGCCCGACGAGAGCGGGCGCGACCGCCAGCACCAGCAGCAGGTCGACGCGTACCAGCGACTGCACCAGGGCGAAGGTCCGTCCCCGCAGCTCGTCGGAGACCTCGGCCTGCAGCAGCGTGTAACCGGTCACCCAGGCCACCCCGGCGAAGGCCCCCACGGCCACCACCAGGATGCAGGCGATGACCAGGTTCGGGATGATCGCGACGATCACCAAGGTGATGCCGGCGCCGGTGACGCAGACGCCGAACAGGCGGGTTCGGCTGTAGTCGCCGAGTAGTTTCGGCCCGGCGGCCATCCCACCGGCCAGCCCGACGAACACTGCTCCGAACAGAATTCCATACGCGGAGTCACCGCCGCCGAGGATCCCGACGTAGAGCCGGCCGAGGGCGATCACGCAACCGGCTCCCGCGAACCCGCCGAGGATGCCCACGACCAGCCCGCGGACCAGCCGGTCCTGCCCGACGAAGCGCCAGCCCTCGGTGATCGATGCCAGGAAGCCGGGCTCGGGACCGGTGTCCGGGCGGGCGGCCCGGCCGATGTTCTTGAGCCCCCAGATCACGATGGCCGAGCCGAGGAAGGTCGCCGCGTTGAAGTAAAGCGCGAGATCGACGGAGGAGTCCCGGAAGAACGACACGCTCGAGCCCAGCGTCCGCGAGATCGTCGCCAGCAGGGTGAAGATGGCGGCGGCTAGCGGGGCCGTGCCGTAGGTCATGATCAGGCTGAGCGTGTTCGCCGCGGCGAGCCGCTCCCGCGGAACCAGGTGTGGGACGCTGGCGTCCTTCGCCGGAGCCCAGACCAAAGTGACCGCCTCGACCAGGAACGACGCGATAAGCAGCCACTCCAGCGTGCCGATGAGCGGGATCGAGACGAACAACCCGAAGCGGATCACGTCCGTGACGACCATGGTCATCCGGCGATCGAGCCGGTCGGCGAGCGCGCCGGCGAGCGGTCCGAGGATCAGGGCCGGCATCAGCCGGACGATCAGTAGCGAGCCGATGGCGTACGCCTGGCCCGAGAAGCTGTTCTGCAGCTGGGCGACCAGCGCGGTCGTGGCCAGCAGGCCCATCCAGTCGCCGAGGCTGGACAGACTGAGCTGGATCCACATCCGGCGGAACTCGGGAATCCGCAGCACAGCGCGGATGTCGCTCTCGTCGCCGGCCGCACTGCTCGCCCTGGAGGGCGGGGAGGGGACGGTCGTGACCGGATGTCGGCTCGGCATGCGCCCGATCCGTGGCCGCCGGCCGCCACCGCCACGGCGGCCCTCGCCGACATCACCGGCGGGCCTTACGGTGCTGAAGACTTCGGATCCCTGTTCGCCGGTGGCCGGCTCGGCGATGGCCGGCTCGGCGGTGGGTGAGTCGGCGCCGTCCGGGATCGTGCCGTCCGGGATCGTGCCGTCCGCGGACGTCGCCGTCGAGCCGCTCGTGTCCGAGGCCCGGTCGGCAGCCGGCTGGCCATCCGTGCCTGCGGGGGACGTGATGGTCGTGGTGAAGCCGGCCGCGGGGGGTCCCACGGTCGTCGCCGCCGAGTCGTCCCCCGCCGCGTCGGCCGGCCCTGGAGCCGGACGGATCGGCGAGGCCATCAGCCCATCCGGCGGGTGCCACCGCCACCGCCACCGCCGTCGTCCGGAGCGGACGACCCGGTGACCGCCGACTCCTCGCCGGCCTTCTTCGCCGCGCTGCCCTTCGCCGCGCCGGCCTTGGTCGAGCCCGACTTCGCCGCCGAGCTCTTGGTGGTGCCGGACTTGGCGGCCGTCTTCGCCGTCGTGGACTTCGCCGCAGCCGGCTTCGTCGTGGTGGACTTGGCCGTCGTGGACTTGGCGGTGCCGCTCTTGGCCGTCGTCGACTTGGCGGTGCCTCGGGCCGCGCGCTTGGGGGTGGCCGGACCACGGGCTCGGCGGTCCGCGAGCAGCTCCGCGGCGCGCTCGTCCGTGATCGATTCGACGGCGTCGCCCTTGCGCAGGCTCGCGTTGGTCTCGCCGTCGGTCACGTAGGGGCCGAAACGTCCCTCGCGGACGACCATCGGTTTGCCGCTGACCGAGTCGTTGCCGAGTTCGCGCAGCGGGGGCGTCTGGACGGCTGCTCGGCGGCCTCGTGCCTTGGGCTGAGCGAGTAGCGCCAGCGCCTCGGCGAGGGTCACCGTGAACAGCTGATCCTCGGACTCCAGCGACCGGTTCTCGGCGCCCTTCTTCACGTAGGGGCCGTACCGCCCGTTCTGCGCGGTCACCTCCTCGCCGTCCGCACCGGCGCCGAGGTTGCGCGGCAGCATCAGCAGTTTCACGGCGTCGTCGAGGGCCAGCGTCTCCAGCGACATCGTCCGCAGCAGGCTGGACGTGCGCGGCGGATCGGTGTCCGTCGTGACGTACGGGCCGAACCGGCCGGCCTTGGCCGTGATCGTCGCGCCCGTCGCCGGGTCCGCCCCGAGCACCCGGTCCCCGCTCGGGGCGGCCAGCAACTCCAGCGCGTGGGCGACGGTGAGCTCGTCCGGGGCCTGGTCGTCGGGCACGCTGGCCCGGCTCTCTCCGTGCTGGACGTAGGGGCCGTACCGCCCGACCCGCACCACGACCGTCGTACCGTCGTCGGCCTCGCCAAGCGGGATCGAGTTCACCTCGCGGGCGTCGATCTCGCCGAGTCGTTCGCTCACGAGGTGCTTGAGCCCGGCCGCGGTGCCGGGGTCGGAGCCGTTCCCCGTGCCGTCTCCCGTGCCGAAGTAGAAGCGGGTCAGCCAGTCGGTGGACGCCGCGGTGCCGGCCGCGATGTCGTCGAGGTCGTCTTCCATCGTCGCGGTGAACCGGTAGTCCACCAGCCGGCCGAAGTGGTCCTCCAGCAGGCCGACGACGGCGAACGCGATGAAGCTCGGCACAAGCGCCGAGCCCTTCTTCCACACATAGCCGCGATCCTGGATCGTGCCGATGATCGAGGCGTATGTGGACGGCCGGCCGATCCCGAGTTCCTCGAGCGTCTTGACCAGGCTGGCTTCGGTGAATCGGGCCGGCGGGCTGGTGGCGTGCCCGCGGGGAGTCAGCGAGCGGACCTCGAGCGGGTCGCCCGCGCGGACGTCGGGCAGGCGCCGTTCGCGGTCCTCCAGCTCCGCGTCGGGGTCGTCCGCGCCCTCGACGTAGGCGCGCAGGAAACCGGGGAAGGTGATGACCTTGCCGGACGCGGAGAACTCCGCGTTCTCTCCGGCCGACGACGTGGCGCCGAGCCGGATCGTGGCGCTGGTGCCCCGGGCGTCCGCCATCTGACTCGCGACCGTGCGCTGCCAGATCAGCTCGTACAGCCGGTAGGAGTCGAGGTCGAGCTCGCCGCGGACCTCCCCGGGGGTGCGGAAGTGATCGCCGGCGGGCCGGATCGCCTCGTGCGCCTCCTGGGCGTTTTTGACCTTCTTGGTGTATGTGCGCGGCCGGGCCGGCACGTACTCCGCGCCGTAGAGGCTCTCGGCCTGGGAACGGGCCGCGGCGAGCGCGGTCTCGGACAGGTTCGTCGAGTCCGTACGCATGTAGGTGATGTAGCCGTTCTCATACAGCCGCTGCGCGATCTGCATGGTGCGCTGGCTGGAGAATCGCAGCTTGCGGCCCGCCTCCTGCTGCAGCGTGGAGGTCATGAACGGCGGGTACGGCGAACGGCGGTACGGCTTGGTTTCCACCGAGCGCACCGCGAACGCCGCATCGGCCAGCCGGTCGCGCAGGGCGCCCGCGCCCGCCTCGTCCAGCCGGGTCACACCGGACGTGGTCAGCTCGCCGGTCGGTGCGAAGTCCCGGCCGGTGGCGATCCGGTTGCGGTCGAGGGCGACGAGTGTCGCCGGCAGCGGAGTGCGTTCCACGCCCGAGCCGGCTCCGCCTGCGTCCGCGCCGTCGGTTCCTGCCGGCCAGTTCTGGCGGGCGACCGTTGCGCCGAACAGACCCTCGATGTTCCAGTACTCCGCCGAGCGGAACCGCATCCGGGCCCGCTCCCGCTCGACCAGGACCCGGGTCGCCACGCTCTGAACGCGGCCCGCCGACAGCTTCGGCATGACCTTCTTCCACAGCACGGGGGAGACCTCGTAGCCGTAGAGGCGGTCCAGGATGCGACGGGTCTCCTGTGCGTTGACCAGGTTCTCGTCGATCTCGCGGGGGTTGTCGACGGCGCGGCGGATCGCCTGCGGAGTGATCTCGTGGAACACCATCCGCTTCACCGGCACCGTCGGCTTCAGCGTCTGGAGCAGGTGCCAGGCGATCGCCTCGCCCTCGCGGTCCTCGTCTGTCGCGAGGTAGAGCTCGGTGGCGTCCTTCACCAACGCCTTGAGCTTGCTGACCTGCAGCCTCTTGTCCGGCGTGACAACGTAAAGCGGTTCGAAGTCGTTGTCGACGTCGACGCCGAGCCGGGCCCACGGCTTGCCCTTGTGCGCGGCTGGGACATCGGCGGCGCTGCGCGGCAGGTCGCGGATGTGGCCGATGCTCGACTCCACCTGCCAGCCCGGGCCGAGGTAGCCGGCGATGGTCTTCGCCTTCGCCGGGGACTCCACGATCACCAGGCGCATGCCCGTACCTGGGGTCGGCTTGGGCGCGGCACCGGCGGAGCCGCTCGATCCGGTCGCCGGCCGGCCGGCCGTCGTGCCTCCCGTCGCAGCTCGGCTCGTAGCGGCCCGGCCGCTCGTACGCCTGGTGGGCACCTCTGCTGAGGCCGCGCTTGCGTCCGGGCTCGGCGTGGGGCCGGTCCTGGTGGGCTCGCCGGGCTCGGCGACCGGGGCGGATGACCGCGCGGTCGTCGGTGTCGTCGTCTTCGTGCGCGGTCGCACTTCTCTCCTCGGTGCAGCGTGCTCGGTGCGATGACCGGTGGGCGAAGCGTAGGTCCCGGATATGGCGGATGTTGCTTGGGTGGTGCCCGGTGCCCGATCTGGCGTGGCCTGGCGAACGTGCGTCCGGCGGGTGCTGATCGGGCAGGCGGCGGCCGCCGGTGTGCAAGCGGTGCCTCGCAGCACCGTACGCCGCTGTTGGATTCCGCGAAGCTTCCCGTCCGGATAGGGCTTCGGTAGCCCGACGCCTACCCACGGCGCACCCGATGACGCCTGGACGGCCCGACCGGGCCCGCACGAGAGTGTGCGGCGGTGGTGTATAGTCACCACCGCAGGCCCCCGAATGTTGCTCTGGGTGACTGATCCCCGGTGTCTGTCCCCGTGCCCGGCTGTGTCGATGGTCGGGATCGCGGTCAGACGTTGATCGTTTCCGAGCTCGGGGCTGCCGCCTGCGCGGCCGGTGGATCTCCAGCGATCATCGAGCTGCGCCGCTTGGACACGACGATCACCGCGACGATGACGACGACCGCGGCGAGGGCGATGCCGATGCGCAGTGGCGTGTTCCGGTCGGTGCCGACCGAGTACTTCACCACCGTCGGTGCGATCAGCAGGCTGACCAGGTTCATCACCTTGAGTAGCGGGTTGATGGACGGCCCGGCGGTGTCCTTGAACGGGTCGCCGACCGTGTCGCCGATCACGGTCGCGGCGTGGACCTCCGAGCCCTTCCCGCCGTAGTTCCCGTCCTCGACGAGCTTCTTCGCGTTGTCCCACGCGCCGCCGGAGTTCGCCAGGAACACGGCCATCAGGACGCCGCCGGCGATGGCACCGCCGAGGAACGCCCCCAGCGGCGGATAACCGAGGCCGAAGCCGACCGCGATCGGGGCCAGGACCGCCAGCGTCCCCGGGGTAATCAGTTCACGGAGCGAATCCCTGGTGCAGATGTCGACAACCGCGCCGTAGTCCGGCTTCTCGCTGCCGGTCATGATTCCGGGCCTGGTGCGGAACTGGTTGCGCACCTCCATCACGACCCGGCCGGCCGCACGGCCCACCGCGTTGATGGCGAGCCCCGAGAACAGGAAGACGACGGCCGCGCCGATGACGAGCCCGACCAGAGCGTCGGGATAGGCGATGTTCAGTCCGCCGACCGTCCCTCGCCCGGTTTCCGGGCGGACGCCGGCGTCGCCGAGAGCATTGGTCACCGTGTCGGTGAACGAGCCGAACAACGCGGTCGCGGCCAGGACTGCGGTGGCGATCGCGATGCCCTTCGTGATGGCCTTCGTGGTGTTGCCCACGGCGTCGAGGGAGGTCAGGATGGCGCTGCCCTGCTCGTCCATCTCGCCAGACATCTCGGCGATGCCCTGGGCGTTGTCGCTCACCGGGCCGAAGGTGTCCATCGAGATGATGACGCCCACCGTGGTCAGTAGTCCGGTGCCCGCCAGCGCGACCGCGAACAACGCGATCGTGACGCTGCCCGAGCCAAGCAGATAGGCGCCGAAGACCGCGGCCCCGATGAGCAGGGAGGAGTAGACCGCGGATTCCAGGCCGACACCGATGCCGGCGAGAATGTTCGTGGCCGGTCCGGTGAGCGATGCCTGGGCCACATCCCGCACCGGCCGGCGGGTCGTCTCGGTGAAGTATCCCGTGAGCAGCTGGATGGCCGCGGCGAGCACGATGCCGATAAGAACGGCGCTGATCGCGATGACCCGCGGATTGCCGGACTGGGTGCTGGACTCGAGTCCGGGGAATCCGGCGAAGTCCGTCGGCAGATAGAGCACCGAGACGATCACCACGCCGATCGCCGACACCACCGCGGAGGTGAAGAAGCCGCGATTGATCGCGGCCATCCCGCTGCGGTCGCCGGCCCGTGGCGATACCGCGAAGATGCCGATGACCGCCGTGACGACCCCGACGGCCGGGATCAGCAGCGGGAACACCAGCCCTCGCTCGCCGAAGGCGCTCACCCCGAGGATCAGCGCTGCGACCAGCGTCACCGCGTAGGACTCGAACAGGTCCGCGGCCATACCGGCGCAGTCGCCGACGTTGTCGCCGACGTTGTCGGCGATCGTCGCCGCGTTGCGCGGGTCGTCCTCCGGGATGCCCTGTTCGACCTTTCCGACCAGGTCGGCTCCGACGTCCGCGGCCTTGGTGAAGATGCCACCCCCGACCCGCATGAACATCGCGAGCAGAGCGGCTCCGAATCCGAACCCCTCCAGTACCTGCGGCGCGGTGTCCCGGAAGACGAGCACGACGACAGCGGCGCCGAGCAGGCCGAGACCGACCGTGAACATGCCCACGACGCCGCCTGTCCGGAAGGCGATGCGCACGGCGGCCCTCTCTCCGTGGGTCATCGCCGCGGCCGCCGTGCGGGTGTTCGCCCTGGTCGCGAGCCACATCCCGACAAAACCGACAAGCGCCGAGAAGAGGGCGCCGACCACGAAGAAGACCGATCTCCCGACCTTGGCCCCGGTATCGTCGGACGGAAGCAGCAACAGGACAAAGGGGATGACGACGACAAATCCTGCCAACGTCTTGAACTGCCGTCTGAGGTAGGCCGCAGCGCCTTCCTGAACCGCCTGCCCGACCTCCACCATCCGCGCGGTTCCGGGGCTGGCGGCCAACACCTCCCGTGCCAGGTAGCCGGCGACGAGCAGCGCGAGGGCTGCAACTATCGCCACACCGGCGACCAGGCCGAGGGCGCTGCCACTAAGGTCGATTCCAGTGCCCTCGGACTGCAGGGCGTGGATCGGGGACATGGTTCCTCCCGGTCTACTCTGTGCCCCCTCCGCGCGTGTCGATGGCTCATGGGTGCCGATTCCGACGGGTCCCACGGCATAGAGACGGTGACGGCCGGGCGCCGCATCCGGCGACACTCGGAGTGAGATCGGCCGGATTCATCCTGATTTCGACGCTTCCGGCAGGTTTCACGGGGAGTACAAGGGGGTCTTCGGGCGGTTGGATCAACCGTCCGCGAGATGCGGCGGAGTCTATCCACACCACTGTGATGTGTGCTGCTTTTTCTGCGATCGCCCGCCGGGTCGGCTGCGATTGGATGCATAATATGAAGCTTCGCGTTGATGACTATTTATCCGATAACGGGCGAAAAGCTTTTATCGGAAAAATGCGACTCGTGGGCGCGGAGGCATTGGGCGTCGCAGGGAGCCAGAGCTCCGCGCGAGCGTCAGGCGACGTCGGCGCCGGCCTGGGCCGGACGCGGCTGGCGCGGTCGGTGTGCGACGCCGGACGGACGCAGGTCGTCGGGGTCCACAACCGGGACGTCAACGCGAAGCGGGAACCCACCCGAAGCCCACGTCCACCACGGCACAGCACACGGGGGAATCCCCGCCCATCAGCTTCAGGGCGGAGAGGAGGTCAACGGGCCGTCTTGTAGGGCGCGGCCTCGACGCCGGTGTGCCAGGTCATCGCCACGACGGTGCCCACCCCGTCGGGCCCGCGGCTGATCTCGACCTCGTCGACGAGGCCCTCGATGAGGGCGAGTCCGAGGCCCGGTGGGAAGCCCGCGCTGTCCTCGGCGGAGTCGTCGTCGGACGTATCGGACCACCAGGGTGGGTCGGCGGCCTCGGGTTCGAGGTCCAGCAGCGTGGAGGCGGTGACGAGGCCGCCGTCGGGACCCGGTGCGACCTCGTCACCGGGGCGCCCGCAGTCGGCAACGGTGATCGTGAAGGTGTCGGGCGTATCGACGAGTGCGACATGCACCGGCGAGTCCGGTGCATGTCGGCGGTTGACGCGCACCGCGCGGGCGCATGCCTCCGTGACCGCCAGCTTGATCTCGTCGGCGGCTCCGGCGGGAATCCCGGCCCGCCGGCTGACCGCCGTGGCGATCATCCGCGCGGTGCGGACGTGTCCGTTCAAGGCGGCGAACCGCAGCTCAACGGTGGGCATACGGCGGTGCCTGCCTTTCCGAAGGCGTGATGTCCGGCTCACTCACTCGCTGGCGGCGAGCGCTTCCTCGATGGAGGAATGGATCGGGAAGACCTTAGTGAGACCGGTGATCCGGAAGATCTTGAGGATGCGTTCCTGGGTGCAGACCAGTCGCAGGGAGCCCTCGTGCGCGCGCACGCGCTTGAGGCCGCCGACCAGGACACCGAGGCCGGTCGAGTCGAGGAACTCGACGCCCTCCATGTCGACGACCAGGTGGTAGGACCCTCCGGAGACAAGCTCAATGAGCTGCTCGCGCAGCTTCGGTGCGGTGTACACGTCGATCTCGCCGCCCACCACGACGACCGTGTGGTTGCCTTCCTGGCGAGTCGTGAGGGACAGGTCCACGGATCCTCCTTGGGTGCCTCAGGCCGTCCCGCACTTCGGGCGACCGACATCACGGCGCCATTACCCTCCCATGAGGGGGATCAACCCGGCGGCCCGCGACACAGATCGCGGTAACCGGTATTGCGGCGGCGTAGTCGATGACGTCTGCTGGAATCTATCCCTGATCTTGTCTGGGCGGGGCTGGTCAGCAGCGCCGATTCGCGGTTGCGTGACGGGTGGTCCATCGGGTGGTGGCCTGTGGATCGCTCATCGTCCTGCCGCTGACGGCGCCGGGGCGCATATCCTCGACGGTCGTGGGCTCGCCGGCGGACATCGGCGGCGCGGACACGGTCCTCGCCGGGCTGCGCCGCGACGCGCGGCGGGCACAGTGCATGACGCATGTCGAGCCGGTTGCGGCCCGGCCGGGGCGGCGGGCGCCCTGGCCGGAGTGGGTCGACCCGGTGCTGCGTGGGCGGTGGGTCGCCGCCGGGATCGACGAGCCGTGGACGCACCAGGCGGCGGCTGCCGAGGCGGCCCACGCCGGCCGCAGCGTCGTGCTGGCGACCGGCACGGCCTCCGGGAAGTCGCTGGGATACCTGATGCCCGTGCTGTCCCGGCTGCTCACGCAGCCCGGCGCCCGCGCGCTCTACCTGTCGCCGACGAAGGCCCTCGCGCATGATCAGCTGCGGGCGGTGCGGTCGCTTCGGCTTACCGGGGTGCGGGCCGCAACCTACGACGGTGACACGCCGGCGGCCGAGCGGGACTGGGTCCGGGCCCATGCCGGCCTCGTCCTGACCAATCCCGACATGATCCATCGCGGGATCCTGCCCCAGCACTGGCGGTGGGCACAGTTCCTGCGCGGGCTGCGGTTCGTCGTGATCGACGAATGCCATGGCTACCGCGGCGTGTTCGGCGCGCATGTCGCCGCGGTGATCCGGCGGCTGCGGCGGGTCTGCGCACGTTACGGGTCGGAGCCGGTGTTCCTGCTGGCGTCCGCCACCGCCGCCGACCCGCAGTTGTCGGCCGGGCGGCTCACCGGCGTCGACGTCGAGGTGATCGATGACGACGGCGCGCCCCGGGGCCCGATGGACTTCGTGCTCTACGAACCCCCGCTGCTGTGGCGGCGGCCGGCCGAGGGAGAGGCGCAGGGTGCCCCGGGCGAGCCGCGCGGCGCCGGTGAGAACGGCGCGCCGGTCCGGCGGTCGGTCACCGCCGAGTCGGCCGACCTGCTCGCCGATCTCGTCGCCGACGGCGTGCGCACCCTGGTGTTCGTCCGGTCCCGCCGGTCCGCGGAGGTTGTGGCGATCACCGCCCGCCGAGAGCTGGGCCACGTGGATTCGGACCTCGCGGACCGAGTGGCGGCCTATCGGGCCGGCTACCTGCCGGAGGAGCGCCGCGAGTTGGAACGCCGGCTGCGCGCGGGGGACCTGCTCGGTGTCGCGGCGACGTCGGCGCTGGAGCTCGGGGTGGACATCAGCGGCCTGGATGCCACGATCACCGCCGGCTTTCCGGGCACCCTCGCCTCGCTGTGGCAGCAGGCCGGCAGGGCCGGCCGGGACGGGCAGCGGTCGCTCGCGGTACTGGTCGCCCGGGACGATCCGCTTGACACGTACCTCGTCCACCATCCGGAGGCGGTGTTCGGTCGATCGGTGGAAGCCTGCGTGTTCGACCCGGACAACCCCTACGTGCTCGGCCCGCAGCTGGAGTGCGCCGCCGCCGAGCTGCCCCTCACCGAGGCGGACCTGGGCCTGTTCGGCCCGGCGGCGCCGCGCGTTGTCGACGACCTGGTCCGCCGCGGGCGGCTGCGCCGCCGGCCCACGAGCTGGTTCTGGACCCAGCGGACTCGGCCGGAGGTGGATATCCGGGGGGCCGGCGGCCCCCCGGTCCGCATCGTCGAGACGGCCACCGGACGCCTGCTGGGCACCGTCGACGCGGCGGCCGCGCACTCCGCGGTGCATCCCGGCGCCGTCTACCTCCATCAGGGCTCGAGCTTCGTCGTGGACGACCTGGATCTGCCCGAGTCGGTGGCGTTCGTCCGCGAGGAGTCCCCGGAGTGGACGACGGTCGCGCGCGAGCACACCGACATCCGGATCGTCGAGTCGTCGCGATCGCGAATCCTGCCCGACGTGGAGGTGCACCTTGGGGTGGTCGAGGTCACCAACCAGGTCGTCGGCTACCAGCGTCGGCTCGTCGCGACCGGGGAGGTGCTCGGCCAGGAGCCGCTGGACCTGCCGCCGAGGCAGCTGCGGACGCGCGCCGTCTGGTACACCGTCACCGACGATCTGCTCGCCGGCGCCGCCGTCGAGGCCGCGGATGTGCCCGGCGCGGTGCACGCCGCCGAGCACGCAGCCATCGGCCTGCTTCCGCTGTTCGCCACCTGCGACCGTTGGGATATCGGTGGCGTGTCGACTGCCCTGCACCCGGACACGGGCCGGACCAGCGTCTTCGTCTACGACGGCCACGCCGGCGGCGCGGGATTCGCCGAACGGGGATTTCTGCGTATCGGAGACTGGCTGGCCGCCACCCGAGACGCCATCGGCGCGTGTGAATGCCCGGCCGGCTGCCCCTCCTGCGTGCAGTCGCCAAAGTGCGGCAATGGAAACGAGCCGCTCGACAAGGCCGCGGCCTGGCGCCTGCTCACCGCGGTGAGCGGCACGGTCGGCTGAACCGCGGATCACACCGCGCCTGTGCGGTTCCGCCGTGACCAAAGGCGGGTAAGCCGAGCCCAGCGGGTCTTCATGGCCGGTTTCGCCCATGTCCATGGTTCTGGAGGTACCGGTGGTAACCGTCGGTGTCGTGTTGTTGCTGGTCGCGGGAGTTTTTACCGCCGATCTGGTGCTGGAGAACAGCGGCCAGACAGACGTGATGATCATGGGGCAATCCCTCTCCTTCGACATCTGGGGCCTTTTCGTGCTAGGTCTCGCCGCCGGGGTGCTGGTGGTCGTGGGAGTGCAGCTGACCCTGCAGGGCCTGGCGCGGGACTGCCACCGTCGGCGGCTCGAGCGGCAGCGGGCACGTGAGCTGGCGGCGATCCGCACGGCGCCGGCGCCTTCCGCGCCGGCGCCGGTTGGTGTTGCGCCGCTCGCTCCCGCGGTGACGCCCCCGGCTCCCGCTGCCGAGGTCGGCAGGCGGTCCGGCGAGCGGACCACCGGTGCACCCACCCGGTCCCGCCCCACCCTCGCCAAGCGCCCCACTCTCGCGAAGCGGCCGGCCGCCGAGGCCCGCCCGGTCTCTGAGGCCCGCCCGGTCCTCGCGACCCGGCCGGACGCCGAGGCCGTCTCGCCCCATGGTGCCGACACCTCGCCCACCTCGCCCACCTTGTCCGGCGAGGTCCGGCAGACCACGCCGGTGCGGTCCGCCGTGCGCGTCCCCACCCCGCCGGCCTCGGACAACCCGGCCACCGAGCCGCCGCCCGCCGGTTCCAGCGCGCCGCTGCGGACGAACACGCATCCGCGACGCGGCGACCGGATCGTGGCCCGCGTGGCGGACCTGGGCCGACGGGAGACCCGCGACCACGACCAGGCCGACCAGGCCGACCAGGCCGCTCAGGACGGGGCGGGGGCCCGCTCCTGACCGGCCCCCTTCCTGGGACGCCGGCCGGTAGGCGCCCGCCGCGCCGCCCCATGGGCCGGCCCGGGCGTGGACGGTCAGGTCGGCCAGCACGCCGACCACCGCCGGTAGGCGCACGCTGACGGCGATCTCCACCGCGTCGGCGGCAACTCGACAGCCCAGCAGGCGGGCGCCGTTGGCGGCAGTGATCTCTCCGGCTCGCGCGCACACGGACTGCTCGTCGACCGCGGGTAGGGCGGCGGCAGCGAGAGCCGCGAGATCGGCGGCCGCCGCAGCCTGTTGCCGCGACGCGCCGATCACCGTCACGGTGAAGGCGAGTCCGGCCAGCGACAGCAGCGCGAACAGGACGGCGAGCAGCCACACCGTCGCCGATCCGGCGTCCCGCCCCTCCCCGGCCGCCGCGCAGGGGGTCGAGGCGGTCGGAGGGTAGTGGCCATCAGCGGTCACGGCGGTGAGCAGTCCGGTGTAGCGCAGGCGGCCGGCTCCACGGGAGTGATGGCGTGCGCCGTCACGACGAGTGCCGGCACCAGCCGGCCGAGGCCGGCGGCCCCTACCGGCGCCGAAACCTCGACGTCGACCAGGCCCGCCTGGTGGTGCAGCTGCAGGGCTGCGCCGCGGGGCGCCGCCCGGGTCACCGCGGCGGAGACCGTCGCCGGCGCCTCCCCCCTGGCCGCGAGCCGGGCGCCGATCCGCGCTGCGTCGGCGCACCGGGCCTGGGCACCGACCGCTGAGAGCATCCAGGCTGCGAGGAAGAAGACGACGAACAGCGAGGGCAGGCCGGCCGCGAGTTCCGCGGTCGCCTGACCGCCGTCTGCCCTGCGGGTTGCGTCCCGCCGGGGCCGGGAGACTGCCGGCGGGCGGGGTGTGGGGTGCGCATGCCCCCGCGGCACTGTGCTGGACCAGCGCATCGCGGCCGCTCAGAACGAGGCGGTCAGCGCGCGCTGCACGACCGACGAGACCAGCGAGCGAGTCGCGGAACTCGACACGACCGCGTAGAGGACACCGGCGAACGCGACCGCGGCGAGCGTGCCGACCGCGTATTCGGCGGTGGACATCCCCAGGTCACGGCCGCCCGTGCCGCGGCGGCCGGCGAGGGCGCGGCGGAAGACGGCCCAGATGAACGGGCTGCGGGACAGGCGGCTGGACGACGGGAACATCCTGGACGAGGGGAACATCCTGGACGGGAACATCAGGGATACCTCCGGGAGCGGGGCAGAGCTGGATCGGGTGGTGCGTGCGGGTCACGCCGGCAGTGGATGGCTACGCCGGCAGCAGATTTGGTAGGGACCCGAGTACGACCGGGACGACGCCGATCAGCAGGAAGGCCGGCAGGAAGCAGAGGCCGAGCGGAGCGACGGCCAGCACGCCGGCTCGGCGGGCCGCAGCGATGCTTTCCGCGTGGGCCTCGTCGCGGGCCCGCTGGGCGAGCCGGACGAGGGCGGCGGCCGGTTTCGCACCGGACGTCTGAGCCCGGTCGAAGGCTGAGACAGCCGCCCGCATCATCGCGGTCCAGCGCGATCCCGGCGACGCGCGCGAATTGCTGCGCAGCAATCGCGTCAGCCGCGCAGCGCGGCCGCGCGTGACGGTGGCAGCGACCAGCCGCTGGCAGGCGGTGTGAGCGTCGGCCCCCGTCGCCATCGTGTCGGCGGCCCGGTGCAGCTCCCTGCCCAGCACGCCGCGATCAGGTCGAGGGCCAACGGTAGATCGGCGATCAGGTGCTCGCGCCCGGTGCCGGTGCCAGTGCCGGCCGGTCCGCCGGTCCGGGCGGCATCCATGGCCACCGGGCCCGCTCGCCGCTCGACCCGGTCCGCGAAGGACCGCAGCCAGCGCAGTCCCACCAGGTCAGCCACGCCCCCGACCGCCAGGCAGGCGTTGCCGGCGGGGGTGGCAAGCAGCGTGTGCAGCGGGTGGCCGCCGGCCAGCGGTCCCAGCGCGATCCCGGCCAGCGGGAGCGCGGCCACCAGCCGGCCGGAGGACCGAGGGCCGGCCAGTGCCGCCGCCAGTTCCCCGGCCCGCACGGCGTCGGCCCGGGCCAGTGAGGCCAGCATCGTGGCGACGGGCGCGAGCCGGGCGCCGATCATTGTGCAGACCTGGTAAGCGATGCCGAGCTGGCGCACGGCGTTGGCCTCGTTTCGGCACAGGGTGACCCCGGGGTCGTCCGTTCCTGCGAGCGTCGCCGCCAGCTGGTCGAGCGGGATCCAGCCAGGGGCACGGCCCGGGGCGGTACCGAGCTCGTCGATGCCGCCTGCGGCGGCGCGCAGGGCGTGCCCGTGGGGACCCCCTGCGTCGAGTTCCGCGGCGAAGGCTGCGAGAAAGTCCTCCGCGCACGCGCGCACCATGGCCTGCCGCCGCAGCGCCCGCTCCCGCCGAACGGCGCGTGCGAGACAGCCGAGCGCCACGCTTACAGTCACCGCGGCGATGGGTCCGGCGCTCACCGTGAGTACTGCGGCAGTGCCCAGCACGGCAATACCCAGCATGGCGGTGGGCGCCACCGCGACCGCAGCGGTCCGGTTTGTCCGCGCGGTCCCGTTCGGGCCGCGACGGCGGGCGCGGGTGGCCGAGCCCGCTACCCTCATCGGGGCGATCAAGATCGCTGCCCTGGTGGCGCGGCAGCGCCGACGAATGCTGGCAGGCGCACCCCGCGGACGTCGAGCAGGCTTCGCAGCAGCGGCAGCCCCTCCGCGGCCACGGGGCCGTCGCCGCGCCGCGGGTCTGCCCGCCGGAAGGCGGCCGGGGGTGCGATCAACGCGGGGACGACCTGCACCAGCCCGTCGGGCGCCCGGCGGAACACGCCGACCGCCCGGACCTTGCGCTGGCCGTCCGCATCCCGGTGCAGGTGGACGGCCGCGTGCAGGGCCGCGGCGACGTGGCTGTGCACCGCCGCCCGGGACAGCCCGGCGAGGGAGGTCAACGCCTCCAGCCGGGTGGGTAGGGCACCTGTGTCGTTCGCGTGCACGGTGCTCAGACCTCCCTCGTGCCCGGTGTTGAGGGCTACGAGCAGATCGAGCACCTCGGGTCCGCGGACCTTGCCGACGACGAGGCGGTCCGGTCGCATCCGCATCGCCTGCCGAACCAGCTCGCGCTGGGTCACTTCGCCGGCGCCCTCGATGTTGGGCGGCCGGGCCTCCAACCGGACCAGGCCGGGCCGGCTCACCGCGAGCTCGGCGGTGTCCTCGACGAGAACGATTCGCTCGCCCGGACGCACCGCGCCCAGCAGGGCGGCGAGCAGTGTGCTCTTGCCCGTGCCGGTGCCACCCGTCACGACGACCGCGAGCCGTGCGTGCAGCAGCGCGTGGAGCACCGCGGCCACCGCGGGGCTCAGCGTGCCGGCAAGCACGAGTTCGTCGAAGGTGAACGGCCGGCGCCGGGGGCGCCGCAGGGACAGGCAGGTGCCGCGCACGGTGGTGGGCGCGAGGACGGCGTGCATCCGGGTGCCGTCGCCCAGCAGGACGTCGGCGAAGGGCACGGCGGAGTCCAGCCGGCGGCCGGCGGCCGCCGCGAGTCGGACGGCGAGGCGGCGCACCGCATCCTCGTCGGCGAAGGTGACCCCCGTCCTCGTCAGCCGGCCCTGCCGCTCCACCCAGACCTCGTCGGGGGCGTTCACCAGCACGTCGGTGACGTGCGGATCGGCGAGGAAGGGATCAAGCGGCCCTGCGCCGAGGGGGCCGGTGCTGGGCGTTTCGGTGCTGAGGGACTCGGTGGTCGCCGACGCCGACCCGCGCAGGCCCGCCGCATCCCGGCTCGGGCGCGTATCCCAGGCTGCCACCGGCCGCTGCCCGGTCGGCGGCGGCGCGCCGCCGCGGCGGCCCTTCACGCCCATGTCCGGGGCTCCGTGCTCGGGCCTTCCGGTGCCTCTTGGCTGTTCGGCCACGGCAGGAGCCCCAGCCGGGCCAGCAGCCGGTCGCCGAGCGGCGGCATCCCGCGGCGCGCCGGTGCCGGCCGTGGCCGCCGGCTGGCGGGCGTCGGCGATGACCCCGGCCAGCGGCACTCCGAGCATCTCGCTGATCGCCGCGGGGGCGATCCCGGCCGACGGGCGTCGCCGCACAACCGCCTGCACGTCCGGGCAGCGTCGCCCGACTACCGTGCAGACACGCTCGGCAGCCATCACGGACGCCAGATCTGCCCGCAGCACCACCAGCGCCGTCCGGCAGGAGTCGAGTGCGAGGGTAGCGGCCGGGTCCTGCTGCCGGGGCAGGTCGATGACCACCAGGTCCGACGTGGACCGGGCGGTCGAGAGCAGCGTGGCCATCGGCCCAACCGGGACGTCGGGCCCGAGGCCAAGATCCCAGGACACCACCGTCAGGTCGCCGCCCCGTGTCAGCAGCTCCGGTCGGAAGGTGGATACGTTTCCGCGCAGCTGGCCCGGGGGCGCTCCGTCCGGCGGCGGGAAGGGTTTCGTCGGCCGCGGGTCGGAGCCGCCCGGCGGGGGATCACCCACGGCCGGCAGGAGCCGCGCGAATCCGGGCGCCACCCCGCCGCCCCGTGGGTTGGCGTCGATCAGCATTGTGCGCAGGCCGTGGCGCAGGCCCGACAGCGCCAGCGAGACGGCCAGCGTCGACGCGCCGCTGCCGCGCCGGCCGGCGACCACCCCGATCGTCACCGATCCGCGCCTGAGGCTGTCGAGATCGCTGAAGACGTCGATCAGCCAGGGCTCCGCCTCCGGCAGGAAGATCGCGTGATCGGCGCCAATGCGGGGGCCCGCGGACCACACTCGGCCGTCCTCGACGTGGCCGCCGACCAGGACCACGTGCGGGCGCAGCGGTAGGCCTGCGGCGATGCATGCCTCGGCGCGGTCCATGCCGACGACGACCAGCGGCGCCACCGCCCAGGCGCGGCGTAGCGCGCCCAGTTCGGTGGCGACGGTTGTGGTGACGTCGGCGGCTGCGGCCAGGCGCAGAAGATCGTCGAGCAGGTCCGGGGCGCTGGTCACGAGGAGTGGCCGCGCTCCGCGGCCGTCCGCGGAGGTGAGCAGAGGCATGGCGGGAGGCATGGCGGGCTCGATTCCCGGTCGGTCTGGGGAGGACGTGGCCCACCATGCGCCGAAGCGGGCTCTGTGGATGAGCGCTCTCCACAGGGCCTCGCTGGGCTGTCATGGAGGCTTTGGCCCGCGGCCGGGGAACTCGCGCCGACGACAGAGAGGGGGCGGCCCACGCAAGGGGGGAGTGCGCGGGCCGCCTCGGGACATGGCCCACATGGAGGTTGCCCGTCTTGGACCGGGTCGGATGGCACTGCGGCTACTGGATCCGACATGTCAGGGCTTACCCCGAGAGCGGACGGGCTCAAACCGCGCGTTACGCGGGTTCTGGGCCTGCCCTCGCTCGTGGGACGCATCCCCTGCGCGGGGGCGCGGCGAAACCGCGGGATTGATCAGGCGGCGGCGCGGCCGAGCGCCTCGCAGACGGCCAGCGACTCCCGGGCGGCCAGTTCGAGGGCCCTCGCGCAGTGCAGCACCCAGGCCGTGACCCCCTGCGCCCCACCGTTCACGTAGGCCGCGGCGGCGTCGCGGTATCCGAGGACCGGCGTTCCGGAGCCATCGACCTGGTCGATTTCCAGATGTCCGACATCGGTGGCGGTCAGCGCCTTGGGGTCCAGACCGCGGCTGATGAGGACCAGCCGGGCGGCAGCTCGGGCGATGACGCCGTCCAGCGCGCCGAAGGGCCGTAGCGCCAGCAGCTCCCCGTGTACCACTGCGGCCACCACGACGGCCGGCGCCGTGGTCGGGGCGACGAGTAGCCCGGTCAGGCCATCCAGTCGCACCGAGGTCTCGACCGAATGAGGCGGCGGGCCGAGCCGCAGCGGGTCGAGCAGCTCGCGGGTGCCCGCGTCGGCACGCGGCCGGCCGAGCTCATCGTCGGGCAGGTATCCGCGTCCCAACAGGACGTGCATTCGCGCGAGGGCCTGGCGGGGCGCCCGCTCCCAGGCCGGCGCGAGCATCCCGAGCTCGGCACAGAGCCGGACTGTTCCCAGCACGACGGGGGAGGGCTGGTCGAGGGCAGGCGTGGCGAGGGAGGGCAGGCTGGTAGAGAGCAGGCCGGCCGGAACCTCACCGCCGGCCGGCGGGGCCGACTGCGCGGCCGGGTTCCCGCCCGCCGGGGTGAGCGGCGCGTCAGTGCCAGCGCCCGAGAGGTAGCCGCGTAGCCCGTCCAGGCTGATCTCGTGCCCCTCCAAAGCGGCCGAGGCGCGAGCCACCCGAAGAGACGCCTCCGCGGTCACCTCGGCGCTCTGCCGGCGCAGGACGCGGTGCCGCAGCAGTGTGTCGACTGCCGCGCGGGCCCTGTCCGCAGCCTCGCGCACCCCAGGCAGGGCAGCGACTCGGGCGAGCGGGTCGGCGGCGAGGACTGATCCGGACGGGCGGGGATTCACGGTTGGCAGGCTACCCGTCCGCGCCATCCGAAGTCGCTACGAAGCCGGCCGTCGAAGGCGTCACACGGGCGCAGCCGCGTCGTTCTCTCTCCGGAGACGTCCGTCCGGGGGAGACTGCGCATCAGGACAGGGAGCGGCGGGCCGCGTAGGGTCCGCCGGGAGGTGCGTCGGCGGTGTGACGGGCGAGGGGTCCGCGCCGGGCATCTCCGGTCGGGTCTCCCGGTCCGCCGTCGGCGCGGATCACCTGGGCGGGGCGATGGGCCTCGCGTCCCGACCACACCGGTCAGGTCGCGAGCCAGAGGAGGACGAAAGTGTCGACTACTGCCGGAAAGGCCCGCAACGGCCGGGAGCCCTCGCTGGGCGAGCTGGTGGCGCTGGCCACCCGCGATGTCTCGCTGCTCGTCCGTCAAGAGATCAACCTCGCCAAGGCCGAGCTGGCCCGGCAGGCCGTCTCGGCCGCGCTCGGGGTGGCCTTCCTCGCGGTGGCGGCCGGGCTTGGGCTCTGCGCCTTGATCGCGGTCACGATCTTCCTCGGTGAGCTGATCACCTGGGCCGGCGTCGAACGGTTCTGGTCGTACCTGCTCACCGCGGCGGCGTACCTGGTGGTCGCAGGTCTGCTGGCGTTGTTCGCGATCCGCAGGTTCCGCCGACTTTCCCCGCCTGAACGGACTATCCAGACCGTCCGGGACGACATCTCCTGGCTGCGCAATCCAACTGCGGCACCGGCGTCATCGGCAGCACCGGCGTCATCGGCGGGCACCGCGTCGCCGGCGGGCACCGCATCCGGGGCGAGCACGGCCGTGCCGATCGGCGTGGGGGGTACTGCCCCGTCGGGGCCTGGTGGAGCGGTGCTGACCCCGCAGCACACCCAGCCCTGACCGCCCGTCGCGGACCGCCGGCCCACCGCCGGTCCGCGACGGATTGCGGTCTGCCATTCTGGCAGGCGATGGAGGACACCGTTTCCGAGCCCGCCAGCGTCCTGATTGACGGGCTATGGCGGCATCGGGACGTGTCCGCCAACGGCACCCGGCTGCACATCGCGGAGCTCGGCCGCGGTCCGCTGGTCCTGCTGCTGCACGGCTTCCCGCAGTTCTGGTGGGCCTGGCGCCACCAGCTCATCGCGCTGTCCGCCGCGGGCTACCGCGCCGTCGCCGCGGACCTGCGCGGATACGGGGCGAGCGACAAACCGCCGCGGGGTTATGACGCGTTCACCCTGTCCGACGACATCGCCGGCCTCATCCGGGCGCTCGGCGAGCAGGATGCGGTCATCGTCGGCCACGACTGGGGCGGGCTGCTCGGCTGGACGACGGCGACCCGCCATCCGATGGTCATCCGTCGCCTCGCGGTCCTGGCGATGCCACACCCGCTGCGGCTGCGGCACCAGATCGTGGTGGACCCACGGGGCCAGGGCGCCGCGAGCCGTTACATGGCGGGCTTTCAGCTGCCCTGGCGACCCGAACGGGCTCTGGTCGCCAGGGACGCCGGTCGGGTCGCTGCCCTCTTACGCGGGTGGGGAGGTCCCGGGTATCCCGACGCCGAGGCGGAGCGGCGTTACCGCTCGGCGATGCGCATCCCCGGTGTGGCGCACAGCTCCCTGGAATACCACCGGTGGATGTTCCGGTCGATGTTCCGGCCGGACGGGGCGCGGTTCGCCGGCGAGCTGCGGCGGTTGCTGCACGTTGACACGTTGCAGATCCACGGCGCGGCGGATCGCTGCTTCCTGCCGTCCACCGCCCAGGGGTCCGGTCGCTACGTCAGCGGTCCCTATACGTGGAAGCTGCTCGGCGAGGTCGGGCACTTTCCCCACGAGGAGGCTCCGGACCTCGTCAACGCCGAGCTGCTCGCCTGGCTCGGCTCCTGAGGCGTCGACGTGGCCCCGCGCGGGACCGGGTTTTCCCGTCGGCTCCCGTCGGTCGGCGGCTACCTGGGACGGCGGTCAGTCGCATCCCTGCGTGCTGACCGGCGTCACGGCGACGCTGCCGACCGCGGCGGGCTGCGCGACCTCGGCGGCGCTGAGCACGTATCCGGTGTCGTCGTCGCCGATGGCCGCGGCGAACACCACGCCGAGCACGGTCCCGTCCGGGGCGAGCAGCGGCCCGCCCGAGTTCCCGGGCAGCACCTGGCCGCGAACCGCGTAGATGTCGCGCACCACGGTGCCGTGCTCGTAGATGTTCGCCGCGCGGGGCCCGCTGATGGTTGCGGACGCGGGCGGCCACGGTGGTGTAGGGCCCGTCCTGGGGATACCCGGCGATGACCGCCGGCTCCTCGGCCGCGGCCGGCGGGCTGGTCCGTATCCGCAGCGGCGGGCGCTGCAGGTCCGGCACCCGCAGCACGGCGATGTCCTTGTCCGGGTCGAACACCACGACCTGGGCCGCCACGGTGCCGGTGGACAGTACGACCGTGGGATGGCGGACCCCGGCGACGACGTGCGCATTGGTCATGACTCGCTGGGGGGCGATGACGAAGCCGGATCCCTCGACCCGCTGGTCGCAGGCCTGAGCGACGCCGCGGATCTTCACGATGCTCGCCGCCGCGGCCTGCACCCCGGCGGTCTGGGCGGTGGCCGGGTCCGGCGGCCCGGCTGCGATGATCCGCTCGTCCCCAAGGCGGGCAAAGACCTCGGGGAATGCCTTGTCGTCGGCGAGCTGGCGCAGGTCGGCGAAGGTCTCGCGGACGCCGTCCGGCATACCGGCGTCCACCGTCGCGAGCACGCGGGAGTCGTGGACCGATCGGGCGAGTGACTCGAAGGGGGAGCGGTCGGCGACGTTCGCGAGCAGCCAGGCGATGAGCAGCACCGACACCCCGGAGAGCACCGCCCCGGCGGCGGCATCGACGGCCCGCCCCGGCCGCCAGGTCATCCGGTCACGCAGCGCGACGCCGACCGCCGTGCCGGCGACCTGGCCGGCCAGAGCGAGCCCAAGCACGACAAGCAGGCCGACCAGCGCGCCGTGACCTTCCTGACCGATCAGCCCGGTGAACGGTTTTGCGATCTTTGCGCCGAGCACGCCGCCGCCCAGGAAACCGATGAACGACAGGGCGCCCACCAGAAAGCCCTGTCGGTAGCCGGAGACCGCGAACAGGACGACGAGCAGCAGCAGGATGACGTCGAGCACATTGGGCACGGCGGAGTCAGCTCGGACTCAGATGATCTTCAGTGTGGCCGTCATGTTGGGATGCAGGGTACAGACCACCGGGTAGTCGCCCGGCTGTGTCACCGTGAAAGTGACGCTCTGCGACTCACCGGCGGAGACGATGCTGGTGTGGGCGGCCGGGATGCGCGGGACGACGAAGTTGTGCGGCGGCGAGCCCTGCGCGACGGAGAAGTCGACGCGGATCTTCCCGGCCTTCGCCACCAGCTGCGTGGCGGAGAACTTCATGCTCGGCAGGCCGGTGACGGCGAACACCTGGACGCCGTCCGCACCCCGGGTGGCGCTCAGCGTGGGGCCGGTCGACGGGCTGTCGCCGCCGCAGCCCGCCACGCTCAGCAGCACGGCGAGGACGAGTCCGAGCAGCGCGGCCGCACGGGACGCTCGCCGGTGGGGCGAGCTCTTCTCCGCTGGGCGGGCCGCCTGGTCGCGGTCCGCGGTGCAGGTCATGGCGGTACCTCTCGGTGTCAGGGCGTGCTCGGCGAGCGTCACCGCGGGGGCGGCGGGGACGTCGCGGGAACCGCCCGCGTGGGCGGGTGGTCGACCACCGCCGAGTGGTTCCATGGGCGCTCCCATCCACCCAGCCGCAGCAGGATGTCGAGGATGCCGGCGGTGAAGCCCCAGACCAGCATGCCGTGCACCTGGAACGCCGGGCTGAGCAGGTCACTCTGGGCGTAGCGCAGTATGACCCGGTTGGCCGGGTCGGCGAGTTCGGTCAGTGGCACCCGGGAGACGAACGACGTCTCGGCGAGGTCGACGGGAGCGACCGCGCACGGGGTATGCCACCAGGCGAGCACCGGGGTCACGAGGTAGTGGCTGGCCTGGAGGTGCAGCGGCGGGGCGACGGCGAGCACCTCGACGCCGGCAGGGTCGAGGCCGACCTCCTCCGCGGCCTCCCGCAGTGCGGTGTCGACCCGATCGATGTCGGTGGCGTCGGCCGCGCCGCCGGGGAACGCGGGCTGGCTCGCGTGGCTGCGCAGCTCGGCCGCCCGTTCGAGTAGCAGGACGTCCGGCCCGTCCGGGCCCGCGCCGAACAGGATCAGCACGGCCGCCCGCCGGGCATCGACGGCACGCGGGCCGGGGCGGGTATGGCCGGTCACCAGGGTGTCCCCAAGCTGGCTGGCGAGCGTGCGCAGCCACGGCGGCGGGGACGCGCCGCCGACCGCGACCGCGGCCGCATCGGCGGGGCCCGATGGGCGTGGCACCGCGGGTGGGCGGGTGATCTCCGTCGGGCGGGTGACCTCGTTGGGGCTGGCGATCCTGAGGTTCGGAGCGTCACCCGGCGGGGCCGTCGCGTCCGGGGGAACGGGGGACGGTGAGTCGGGGGAAGCGGAGGAATGCGTGGACATCTCCTTCACCGCAAGGTTTCGACGTCGGCGAGTGTTCCCCGCACGAGCTTGGCGGCCTCGCCCTGCTCCGTGGGACCGAGCCCGAACGACGGGCACAGCCGAGCCAGGGCGCAGGCGCCGCACGCAGGCCGCCGGGAATGGCAGAAGCGGCGTCCATGGAAGATCATGCGATCGGAGGTGATGGTCCAGTCCCGGCGCTCGATGAGCGCGGCGAGGTCGCTCTCGACCCGGACCGGATCGGTCTGGGTGGTCAGCCCGAAGCGGCGCGACAGCCGCCCTACATGGGTGTCCACGGTGATGCCCGGGGTGTCGAACGCGTGACCCAGGACGACGTTCGCCGTCTTGCGGCCCACGCCGGGCAGGGTGGTCAGCTCGTCGAGCCTGCTGGGGACCTGGCCACCGAATCGCTCGGTGAGCGCCGCGCCGATGCCGATCAGCGAGTTCGCCTTGGCGCGGAAGAACCCGGTCGGCCGCAGCAGGGCCTCGAGCTCGGCCCGGTCGGCGGCCGCGTAGTCCGTCGCTGTCCGATACCTGGCGAAGACCGTCGGTGTGACCTCGTTGACTTTCTTGTCGGTGCACTGGGCGGACAGCACCGTTGCGACCAGCAGCTCAAGAGCGTTGTCGAAGTGCAACGCGATGCGGGCATCAGGGTGGATCTCGCCCAGCAGACGCACGATCCGCCGGGCCCGCCGGGTCTTCGCGAGCGGTGTCTCGGTCGCGGTATCGAGGTCGGCGGGCATGTCTCGCAGCGTATCCGCCGGTCGATCCGGCTCGGTTGGCACCGGAGGGCATGCCGTGTGGTCGGCTCGGGCGCCGGCAATCGGATGCGCGACACACCTACCCCCAGTGCGCCCGCCGATCGCCCGTCGGCCACCATAGGGGAGTCATGTTTGTCATTGCCGCGATCTTCTTTCCTCTGCTGCTTCTCGGCCTGCTGCTGGCGATGGAACGGGTGGAACGCCCGTTGAACGCCGCCGACACGGGCAAGGGCCTGGAGGGCTTCCTCGACAACGCCCAACCGGACGAGGTCGACACCTTCGTCCAGCAGGGGCTACCCGCCGCGCTCGAGCGGTACCGCCGCCGCCGGCTGCGCCGCCCGTCGCCCGGAAAGCATCGGGCGGCCTGATGCCCCCTGATGCCCCCTGATGTTCCGGCAGTTCGCCCGCCGGTCATCCGATGCCGGGTTGATGCTCGATGCCGGCGTATACCACATGTCGCCCGCCGCGCGCCATTAATGGTCCGGGTATGAGTGCGTGACGGGCGGCGCGGGCAACGGTTTTCCCACCGCTTTTCCCGCCTGTTCCCGCCCGTGGGCGTTGTCGCAGGTAGCGGGCTCGGGCGGCGGGCACAGCGGGGAAGTGGCGCCAGGCGGCTCGCCCCGTACGACCCCGGCCGTTGGCCCTGGCGGGTCCTGGCCGTCCGGCCAGGTGGCAGGGTGGGCCTATCGGCCCGTCGGCGGCCGGGCCGATCGACCCGGTGTCCGGCTGGCCCGTCCGGGCGAGACGGCTCCTGCAGCCTGTGGTGAGGCGCGGAGGTGGGGATTAAAACACCCGGACGTGCCGTCCGGAAGTGCCTGATCAAGGGCGAATTCTCGCGAACGGCGCACGGTTGGTCGCTCCACGTTCACCTACATGGAGCAATTTGATTGCTGGGGGTCCCTGCTCGTGCCCTCCACCGCTAGTCCTGGCATGCTCAGGACCGTGGAGGATCTGCTTGCCCGCGTACCGCTGTTCGTCGGGCTCTCCGAGCAGGATCGGCTGGCCCTCTCCGACCATCTTGATCGGCAGCACGTCACCCGCGGGGACGTGCTGTTCCGTGAAGGAGATGTCGGTGACCGGGTCTTCGTGGTCCTGTCCGGAAAGGTGAAGATAGGGCGTCAGTCTGCCGACGGCCGGGAGAACCTGCTGTCCGTAATGGGTCCTGGTGACCTGTTCGGGGAGCTTTCGTTGTTCGACCCCGGCCCACGCACGGCTACCGCGACCGCGGTCACGGACGCGTCGTTGCTGTCGCTGGAGCACACCGCGCTGCGGCCCTGGCTGCGTTCCCGCCCCGAGGCGGGCGCAATGCTGCTGCGCGTGCTTGCCCGTCGGCTTCGTCGCACCAATGACAACGTCGCGGACATGGTGTTCACGGACGTTCCCGGTCGGGTGGCGAAAGCCCTACTCGACCTGGCGGAGCGGTTCGGTGAGCCGGCGCAGCCCGGCAATGAGGCGGCCGGTGTCCGGGTCGAGCACGGCCTCACCCAGGAGGAGCTGGCCCAACTGGTCGGCGCCTCCCGGGAGACGGTGAACAAGGCGCTCGCCGACTTCGCCACCCGAGGCTGGCTACGCCTGGACTCCCGCGCCGTCGTGCTGCTTGACCGCGAACGGTTGTCTCGCCGAGCCCGCTAGTCCCGGCGCTCGTCGCGCACCGTCCCGGCGCCGCCCGGACGACCCGCCAGCTCCGTGCGCCCAGCCGTACGCCCCGCTGATGACCCACGCCCACGCCCCGCCTACGCCCTAGCCGTACTTCCGCGTCCCGCGTTACGCCCGCACCCGTTGCCGGCGGGCGGGTCGCCCCCGATGGACGACCCGCCCGCCGGTCCCTTACCTCACCTCTCCGCGCCGGGCGGTCTGACCGCACCGACCCAGCTTGGCGCCGACCAGGTGCAGGAAATGGTGCGCCACGTCCGCCGCGGCACCCCGGTTCAGCCGCCGCTTGCGGCCGCGGCCGGGACGGTCGTATTTGGTCCGTTGGCAGGGCTTCCGCCGCCGGCCGGTCCGTCGCTGCCCGCAGGGTGGCGGGTGCCGGCCGGGCCTCCGCTGGGCAGCAGGCTGGCCAGCAACCGCCGGGTCCGCGGCGCCTCGCTGACGGCCCCGGTCGCGGTGGCCGCGGCCAGCGCCCGCAGGTAGGCGCTGCGGCCGCCCTCGAGATCGCCGTTGGCCACGAGGGCCGTGCCCAGCGCCCGGTATCCCAGCACCTGGGCGCGGACGTCCTCGGCGTCCACGGCGACCGCCCGCCGGGCGACCTCGAGCGCCTCGGCTGGCTGGCCCGCGTCCAGCAGGATGCCGGCGAGGTGCGCGTACGCCTGCCTGCGGGGGAACATCAGCGTCGCCGGCTCGCTCGCCGCCAGCGCCTCCCGCAGCAGTTCCAGCGCCGCCCCGGTCCGGCCGCGGGCGCGGGCGATCTGGGCGACGAGCACCTTCGCTCCAAGCTGGGCGTGCGGGTGCAGCTCCAGGTGCTCGAGGTCGGTGAGGGCGATCTCGGCGGCCTGCGCGGCCTTGTCGATCTCGCCGGCGTCGAGCAGGGTCAGCCCGAGCAGCACCCGTGCCAGGGCGCCGACGACCACGTGGCCGCGCTCGGCGGCCTGGTCGCAGGCCTGCTCCAGGTACCGCGCCCCGCGGGCCGGCTCTCCCGCGCCGCGGGCGGCGAGCCCCTGGGCGACCAGCACCAGCATCGATCCCCACGTGTACTCGGAGTTCTCGAACAGCTCCGTGGCCCGCTGAGCGTGGGACTCGGCGGCGGTGATGTCCCCCAGCTCCGCGGCCGCGATCGCGTCCACGGTCAGACAGACGCCCATGCCCCACTGCTCGCCTACGGAACCCGCGATCTCGATGAGTTCGAGGGTCAGCTTGCGGGCCCGGGTGAGCTGGCCGGACAGCAGCAGTACCAGTGCCTCGGTGCCCCGGCACCAGCCGAGCCCGCCGGTGTCCTCGAGCCGCTCGAACACGGCGGACGCCTCACGCAGCGTCCGCTCGGCCCGGGGGTAGTCCCCGCGGGTGGTGGCGCTCCAGGCCAGGTGCTGCAGCGCCCAGCCGACGCCGCGCGGGTCGTCGACCTGGCGGGCGATCCCGAGGGCCTCGCGATACCGGTCCTCGGCCGCGCCGATCCGGCCGGCGTTGTACTCCAGCATGCCGAGCCGGCGCAGCGCCGCGGCCGTGGCCCGCTCGTCGCCGGCCTGGCGGGCCGATTCCAGCGCGGTGAGCAGGCACTGGGCCGCCTCCTCCGTCCGGCCCTGCTTCTGGCGCAGCTCCCCGAGCACGGAGAAGGCGCCGGCCCGCCGGGCCGGCGCACCGGCCCGCAGCGCCGGGCGCAGGGTGCGCTCGGCCTCGTCGAGGTGACGCAGCCCCACCAGGGCCTCGGCGTGCAGCACCCGGACGACGTTGTCCTCCTGGGTGTCGATCATGCCCCGGCCGAGCCGGCGGGCACTGGCGAGCAGGTCGGCCGCGGTCCGGTGATCGTCGCGGGCGAGCGCCGCCCGGGCCAGCCGGACATGCGCATGGAATCCGGACATCCAGGACGACCAGGCCGGATCGTTCGGCGGCAGGCTCATCGAGGCGGCCAGATCGTAGGCACGTAGGGCGTGGTCGGCGACGAAGGTCGACACCGAGCGGGAGCTGCCGATCATCGCGGTGACGCCCCAGCGGGCAGCCGTGGCGTGTCGGCGGGCCCGCTCGACCTTCGGCAGGCCGGCGTACGCGACGTCTCGGGCCATCGGGTGGACGAAGCGCCAGCGGGTCTCGGCGGCCCGCGGCGGGCGGACGAGCTGGCGTTCGGTCAGCACCTCCAGCGCGCGGGTGACCTCGTCGGCTGGCCGCTCGTCGACCATCGGCAGCGCCTCCGCGGGGAACCGCCGGCCGAGCACCGCCGCGGCTCGCAGCACCGCCTTGGCCCCCGGGTCCAGATCGTCGATGCGGGCGGCGAGCACGGACTGCACGCCGGCGGGCAGCGGGGTCTCGGCCAACGAACCGTCGAGCACCAGCTCGGCTTGTTCGCCGTCGCCGTCGCCGTCGCCGTCGCCGTCGCCGGTACCTGCGCCGTCGGAGGGGTGCAGCAGGCGCCGGTCGATGAGGAGGTTGAGCAGCTCGACGAGGAAGAACGGGTTGCCGTGCACCCGGGCGAGCAGGTCGTCGCGGGTGCGCGGCTCCAGCGTCTTGCCCCGCAGGTGGCTTTGCAGCAGCAGGCCGGACGCCTGCGTGCTCAGCGGCTGCAGGTCGATGCGCCGGATCCGCGGCAGGGTGGCCAGGCGCGGGTTGGCGCGGTCGAGCAGGACGAGCAGCACCGGCCCGGACAGGCGGGAGGCAAGCCGGCTCATCGCATCGCTGAGCTGGCTCGTCGCCCACTCCAGATCGTCGATCAGCACCAGGATGGGTCCGGACCGCGCCAGTGCGCTGAGCAGCAGCGCGACGGCCTCCACCGTCGCCTCCGTGGCGCGTTGCTCGGCCTCCTCGATGTGGGAGGCGCGGGCCGCCGGGTCACCCGGGGTGGTGGCCGGGATGGTGGAGCGCCGGTCCAGGGGTACGCCGAGCAGTAGGAGTAAGCGGTCGGCGATGCCGCCGGGCAGCCGCGCCCCGGTGAGAGGGTGGGACAGGCCCGCCACGGTGCGCCGGACCCGGTCGGCCACCCGGTCGAGCGAGTCGCCGTCCGTGACGCCGCAGGCGTTGCGCACGACGTCGAGGAGGGGGGCGAGCCCGCGACCGTCGCCGTGGCGGACTGTGCGTCCCCACAGCGTCACCGTGCCGGGGGTTCGCTCCGCCCGGTTCGCCAGCTCGCTGGCCAGCCGGGTCTTGCCGATCCCGGCCTCCCCGACGATCAGCGCGACTTCCGGCGAGCGCCGGGTGACGACCTCGGCGAACAGGGTCTCCAGGACGGCCAGCTCCGCGTCGCGGCCGAGGAACGGCGCGTCGTCGGCGAGCCCCGGCCGGGCGACGTTGGACGGGCGCAGGCTGATCAGCTCGTACGCCGGGACCGGTTCCCGCTTGCCCTTGAGCACGAGATCGGCCAGCTCGCGCCAGCTCGCCACCGACCCTGTCGCCAGCACCGTCTCGCGGCCCGCATACACGGTGCCGATCGTGGCTGCGGCCGACAGGCGGGCCGCGGTGTTCACCGTGTCGCCGATCACCGTGTACGAGATGGCCGCCTGCACCCCGGCCAGGACCTCGCCGGTGTTGATCCCGATCCGCAGGCCGAGGCGGCCCTCCGCGCTGTCACCGGCGGTGTCCTGCACCAGCCGGCGGACGGTCTCCTGCATCGCGGCGGCGGCCCGCACGGCGCGTTCCGGGTCGTCCTCGTGGGCGGTCGGCGCGCCGAACACCGCCATGATGCCGTCGCCGGTGAGGTTGTCGACGCGCCCGCCGACCTCGTCGATCTCGTGTGCCAGCGCCGCGAGCACCCGGTCGGTCATCTCACCGACGCGCTCCGGGTCGCGGTTGTCAGCCCAGCCGGTGAAGTCGGACAGGTCGCCGAACAGCACGGTGACGACGCGCCGCTCCGGGACCTCGGACGCGGGGGCTTCGGCCGAATCGAACTGCAGGCCGCAGCTGTAGCAGAACCGCCCGCCGGGGACGGCCGCCGAGCCGCACCGGGGGCAGCGCAGCGGCCCGGTGTGCGGCGCGGTGATCACCATGGTCGCGGTCCGGGGCGTGGGGATCGCGCGGGCACCCTCATCTGCGGGCCTCCCGGAGTAGGGACGTCACCGGTGCCGCGTCTGGCCCGACCGGGTGGCCACGGGCCGCCCCGGACCGGTCGCTCGGTCTCCGGCTGGTCAAAGTGGTCATCCTGCGCACGAGTGGTTCCCTCCGCGCCAGAGTTTAGTGGTCTGGGTCTCCTTCCCGGGATCCCCTCCCGTCGAGTGACCGACCGCAGCCGCATTGGTGCCTTCCGGTGGTATCGGGGTCGTCCGGCCCCTCCGCTGAGCGCTGTCGGGGCCGGATCGGGCGCCGTCCGTCCCTGGCCGGCGACCCCGGTCTACCTGGTCGGCGCCTACGAGAAGGGCGGAGGGAACCTGGCCCGCGGCCCGATGGCGCGGGTCCGCACGGGTGGCCCCGCTCACGACCGCCGTGAGGATATGCCACAGAATGCGGCCAAAGGAACGAACCTGAAGCGCCTGGCTCGTTCAGGGGATGTCGGGATGCTCCCGCAAGTAGTCCAGTTGGGCCCGGACGGAAAGTTCGGCCGCGAACCACAGCGCCCGGTCGGTATCCGTGTACACCCGACGGACCACGTCGGCGGGATCGGCCTCGGCGGCATCGACCCCGGCGTCCGCGAGCGCACGGCGGACCTGGTCCAGGCGGGCCCGACGGTGGGCCAGGTAGTGCTCCGCGGCACGGCCGGCGGCGGGCAGCTCCGGACCGTGCCCCGGCAGCACCGTGGTATCCCCCAGCTCCTGCAGCAGTCGCAGGCTGTCGAGGTAGTCCCCGAGACGCCCGTCGGGGTGGGCGACGACGGTGGTGCCGCGGCCCAGGATCGTGTCCCCGGTGAGCACCGCCGGTCCGGACGGCAGGTCGGACGGCGGGTCGGCGGTGCCCACGGCGTCCGCGTGGGGGCCCGGCGCAGGGCGCTCGTCCCCGCTGAGCAGGAACGACAGCGAGTCCGAGGTGTGGCCGGGGGTGGGCAGCACGCGCAGCTCGATCCCCGCGGTGGCGATCACGTCACCGGCGATGAGCCCCTCCGACCCGAGGCGGTGCGCCGGGTCCAGCGCGCGGACCGGGGCGCCGGTGAGCCGGTGCAACACGGCGGCGCCCGCGCTGTGATCGGCGTGTCCGTGGGTGAGCATGATCAGCTCGACGCGTCCGGCGGCCGCCACCGCGGCCAGGTGCCCGGCGTCATCGGGGCCGGGATCCACCACCACGCACCCCGGTTCGCCCGCGGCGCGCAGGAGCCAGGTGTTGGTGCCATCCAGCGTCATCGGACCCGGGTTCGGTGCCAGCAGCACCGTGGCCAGCGCAGTGACCTGTCGAGGAGTCGTCATGGATCCTAGCCTTACCGCTGGACCGGCCCGCTGTCGCCCGGCGGATCGTAGGCCTCGTCGTGCGGCAACAGCAGGTGTGCCTCCCCACTGCTGACGAGGATCTTCGGCATGATCGGTGACAGGTCGCGGGCGTGGGCGGCGGCGAGGACCGACGCGACGTCGTCGTACTCGCACAGCTCGGCCAGCGTGAACGCGGTGGGCGGCAGCATACCCAACGCGCCGGCGGCGTGGCGCTCGAGCGCGTCGGCGGGACGCATCCACTCCATCCGGTCGGCCTCCCCGGAGGGCTGCTGCGGGGTCTGGCCGCCGGGTAGGGCGGCGACGAAGAACCGGGTGTCGTAGCGCCGCGGCTCGATCTCCGGGGTGACCCACCGGGCCCAGGGTGCGAGCAGGTCGGCCCGCAGTGCCAGGGCGTGGCGGTGCAGCAGTTCACTCAGCCCGAGCTCGTGGCGTTCCAGTGCCCGGCGGGCTTCGGCGCGCGCCGTCGGGTCGAACGTCTCCGTGGTGCCCGTGCCGCCGGCCGGGTCCGGCGTGACGGCGCCGGCCAGCAGCACGCCGCATTCCTCGAAGGTCTCGCGTACCGCGGCGCACACCAGAGCCCGGGCGAGCGCGGGGTCCGCGTCGAGCGCGTGCATCACCTCGGTGACCGGCGGACCGGCCCAGGGCACGTCGGGCCCCATGTCGGTCGGATCCACCCGGCCGCCGGGGAACCCGTACATCCCGCCGGCGAAGGCCATCCCCGCAACCCGCCGCAGCAGGTAGGCCTCGAGGCCGCGACCGCCCGGCGCGGCGCGCAGCAGGACGACCGTGGCGGCGTCCCGCACGGGCGCCACGGAGCTCGTCGGGGACTGTGCCCCTGCCCCGGCACCGGGAGCGGCGGGGTCACGGACGACGACCAGCGACCGTTGCAGCCGGCCGAGCAGGGCAGCCTTGTGATCGACCATAGGGGTGATGCTAGTGACGACCATCGGCGGCCGTTGCCGATTGAGCCCCGACCGCGGCGATCCGGTTCAGCCGCCGGCGGCGGCCACCCGGGCTACCACCTCGAGTTCCACCGGAGCCCCCAGCGGCAGCGCGGCTACCCCGACCGCCGATCGGGCGTGTCGGCCGGCGTCGCCGAAGACGTCGACGAACAGCTCGCTTGCCCCGTTGAGGACCGCAGGCTGCGCGGTGAACCCGGCGGCACTCGCGACGAATCCGACCAGCTTGACGATCCGGATGATCCCGTCCAGGCCGCCGGCCTGCGCGGCGACGGCCGCGAGCGCGTTGAGCGCCGCGATCCGGGCCAGCTGCGCCGCGTGCTCGGCGTCGACCGCCTCGCCGACCAGGCCGGTGGCGACCAGCCGTCCGTCGACGATCGGCAGCTGCCCGGCGGTCCAGACCAGATCGCCGTCGCGGATCGCGGGGAGGTAGGCGCCCGCCGGGCTCGCCACCGGCGGCAGCGCCAGCCCCAGCCCGGCCAGGCGGGTACTCGGGCTGGTCATCTTAGGACTGGCCCTTGGGCCGCTTGAAGTAGGCGACGAGGCCCTCGGGATTCGTGGGGCTGGGGACGACCTGCACAAGCTCCCACCCGTCCTCGCCGAAGGTGTCGAGGATCTGCTTGGTGTTGTGGATCAGCAACGGGGCCGTGAAATACTCCCACTTCGTCTGCATGACAACGGACCTTAGAGCATCCGGTCGGCGGCCCCGGACACCTCGTCCCGCCGCCGGCCAGTGCGCCGCCGCGCGGGCGCTACTGCCTTCCGACATGGCGAGGGCCGGGCACGCGGGTACGGTCGAGCGTGTGAGCGGCAAGCGCACCGTTACCGAGGACCCCGACGACGAGGCGGGCGGTCCGTGGGACCGTCGGCTACATATCGTCACCGGCAAGGGCGGAACCGGTAAGACGACGATGGCGGGTGCGCTCGCGGTGGCGCTGGCTACCGGCGGTCGCCGGATCCTGCTCACCGAGGTCGAGGGCCGCCAACAGATCGCACAGTTGTTCGACACCCCGCCGCTGCCCTACCAGGAGCGCAAGGTGGCCAGCGCGCCCGGCGGCGGCGAGGTGTTCGCGCTCGCGATCGACGCGGACGAGGCCCTGCTGGAATACCTGGAGATGTTCTACAACCTGCGCCGGGCCGGGAAGGCACTGAGCAAGATTGGCGCGGTGGATTTCGCGACCACGGTCGCGCCCGGGGTGCGCGACGTGCTGCTCACCGGCAAGGTGAAAGAGGCCGTCAACCGTCCTGATGCCACCCGTCCGGGGGGGCTTGCCTATGACGCGGTCGTGCTCGACGCGCCGCCCACCGGGCGGATCTCCCGCTTCCTCAACGTGACCGCCGAGGTCGCCGGCCTGGCCAAGATGGGTCCCATCCGTGCCCAGGCCGACAGCGTGATGGCAGTGTTGCGGCCCGAACGTGCCGCCGTGCATCTGGTCACATTGCTGGAGGAGATGCCCGTCCAGGAGACCGTGGACGGCGTCGCCGAGCTCACCCGGGTCGGGCTGCCGCTCGGCGGGGTGATCGTCAACATGGCGCGCTCGCCGCTGCTGAAGGCCAGCCAGTCGCGGCTGGCCCGGCGGGGTGAGCTCGACCGGGAGGAACTCGCCGCCGGGATCAAGGAGGCGGGCCTGGAGCCGACTCGAGACCTGGTCGACGCGTTGGCCTGGGAGGCGGCCCAGCACGCCGACCGGGTGGTGCTGGAGACGGCCGAGCGGGCCGAGATCGCCGCGCTCGGCCGCCCGGTGTACGAGATGCCGCTGGTCGCGGACGGGGTCGATGTCGGCACGATCTACCGGTTTGCGGAGATGCTGCGCGCGCAGCAGATGGTGGGGTGAGCGCCGTGGGCCCGACGCCCGGCGACGATCGGCCGCAGGTCGAGGCGAGTTCCCGGTCGACCAGAGCCACGGCGAGACCGGCGAAGGCGGCCGGCACCGCGAAGGCGGGCACCGGGGGGAGCGGGGCGAAGACCGAGGGCACGTGGCGCCGCTCCGCAGGGTCGGCGGGACGTGCTGCGGCCCGGTCCGCCGGGTCCGCGACCCGCCGGGTCCGGCCGCACCCGGCGGGGGCGCCGATGCTCGACGTCGACGCGATGCTCGACACTGAGCGCATCATCGTCTGCTGCGGCTCGGGCGGCGTCGGCAAGACCACCACGGCCGCGGCGCTGGCGCTGCGCGCCGCCGAGCGCGGGCGCGACGTGGTGGTCCTGACCATCGACCCGGCCCGCCGGCTCGCCCAGTCGCTGGGACTGACCGCGCTCGACAACTCCCCGCGCGAGGTGGCCGGGGTCGACGGCTCCGCCGGCGGGCGCCTCGACGCGATGATGCTCGACATGAAGCGGACCTTCGACGAGATCGTCCTGGCGCACAGCACGCCCGAGCGAGCCGAGGCGCTGCTCGCGAACCCGTTTTACCAGTCGCTGTCGTCCTCCTTCTCCGGGACGCAGGAGTACATGGCGATGGAGAAGCTCGGCCAGCTCGACGCGACCGGCGAGTGGGACCTCATCGTCGTCGACACGCCGCCCACCCGGTCGGCCCTGGACTTCCTCGACGCGCCGACGCGGCTGGGCACCTTCCTCGACGGGCGCCTGCTGCGCCTGCTGCTCGCGCCGGCCAAGGCCGGCGGCCGGGCCTATGCAAAGGTGCTCGGCGTCGGCCTCGGCATGTTCACCAAGGTGATCACCAAGGTGCTCGGCGCCCAGCTGCTCATGGATGTCAGCCAGTTCGTCGCCGCCCTGGAGACGATGTTCGGCGGCTTCCGCGCCCGGGCGGAGGAGACCTACCGCCTGCTCGGCAATCCCGGCACCTCGTTTGTCGTCGTCGCCGCGCCCGAGGCGGCGGCGCTGCGCGAGGCGTCGTACTTCGTCGACCGGCTTGACGCGGAGGGGATGCCGCTGGCCGGGCTGGTGGTGAACCGGACGCACCACAGCGACGCGACGGTGCTCACCGCCGAGCGCAGCCTGGCGGCCGCCGAGAACCTCGACGAGCACGGGGAGCATCCACTCGCGGCGGCGGTGCTACGCATTCACGCTGAGCGGGTGCGGTTGGCCAGCAGGGAGGCGCGGCTGCGGGAGCGGTTCACCAGCGCCCATCCCGACACCCCGCTGGTGGAGGTGGAGGCGCTGTCCGAGGACGTGCACGACCTGGTGGGGTTGCGTGAGATCGGCGACGCGCTGGCTCGGGTCGAGCGGCTGGAACGGGCCGGCTGAAGACTCGGCCGGCGGCGAGGACTGCGTTCCGAACCGGGACGACGCTGTCCTCGGGCGGAATCGGGTGCTGGTCACGGGCTGGCGGGCCCGTGCCGGTGATGCTGGCTAACCGGCGGACGCTGACCGATGATCAGCCTGGGCGTCGGCGAGCAGCTTGCGCCAGGACGTGACGTCCGGGCGGCGACGCAGCAGCGCTCGGCGCTCCCGTTCGGTCATGCCGCCCCAGACGCCGAACTCGACGTGGTTGTCGAGGGCGTCGGCGAGGCACTCGGTGCGGACGGCGCAGCCGAAGCACCGGGTCTTCACCCGGTTCTGGGCGGCGCCCTGGACGAACAGCTCATCCGGGTCGAGGTCGCGACAGGCGGCGTGGGCCGTCCAGTCGCCGTCGACGGTGGAACCCACAAGGCGGGTCGGGTTGACGCGGTGGGTCGTGCTGACGGCGGGGGCCAGGCTTCTGGTCATGCCACCTGCCTTTCTTCTCGAGTCCGGGTCAGGGGGCCCGTGCGGGTGGTGACGTGGCGTTGACCCGAAACCGTACGGAGTGCCGTGGCCACGGCACAGACCCCACACGGGTGGTTGTCCATATGACTAGTCCGGGCCATTGATCCGGATCGCCTCAGTAGTGCGGTCTGTGACAACCGTATGTCGAATGGGTGACATTCAGGTATCGCGCTGGAGGTCTAGTGGTTCCTCCATGGTCCCGATGTCTGGCTGACATGGGAACTTCCACACAAAGCCCACTCCAACCCGGTAGCCCGTTGGTGGGCATGGTGGGCCCGCGTCGGGCGTGGTGATGTGGAGGTCGTCACGTTAATCCGAGGCTCGCCGTCGGAGGCCGACCAAGCCACCCGCCGCCGCAATTGCGGCGCCCCAGGTCGAGGCCTTATCGCCCCGCTTGGGCGGTCTCCTGACCGTCGTTGTACCGGCTTCCCCATCGGGGGTGAGGAGGGTTGATCAGATGTTGGCCCGTATGCTCAGACTGGTGTCCCAGCCTGGCTGGACGGAGATCCGCCGATGACCACGCCCCCTGGGCAGCCGCCCCCTCGGCGCCGGCCGGCGCCGGCCGGGTCGGCGTCCGCCGGTTCCGCGCGGGGCCGCGAGGTCGGTGACCTCTACCGACCGAGACCTTCCGTCGTCGCCTCGCGCGGCTCGAACGGCCGGGGCGGCATCGTCGGCCGAAGCGGTACCGGGGGCCGAAGCGGCACAGGGGGCCGCCGCACGCGCCGTATGGCTAGCCGACTGGCTGGGTTGGGCTTGCTCAGCGTTGTGGCCGGGGTGCTGGTCGGCATGCTCGCGCTGCCGGTGGTCGGCGCGGTGGGGCTGACCGTCAAGGACAGCGCCGACGACTTCATGGATCTGTCGCCGAACCTCACGGTTCCCCCGCTCGCGCAGGCCTCGCGCATCCTCGACGCTCGCGGCAATCAGATCGCCGTCCTGTCCGGCGAGCAGAACCGCGAGATTGTCCCGCTGAGCCGGGTTCCCCAGGTGATGCGCCGGCCCGTCGTCGACATCGAGGACTCGCGTTTCTACGAACACGACGGGCTGGACTACAAGGGCCTCATCCGCGCCTATCTGACCAACCGGGAAAACGGTGAGGTGACCCAGGGTGGGTCCACGCTGACCCAGCAGTACGTCAAGAACGTTCTGCTGATGTCGGCCACCACGCCGGCGGAGAAGAAGGCCGCCACCGAGCAGACCGTGCGGCGCAAGCTGCGGGAGGCGCGGTACGCGCTCTACCTCGAGGCGCATCTGAGCAAGGACGAGATCCTCGAGCGATATCTCAACATCGCCTATTTCGGCGACGGCGCCTACGGCATCGAGGTCGCGGCGAAACACTACTTCAACGTCGACGTGGAGCGGCTCACCCTGCCGCAGGCGGCGACCCTAGCCGGTCTCGTGAAGAATCCGACCGCCTTCAATCCGGTGCTGCATCCGCAGACCGCCCGGGAACGGCGCAACGTGGTGCTCGACCGGATGCTGGAGCTACATCACCTCAGCCAGGCCGACTTCCGCCGGGCGCACGACAGCGAGCTGGTACTCGACCGCCCCGCGCGGTCGGCCGACCCGTGCGCCGACTCGGGCGCGCCGTTCTTCTGCGCGCTGGTCCGCCAGCAGCTCCTGAAGGACCGAACCTTCGCCCCCACCGAGGAAGACGCCCGCAGGCTGCTGTTCGAGGGCGGGCTGACCATCAGAACGACGTTGGACCCGGTAGCGGAGCAGGCCGCGCAGTCGGCCGCCACGGAGGTCATCCCGATCGGCAACCGGGTGGCGGCGAGCGTCGCGATGATGCAGCCGGGTACGGGCCAGGTGCTCGCCGTCGCAATCAACCGGGAGTACGGGGCGACGGACGACGGCCAGCCGGCGAGCCTGTCGACGGATTTCGTGCACACGAAGGAGATCTACCCGGTCGACGAGGACTCGTTCTCCCCCGGGTCGACCTTCAAGGTGTTCACCCTGATCTCCGCGCTCGAGTCCGGCCTGCCGCTGTCGACGACGCTGCACGCCCCCGTCTGCTATCACTCCAACGTCTTCCCGAACCCGGATCCGCAAAACAAGAACTGCTACGGCAACGCCGATCCGAGCGAGGACGGTTTCTACTCGCTGACGACCGCCACCTGGGGGTCGGTCAACACCTACTACATCCAGCTCGCCGAGAAGCTGGGCGTGTTGAAGACGGCCGAGGTCGCCCGCCGGATGGGCGTCTCCTCCTGCCGGATCCGCCCGCAGAACAACGACGACCCGGAATGCAAGGGGATCGACGGGATCAGCCGCGTCGACGGCTCCTCGATCCTCGGCTCCAACGAAATCAGCACGATGGATCTCGCCACCGCCTATTCGACGCTGGCGGCGCGGGGGCGCCGCTGTGACCCGCGCACCGTCCTCGCGATCACGCAGCGGGTCGGCGGCGCGGATCGGCCACTGCCGTTCAACGCCGGCGCGCCCTGCGAACAGGTGCTCGATCCGAAGATCGCGGACACGGCCAGTGCGGTGCTGGAGGGCGTCATCAACCACGGGACGGCCAGCGGCAACGGGCAGATCGGCCGGCCGGCCGCGGGCAAGACGGGCACCGCCGAGGGCTTCAGCACCGCGTCGTTCGTCGGTTACATCCCGCAACTCGCCGCGGCGGTCACCCTCGCCGACCCGCGCGGGCCGACCTCGCATCCGCTGACCAATGTGCTCGGCCGCAACGTCTTCGGCGGCGGGTATCCGGCACAGGTCTGGTCCCGGACCATGACCCGGACGATCAATGGCCTGGGCCTACCGGTCGAGCCGCTGCCGGCGCCGGACGACACCCAGCCGCAGGTGCCGGTGAAGGTCCTGCCGAACGTGGTCGGCCAGCCACAGCAGATAGCCGAGCAGATACTCGTCCAGCTTGGATTCCATGTCACGTCGCAGCCGGTTCCCGCGCCGGTCGCCCCCGGGATCGTGGTGTACATGTCCCCGGGGCCCGGCGGCCCGGTCTCCATCAACACGGAGATCAGGCTCGCGGTCTCCGGCGGGTTGACCGGTGCGCCGGTGCTGCCTGGAGGTTCACCGCCGGCGGGGCTGGGTCAGCCCGTCCCGCCGGCTGCCGGGCGGGCACCTTCGGGGCGAATCTGCGCGAGCAACTGAGCTCGCCGGCCAGCTCCGGGAACGACCCGCTGGCCTGGCCCGGCCGGCCGCGCGGCAACCGCACGCAGCGCCGCGGCGCCTGAGTAGCGCGGCGGCGCCCGAGTAGCGCCGGCTGGCGTCGCGCTGTGACGGCGGTCAGGCGCCGGCGAGTCTGGCCTTCACCATCGCGGCAACCCGGCCGCCCTCGGCCCGGCCGGCCACGGCGGCCTGCACGGACTTCATCGCCGGCCCGATCGCCCTCGGCCCGGACAGGTCCAGTTCGGCGAGCACGCGGTCGATGATGGCGGCCAGCTCGTCGTCGCCGAGCTGACGGGGCAGGTACTCGCCCAGCACCTCGCCCTCGACGCGCTCCCGCTCGGCCTTTTCGGCGCGACCGGCCGCAGCGTAGGCGTCCGCCGCCTCCCGCCGCTTCTTCACCTCGCGGGTCAGGACCTTCGAGACCTCCGCATCGTCGAGGACACGGGCGGCGGTGCCGGCGACCTCCGCGTCCTTCACGGCGGCCAGCGCCAGCCGGAGGGTGGACGTCCGCAGCTCGTCACGAGCCTTCATCGCGGTGGTCAGGTCGGCGCGGAGCCGCTGCTGCAGCGTGCTCCGTTCCGTGGGGGTGCTCATAGTCAACGCAGCCTATGGTCCGCGGGTGAGCTGGTCACGCCTGGCCACGGCGGTGGCCGGCCGGGGTGGCGCCCGGCCGCGGCGAACCGGGGATGAGACTGTGGTGCGCGGCCTCTGGCAGGCCGTCGCCCCGGGATGTGGTCCCTCTCCCGCGGTGGGACCCTCGGGCCGATCGGGCGGCGCCGGCGCGGACGAGGCGGCCGGTCGGGGCGTCGAGGAGCATCGAGGAGCCGGGCCGAGGAGGTTGTGGTGGCGAGTGCGAGTGCGGGTGCGGGGGCGAGAAGCGCGGTTGCGGGACTCGGGGCGTCGGTCGCGACGGCCGGAGCGGGCACGCTCGCCTACGGCGCGCTCTACGAGTGCAACGCCTACACGCTGCGTCGGCTGTCGATCCCCACCCTCCCAGCCGGCTCACGCCCGCTGCGCGTACTGCACCTGTCCGACCTGCACGTCACGGCGCGCCAGCGGGGCAAGCTCGCCTGGCTGGTGGATCTGGCTCGGTTGGTGCCGGACCTGATCGCCCTCACCGGCGACGTACTCTGCGCCGAGGATGCCCGCGATCCGCTGCTCGGCGCGCTGGAGCCGCTGTACTCGTTTCCGGGTGTGTTCGTCCCCGGGAACAACGACTACTTCGTCCCCACGCTGCGCAGTCCGCACCGGTACCTGCGCCGCGCCGCGCCGGCCGAGCCGACCGGCGTCCCGCTGGACTGGGCGGGCCTCGCCAAGGACCTGGCCGCGGCGAGCGGCTGGATCGAGCTGACCAACACTCGGGCTGTCCTGGCCGTCGGCGGCAGCCGGATCGACGCGCGCGGGGTCGACGACGCCCGGCTGCGCCGCGACCGGCCCGACCTCGTTGCGGGCGCGCCGGAGCCCGGCACGCAGCTCGCGCTCGGCCTGTCGCACACGCCCGAACCCCGGGTGCTCGACGCCTTCACCGCGGATGGCGTCGGGCTCATCCTGTCGGGTCACACCCACGGCGGCCAGATCCGGCTGCCTGGGATCGGGGCGCTGGTGAGCAACTGCGGGCTCGACCGCTCCCGGGTCCGCGGGCTGTCCCGCCACGTGACCGCCGCGGGAAGGTCCTGGCTGCACGTGTCCCCGGGCCTGGGGACCTCGCCCTTCGCGCCGGTGCGCCTCGGCTGCCGCCCCGAGGCGACGCTGCTCTGCCTGACCGCGGGCTCTGCCTGACCGCCGGGTCTGGCCTGGCCGTGGGGTCCGGCCTGAGGCTCGGCCGAAACCGCGGCCACCCCCTGCCCGCAACCACTGGTCCGTCGGGTATGCTTCAACTCGGTCGCGGGGTGTGGCGCAGCTTGGTAGCGCGCTTCGTTCGGGACGAAGAGGCCGTGGGTTCGAATCCCGCCACCCCGACCACGCAAAAGCCCTGGTCACAGGCTCCTAAGGGAGAGCCGGACCAGGGCTTTCGTCATGGCTTCAGGCAGGGCGAGGTAGCGTCGCGCTGTGAGTCCAATCCGTGAGGTGCTCGCTCGGATCTACGTCGAATCGCTCGACGCCGCGCTGCCCCTCTACCAGCGACTGGCTGGTGATGCGCCCACGCGTCGCTTCGGCTTCCGCGATGTCGAGCTGGCGTGGGTCGGCCCCTTCCTCCTGGTGGCAGGCACGCCCGCCGCGCTGGCGCCGTTGCGCAACCGGGCTGCGACGGTGCTCGCCGATGATCTCGACGCTGTCGCCACCACGATCATCTCGGCAGGTGGTGCACTGATCGAAGGGCCCGGCGAGTCACCCAACGGGACCCGACTGATCGCCGAACACCCCGACGGGACGGTGTTCGAGTACCTGCACATCGCGCCTTAGCACCGCCGGCCCCGCCCCGGTGGTGACATCGCTGTGACGCGATGACGGCGGGAGCGCCGATCATCGTGGAGCGCTGGGTCGGCAGGGCGCCGCGGCCGGGGCAGGCCCTCGTCGGCGCCTGACGCGCTGCGGCCGGTGCGGGTTGTTTTCGTGGCCGGCTGGTCATGGCGTGGCGCCGGGAGTCGGGTGCTCTACCGTGTACCCAGTACTTCCTGGGCTCACGATCGATCATTGGCCCGGCTACGTTAAGATCGCACGATGGAAAAGGGGAAGCGGGAGACTGTGGCCAAATACCGTCGAGTGGTCGTAAAACTAAGTGGCCGGGCGATCGCCGGTTCCGCCGAATTCGGCTTCGATTCGAATGCGCTGGAACATCTCGCCCGGGAAATCATCGCGGTGCGTCAGTCCGGGGTCGAGGTGGCGATCGTCGTTGGCGGTGGAAACCTCTTCCGCGGCAACCAGTCGGACCGGTGGGGAATCGATCGGGTCGAGGCCGACAACATCGGGATGCTCGGTACCGTCATCAACAGTCTGTTGCTGCGGGGCAAGCTGACCGCCCTCGGGGAGGACAACCTGCGGGTCATGACGGCGGTCCCGGTCCCGGCGGTGGCCGAGCCCTATATCCGGCTGCGAGCCGTGCACCTGCTGGAGAAGGGGGCCACGGTCATTCTCGCCTGCGGGAACGGCCAGCCCTTCCTCACCACCGACTACCCGGCGGTGCAGCGTGCGCTGGAGCTGGGTGCCGACGCGGTGCTCGCCGCCAAGGACGGCGTCGACGGCGTCTACGACAGCGACCCGAAGATCAACCCGGACGCCCGGCGATTTTCTCACCTCAGCTACGACGAGGTGATCAGCAGGGGCCTGCGCGTCATGGATCAGTCGGCATTCATTCTCGCCCGCGACTTTGGCATCCCGTTGCATATCTTCGATATCGAGCAGCAGGGGGCGATGACGGCGATCTGTCGCGGTGAACACCGGGGGACCGTCATTGACAGCACGGGCGGGAAGTCGGATTCCGCGGCGCTGGCGAGTTCCGCCGAAACGGTGGTGTGAGCCGCGCGGCGCCGCCGGTAGGCCGTACAATCGGTGTCTTAACCGGCGAAGTCGATGGCCGGGACTCGGTCCCATATCTGCGCCTTTTGTCGTGATTCGCCCGGTCCGGCCCCACCGGACCGGTACCGACACGTGGCCGGTACCGGCGCCGGGTTCACCAGCGGTGGATCAGAAGCAGGAGTAGGTGGTGCTCGAGGAGGTGTCCGTGGTCGACACACCGTCCGCGGTGCCGGTGGTCACGGTCTTGAACTGTGCCTGGCCGTCGAAGCTGCAGGGCACCGAGGTGCCCTCGCCGACGCCGCTGCCGCCCCAGTAAGACTTCTTGACCGGGGTCCCGACGGACGTCCACTGCCCGTTCGCGTACTTCCGCAGCTGGTTGCTGATCTGCATGTTGCCCGAGTACCGGGGGTCGCAGGTGATGCCGCCGTTCGCGAAGATCGTCGAGCCGCCGCTGGGCGGCCAGGCGGTGACGGTGCAGCCGGTCGCCTGGATCGGGGTGGACGCGCCGGCGGGGACGGCGCCAAACAGGCCTGCCGCCACGGCGCCGGTCGCGCCGACGGCCGCGGTCCGCAGTACTGCGCGGGTGCTGGGCACGGTTTCCTCCAGGTGGGGTTCGGGGATGGGCGGAGGGTTTTGCGGATGGGCGGAGCGGGACGGCGGCAGCGGGGCGGCCGCCGCCGGGGCGGGTTCAGGCCGGTGCCGCGCCGAAGGAGTAGACCGGCCGCGGCGGCGGCCCGAAGAAGGTGCTGATGGTCTCCAGACGCGGCCGCTCGGTGAAGGTGACGACGTCGAGGCCCATCAGCACGATCTGCCCGATGCTGTTGCGCAGCCCCCACTCCCAGCGAGCGCGGCGATGGTGCACGTCGACCCCGCTGGTGCGCACCGGACGATGCCCCGGGTAGGGCGCGAGGAACTCGCCGATGAGATCGGCGAACTCGATGATGCCGACGGCCTCACCGAGCGGGTTGGCGTAGGTCACCGCGGGGATGCAGCAGTCAGCGAGCAGCTCGTCGCGCCGAGACACTGCCGGCTCCGCCCAGGCGGCGTAGAGGCCGTCGGCCAGGGCCGCGAGCCGTTCGGCTGTGACGGCGTCGCTGCCCGCCCCGACGCTGTGCGCGTCATGCCGCGCGGTGGGCTGGGTGCTCATGGGGTGAACCTCCGCCTGGCCTCGGCCCGCTGCAGCTTCCCGGAGGGGGTCTTCGGTACCGAGCCCGGGTCGAGCACCAGCACCGCATGCGGGGTCACCCCGAGCGCGGCGCGGATCTCCTCGGTGACCGCGCTCTTCAGCGCTTCGGGATCGGCCTCTCGGGTCTCGACGGCCACGGCGAGGCCCTCCCCGCCGAGGTGGCCGGGGCGCGGGTAGCCGAACGCGACGATGTTGCCTGCGCGGGCACCGTCCGCTCGAGCCGCGGCCCGCTCCACCTCCTCGGGGTAGATGTTGCGGCCGCCGAGGATGATGACGTCCTTGCGGCGACCGCAGACGACGAGTTCGCCGCCGGTGAGGTAACCGAGGTCGCCGGTGGCCAACCAGCCGTCGCGGGCGCGCAGGGCCGCCGCCGACTCGGGATCGTCATGGTAGGACGCGGCCACCGAGGTGCCGCGGACCTGGACCTCGCCGACCTTCCGCTCGGGCAGGACCCCACCCGCGTCCGGGTCGGCCACGCGCACCGACAGGCCGGGGATGGGCTCGCCGAGCAGCGCCAGCCGCCTCGTGCGCACGGCGGTGTCGGCGTGCTCGGGCGGCACGAACCGGGCCGCGCCCGCGGCCAGGGCGTCCGCGTCGACCGTGTCGTAGCGCGCCCCGCGTCCCACCGCGGAGAACGTGACCGCGACTGTTGCCTCCGCGAGCCCGTAGGCAGGCATGAAGGCGGCGGGGTGGAAGCCGTGGCCGCCGGCGGCGTCGAGGAAGTCGTCGACGACCGCGGGGTCGATCGGCTCCCCGCCGCACAGGGCGTAGGCCAGGCAGGACAGGTCCAGCCGGGGGCCGGCGCGCAGCAGCCGGGCCGCGACGGCGTAGGCGGAACCGGGTCCGACCGTGTTGGTGACATGGTGGTGGGAGATCAGCTGCATCCAGCTCGCCGGCCTGGCCAGGTACTCGGTGGGTGAGGACAGCAGCGCGTCGCAGCGGCCGCACGCCATCGGCAGGATGAACCCGCCGATGAGCCCCATGTCGTGGGACAGCGGCAGCCAGGACAGCATCCGGCCGTGCACCGCCTCGTGGCTGGTCGCCACCCGGATGCCCTCGACGTTCGCCGCCAGGTTGCCATGGCTGATCCGGGCAATCTTCGGCGCGCCGGTGGTGCCGCTGGTCAGCTGCAGGATTGCGGGGTCGTCCGCGGTCAGCATGGGTGGACGCCACGGAACCGCCGGCGTGGTGCCGACCGCCTCGGTCAGCGGGATGACCCGCCCGGCCCCGCCGGACAGCGCGGGCACGGCGTCCACCCACGGCGCTCCGACCAGCACGAGCGGCTCGCCGAGCGAGTCGAACCGGTCGCGGGTGTCGGCGAGGTACCGGGCCAGGTCGACGGTGCGGGCGGGGGTGGGGGCCATGGTGAGGCTGCCGCCGGCGAGCCACGCCGCCATCGCCGCGGTGATCGTCTCCCGCGACGTGTCGGCGAGGATGACCACCGGACGGCCCGGTCCGACCCCGCGCGACTGCAGGCCCGCGGCGACGCGGCGGGCGTCCGAGTACAGCTCGGCCCAGCCGACCCGTTGACCGTGGTCCGGCGCGAGGAAGGTCACCGTGTTCGGACCGGCGCTCGCGCGCCTCATGCGATCCAGCAGATAAACCATTGTCGACGCCCTCTCCCGGCGGACGATCCCGTTATCGGGCGTCGCCGTCCGCACTGTCCCGATAGACGGCGAGAATGAGACGGTCCCAGTAACGGCCGTGATAGAAATCGTGCTTGCGCAGCCGTCCCTCGATTTCGAGCGCCCCGCCGGGCGAGTTCTTCCGGTCCGCCCCCGCGAACTGCGGATAGTTGAACTCCGGCACCTCGAAATACAGCTTCCGGAAAGGCCAGATGTCGAAGATGTAACGCACGAACAGGTCCAGTGCCTCGACGGCCAGACCCGAACCGGTGTAGTCGGCCGAGATCGCCGCGCCCACGTAGGCGTACCCCAGGGTGAACTCCGGGTTGTAGCAGATCGCATGGCCGACCGGCCGAGCCGTCTCGATCGACTCGATCAGGAACTGGGTCAGCACGCCCTGCCACAGCTCCTGCTCGAACTGCGGGTACGACGGCACCGAGCCCCGGTAGCGCCAGCGGAAGCCGATCTCCGGGGTCACCGCGAGCTCGTAGAGGAACGGCGTCGACGCCGGCAGTACCGGCATCAGCCGCAGGAACCGCCCGGCGAACCGCGGCGGCGGCGGCGTGAGCGCATCGGCGGTCGCGGTCGCGGTGCCGGCCACGGCCGGTACCGCGCCCCCCGTGCCAGCCGCGCCCCGCGGCTGGGGGGTGGCTGCGGCGGGTGGGCCGGCACGGTAGCGGCTGTAGAGCTCGCCGACCGTCTCGATTTCCAGCCAGTTCGCCTCGGAGAGGTCGACGCCCAGCTCAATCACGTAAAGGCAGAGTTCCAGGAGCCGGAAGGAATCCAGCCCAAGGTCCTCGTGGAGCCGGCTGCCGCCGCCGATGACGGAGTCGGCGAGACCCAGTTTCCGGGCGATAAGCTGCTCGAATTCGTCTTGTCGGAGCATGCTACCTGTTCTGCGTGCGCGAAAGACGGAATTACATCAGGGCGATTTGACGATTTCGGGCAGTTCGGACATTGGTGACGTTAGCAAACGAGTCGAAGGGCCGCAAAGCGGGATAACCCGTTTCGGCTAACGCCCCTGTGTCACCCGGTGGTCAGTAGGAGCGGGCGATCAGGCAGACCAGGTCGTCGGGGTCGACGCCGGCCGCCGGGATCTCGCCGTCGGGCGTCTGCAGGCAGCGGACGGTCAGGGCCTCCTCGGCGAGGAGCGCCTCGCCCTCCTCGCCGACGAGGCGCCACGGGATCCGGGCGAAGCCGGTCTGCGCCGCCTGCGCGGCGTCCGCGACCGTGGTGACGTCCGCAGTCCGGCTCTCGCGCAGGGTCAGGGCCTCGGCGAGCAGGCCGGCCTGCACCTCGTCGAGCAGCGCCGGGACCCGCCCGGCCGCCTCCGCGAGTGGCACCGGCGTCTTCACCGAGGTGTCCCGGCGGACCAGGGTGACGTTTCCGGCAGCCAGGTCGCGCGGGCCGACCTCGACCCGCACCGGGATGCCCTTGATCTCGGCGTCGGTGACCCGGCGGCCGAAGGAGAGCCCCGGGCGGGCGTCGACCTGCACCCGCAGGCCGGCGTCGGTGAGCGCCGCGCCGATCTCGCGGGCCTTCGCGACGACGGTCTCGTCGTCGCGCACCGGCAGCACCACGACCTGGGTCGGCGCGAGCCGGGGCGGTATGCGCAGGCCGTTGTCGTCGCCGTGCGCCATGATCAGGCCGCCGACCATTCGGGTCGAGCTGCCCCAGGACGTCGTCCAGGCGAGGTGCTGGGCGCCGTCAGCGCCGACGAAGTCGATGTCGAAGGCGTGGGCGAAGTTCTGTCCCAGCTCGTGGCTGGTCGCCATCTGCAGGGCCTTGCCGTCGCCCATCATGCCCTCGCAGGTCATGGTGTTCGTGGCGCCGGCGAAGCGCTCCCTGCGGGTCTTCACCCCGATGAACACCGGGATGGCGAGCACGTCGGTGAGGAAGTCGCGGTAGACCTCCAGCGCGATCCGGCGGGCGTAGGCGGCGGCGTCGGCCTCGTCGACATGCGCGGTGTGCCCCTCCTGCCAGAGGAACTCGCTGCTGCGCAGGAACAGCCGGGGACGCAGCTCCCAGCGGACCACGTTGGCCCACTGGTTGAGCAGCAGCGGCAGGTCGCGGTAGCTCTGCGTCCACTTGGCCAGGTACTCGCCGATGATGGTCTCGCTGGTCGGCCGCACGACCACCGGCTCCTCCAGCTCCTTGCCGCCGCCGATGGTGACCACGGCCAGCTCGGGGCTGAAGCCCTCGATGTGCTCGGCCTCCCGGCGCAGGTAGCTCTCCGGGATGAACAGCGGGAAGTAGGCGTTGACTGCGCCCGCGGCCTTGATCCGGGCGTCCACGTCCGCCTGCATGCGTTCCCAGATCGCGTAGCCATACGGTCGTATGACCATGGTCCCGCGGACGGGGCCGTTCTCGGCCAGCTCGGCCTTCGCGAGCACGTCCTGGTACCAGCGGGGGAAGTCGGTCGCGCGGGGGGTGAGTACAGCCACCCCGCCACGATATTGCTTGCGCGGCGCCATCGGGGCCATCGGGGCGGGCGGGTCAGCGGTGATACAGACCTCGTCTCTGCGGCAGTGAGCCGGCGCCGGGCTCGGCCCGCCCCTCCTCGCCGCCGGGAAAGGGTCGGGTGACCTCCTGGAACACCAGCGAGACGTCGACGTCGCCGTGATGGCTGACCAGGCAGGTCGTGGGCGGGACGAGGATCATGGCGGTCGTCAGGTCGGTTGCGGTGGCTCCTGGCGCCAGGACCAGCTCGTGCCGGATCGTCAGGCCGTCGTGGACGGTGACCACTTCGGCGAGGGAACCGGGCCGTCCGCCGGTGATCGGCCGGGGCTTCGGCAGGAGATCGTCGTTGTCGACGGTGTTCATCTTCTGGCCGTCCTCCTGTATGCGTGTCGGTCCGATGCGTGCGCGTGTGGCCAGCACCGGCCTGGCGGGCGTCGGGCTTTTCCCGAGCCGGGATAACTTCACTAAGTAACTTTGATGTTTCTTATTGCTACTGTCATGCGAAATCGTTCCCTGTAGTGGGACTGTCGGGCGTATACGGTATGCTTTCAGCAACATCGATGTTGCTTGTAAGCAAAGCACAGGAGCGGGCGGAACGCCACCGGCGATCTCCGGGCAGAGCGGACGTCCGGTGACTGAGGGCGCAAGTCATGATCATCTGCGTAGCGTCGCGTGCGGGATGGCCGCTTCGCCGGCTCCGTCCCACTGCGTCGCCGGGCGCAATGGGCTCGGTCGGGTATGACGCGCACCGATGAACAATCGGTGTCAGTGGCGCAAGTTTCCCGAGTGGCTCGATGTCGTTCGATGACGTTGCAAGGCCCGAATTCGGGCGTCGGGCCGGCCGACCCGACGACGCGTGAGCGGCCGCACCATGGTTGCGGGCGGGCCGTCGGTCGTCCCCACTTCCACGTCCTCTTGTCCTTTACTTGTCCCGATGTTCGCGGGTGTAAAGGGTGGCTCGCGGCCCCCGATGGCGGCCCCCGGTCGGGGCACCGGTCGGGCGCGGCCGGCTGCTGAATGGCTCCTGCCGGCGGACAATCGCGGGCCGCGGGCCGCCGCCCGAGCGACCCGCGGCACCCTCGCGGTGGGCGCAGATCTGCGCGGTGTCGATGCGCGGTGTCGAACTGTGGGCCCGCCGTCCGTCAATTACGGAGCGCTTATAGTTCAGCACACTGCGTTCCGTGGAGGTGGCGTCCGGTCTGGTCAACAGGCCATAAATCGTCCGACATGGATGTGTTCCGGTTGGTGACGGGTTGGCGTATGCGCTTGTTCATCCTTCGTTCACTCCGGATCGCTTCGATTCTCGCTGGCACCCCAGTCCGGGGGGCGGACGACATTCGGCGCCGTGAACGGCGCGAGGACGAAGGGTTGCTTGTGATCCGAGGCAAGCGTCAGGCCGCCGTCGGGGCCGTGATGGTGGCACTGCTCACCGTGGCGGCGTGCGGAACTGACGACAACAACGACTCCGGCGGCGGGAACGCGGCACCGCCAAGTTCGGCGAACGCGATCTCGTGCGCGAAGGGGTCCATCACGGGCTCCGGCTCGTCCGCGCAGAAGAACGCGATCGACGAGTGGGTCAAGGCCTACCAGAACGCGTGCTCCGGCGCGACGATCAACTACCAGTCGACGGGCTCCTCGACTGGTCGCCAGCAGTTCATCAGCAAGCAGGTCGCCTTCGTCGGTTCGGACTCCGCGCTGAAGGACCAGCAGAAGACCGACGCGGACGCGCGCTGCACCGGCGGTGCCGCGGCCGACCTGCCGATGGCCGTCGGCCCGGTGGCGCTGATGTACAACCTGTCCGGCGTCGACGGCCTGCAGCTGTCCACTCAGACCCTGGCGAAGATCTTCGCCGGCAAGATCACCAAGTGGAACGACCCGGCGATCAAGGCCGAGAACAGTGGCGCCTCGCTGCCGGACGCCACGATCGCGTCGGTGCACCGTTCCGACGGTTCCGGCACGACGGACAACTTCACCAAGTTCCTCAAGGGTGCGGGCGGCGCGGACTGGACGTTCGACTCCGGTTCGGACTGGAAGGCCCCCGGCGGTCAGGGCGCCAAGGGTAGCGACGGCGTCACCTCGACGGTGAAGTCCACCGAGAACTCGATCGGGTACGCCGAGCTGTCCTACGCGGAGAACGCCGGGCTGTCGACCGTCAAGGTCAAGAACGCCGCTGGCGAGTACGTCGCGCCGAGTACGGACGGTGCCTCCCTGGGCCTGAGCACCGCCAAGATCGCCGACGGTGACGACCTGAAGCTGACTTTCGACTACGCCACCGCGACGAAGGGCGCCTACCCGGTCTACCTGGTCACCTACGAGATCGCCTGCACCAAGGGCCTCTCGGCAGACCAGGCCGCGCTGGTCAAGTCCTTCCTGACCTACACCGCCTCGCAGGCCGCTCAGTCCTCGATCGGCGACCTTGGCTACGCGCCGCTGCCGGACGCGGTCGCGACGAAGGTCCGCGCGGTCGTCGCCACGCTGGCCTGACCCGCAACTACTACCACGGCCGCCCCGGCCGGTGCCCACGGTGGGGCGAACGACCCACCGTGGATTCATCGATGTACGGCGGCCGCGGCACCCGCGTCCCGCCGCGCGTGCCGAGTCCGGGATCTTGATCGCCAAGCCCCGCTCGGGTACCAAGGAGAAGATCATGACGACGGAGCCGGACCGCTCGGCGGACGCCGCCGAGCAGCGGGGGGCCGCCACGGCGACGGCCCCGCCGGAAGACCCACCGCCGGCTGACAGGCCCGCGGTTGCATCCGCGGGCAGATCCAGGGTCGGGACGGCTGACCTGGTCTTCAAGAATCTCACCCGCACGGCCGGCCTCGGGCTGCTGGCGCTGATCGCCGTGATCGCCATCTTCCTGGTGCTGCGCGCCACCCACGCCCTCAGCGCCAACACCGGGGACTTCCTCACCACCGAGGAGTGGTTCCCCAACGCCACCCCGCCGAAGTTCGGGGTGGCCGCGACGCTGTACGGCACGGTCGTCTCGGCGGCGGTCGCGATGGTCATCGCGGTGCCGGTGGCGGTCGGGATCGCGCTGTTCATCACCGTGTACGCGCCCCGGCAGCTCTCGTCCGTCCTCGGCTACATCGTCGACCTGCTCGCCGCCGTGCCGAGCGTCGTCTACGGCCTGTGGGGCCTGATCGTCCTCGCGCCGCACATGAAGGGCATCCAGCTCTGGCTGAACGACTACTTCGGCTGGATCCCGCTGTTCAGCGGCGACTCGGTGGGGCGTTCGCTCTTCGTCGCCTCCGTGGTTCTGGCAATCATGATCCTGCCGATCGTCGCAGCCCTGTCCCGTGAGGTCTTCCTCCAGGTGCCGATCGCGCACCGCGAGGCGGCCCTGGCCCTCGGCGCGACCCGGTGGGAGATGATCAGGACCGCGGTGCTGCCCTACGGCAAGCCCGGGGTGATCAGCGCGTCGATGCTGGGCCTCGGCCGGGCGATGGGCGAGACGATCGCGGTCGCGCTGGTCCTGCCCGCCTCGTTCAACATCTCCGCGCACCTCCTCTCGCCCGCCGGCAACACGATCGCCGCGAACGTGGCGAACGGCTGGGGCGAGGCCAACGACATCGGCCGCGGCGCGCTCATAGCCTCCGGCCTGGTGCTGTTCATCGTCGCGATGATCGTGAACATCATCGCGCGGGCCATCGTCGCGCGCCGCCGCGAGTTCTCCGGGAGCTCCGCATGAGCACCGCGACCGTGTCCGGACCGGACATCGACAGTGACCCAGACCACCTACGCCTGCGCGGGCGGACCCTACCGCGCTGGGCGCCGCTCGCCGGCGCGGCCGGCGCGGTGGTCGTGTCCCTGCTGATCTACCTGCTCACGCCGGTCGACAGCGAGATCCAGATCGTGCTGATGGCCGCGCTCGGATTCGTGGTCGCGACGACCGTCGTCTCGACGGTCGTCGAGGGCGGGCGCCGGGCGCGGGACCGGTTCGCGACGACGCTCGTCTACACCGCGTTCCTGCTCGCCTTGATCCCGTTGGTCGCGGTGCTGGTCAGCGTGATCAGCAAGGGGGCCGGTCGGCTCGACGCCGGCTTCTTCACCCATTCGATGAACGGCATCGGCGCCCGGGACGTGGGCGGCGGCATCTACCACGCCATCATCGGCACGGTGGAGCAGGTCCTGCTCGCCAGCGTGCTGGCGGTGCCGTTCGGCCTGCTGGTAGCGATCTACCTGGTGGAGTACGGCCGCGGCCGGATCAGCCGGGTGATCAGCTTCTTCGTCGACGTGCTCACCGGCCTGCCATCGATCATCGCGGGTCTGTTCGTCCTGGCGTTCTGGGTGCTCGCCCTCGACCAGGGCTTCTCCGGGTTCGCGGGCGCGCTCGCGCTGGCCGTGCTGATGATCCCGACGGTCGTGCGCTCCGCCGAGGAGATGCTCAAGCTGGTTCCCAACGAGCTGCGCGAGGCCGGGTACGCGCTCGGCGTGCCCCAGTGGCGGACCATCCTGCGGGTGGTCGTGCCCACCGCGCTGCCCGGGATCGTGACCGGCGTCATGCTCGCGGTGGCCCGAGTGGCGGGCGAGACCGCCCCGGTGCTGCTTACCGTCTTCGGGACGAACCTCATCAACTCGAACCCGTTCTCGGGCGAGCAGTCGTCCCTGCCGCTGTACATCTACTCCCAGGCCGGCCAGCCGCAGAAGTTCGCGGTCGACCGGGCGTGGGCGGCCGCCCTGGTGCTGATCATCATCATCATGGTGCTGAACCTCGCCGCCCGGTTGTTCGCCGGACGTAACCGGTTGAAATGACCCAGACCCGGGCCGGTGGCGCTGCCGCCGACGTCGCCGGCCCGTACCGTCCTCGTTCCCGTACCGCCCCCTGTTCCCGTCCGAGCATCGAACAGCGTCCAGACAGATCGTGAGTCGAGGTTGCCATGGCCACCCGCATCGACGTAACCGGGTTGACGGCGTACTACGGCAAGTTCAAGGCCGTAGCCGACGTGAACCTGACCATCGAGCCGAAGAACGTCACCGCATTCATCGGGCCGTCCGGGTGCGGAAAGTCGACGGTGCTGCGCACCCTCAACCGGATGCACGAGGTGCTTCCCGGCGCCCGCGTCGAGGGGAAGGTGCTGCTCGACGGCGAGGACCTCTACGGGGCCGGCACGGATCCGGTGAACGTCCGCCGCACCGTGGGGATGGTCTTCCAGCGGCCGAACCCGTTCCCCACCATGTCCATCTACGAGAACGTGATCGCCGGCCTGAAGCTCAACGGGGTGCGAAAGAAGGCGCTGCTCGACGAGCGGGTGGAGGAGTCGCTGCGCGGGGCGAACCTCTGGGAGGAGGTCAAGGACCGGCTCGGCCGGCCCGGAGCCGGCCTGTCCGGCGGCCAACAGCAGCGGCTGTGCATCGCGCGGGCGATCGCCGTCGAGCCCCAGGTGCTGCTCATGGACGAGCCCTGCTCGGCGCTTGACCCGATCTCCACCCTGGCCATCGAGGACCTGATCACGAAGCTGAAGTCGAGCTTCACGATCGTCATCGTCACCCACAACATGCAGCAGGCCTCCCGGGTCAGTGACGCCACCGCGTTCTTCTCGCTGGAGAAGACCGGAGACCCCGGCCGCCTCGTCGAGTTCGACAAGACCTCGAAGATCTTCACCAACCCGACGGAGAAGCGGACCGAGGACTACGTCTCCGGGCGGTTCGGCTGACGGCCGCGGCGCAGATCAGGTCGGCTGGTCAGCCCTCGCTGCTGATCGCCGACTCCGAGGTCGACGACGGGATGCTCGACGCCATCGCCGGCGGCGGGGTCGAGGTGAGCGTGGTGGCCGACGGCGCGCGGGCCCTGCTGGAGATCGGTCTCCAGCACCCCACCGCCCTGCTGATCAGCGCCCGGCTGCCGGTCGTCGACGGGGTCACCGTCGTGCGGACGGTGCGCAGCGTCCCCGGCCACGATGATGTGCCGATCCTGCTCGCGGTCGGTCCCGACGACCGGCCGGCCGCCGCGGCCGGCCTGGACGCGGGCGCGAGCGCCTGCGTGGGCAAACCGTACCGGGTGCCGGAGGTGCTCGCGATGGTCGGTGTGATCGGGACGGCGCGACCCGGCGCGCACCAGCCCCGGCCAGCCGGGGACGACGTCCTGCGCGGCGGGCTGGTGCTGCTGGACCGGGCGGCCCACGAGGTCCGCTTCGACGGCGCGATCGTGTCGGTCCCGCCGCGGGAGTTCCGGCTACTCGCGCTGCTGCTGGAGCAGGCGGGGCGGGTCGTCCCGCGGGAGACCCTGCTGCGGGAGGTCTGGGGCTCGGCGCAGACCGAGACCAACACCCTCGCGGTGCACGTGCGCCGGCTGCGCCGCCGCCTCGGCGAGGCCGCCGGTGAACCGACGATCATCGAGAGTATCCGCGGGGTCGGCTACCGGTTCCGCGCCGCGCCCGATCTCACCTGAAATGGACCTCGCGACGGGTCAGGCTGGGAGGGCGTAGACGCCGGGGGCGACGCGGACGATCAGGCCGTCGTCGATCAGCCCGGCCAGCGCGCGGTCCCGCTGGACCGGGTCGTCCCAGACCTGGTCGAGCAGCTCCTGGCCGACCACCTGCTCGGCGTCGCGCAGGACGGCCAGCAGCCGGCCGCGGACCTGGCGGTCGGTGCCGGCGTAGCCCTGGGGCCGGCGAGCAGGGCCAGTCCCGGCCGGGCTGCCCGCCTCCACCCAGGCGCAGCGGTGCAGCAGCGGGCAGGCGGCGCAGCGGGGGGTACGGGCCACGCACACCAGCGCCCCGAGCTCCATCAACGCGGCGCTGGTCATGGCGGCCGTCTCGGGGTCGGCCGGCAGCAGCTCGGCGACGGCGGCCAGGTCGCGGCGGCTGACGGTGGCCGGCGGGTCGGCCCGGCCCTCCACGGCGCGGGCGAACAGCCGGCGCACGTTCACGTCGACGACCGGGTGGCGCTGGCGGAAGGCGAACGCGGCGACCGCGCGGGCCGTGTAGGTCCCGATCCCGGGCAGGGCGAGCAGTGCATCGAGGTCCGCTGGGATCTCGCCGCCGTGCCGCTCGACGATGGCCGTCGCGGCCTGGTGCAGCCTTAGCGCCCGGCGGGGGTAGCCCAGCCGGCCCCAGGCCCGCACCGCCTCGCCGGCGGGCTGCGCGGCCAGCGCCGCCGGGGTCGGCCACCGGCCCAGCCAGGCCTCCCAGACCGGTAGCACCCGGGCGACCGGGGTCTGCTGCAGCATGACCTCGCTGACCAGCACCGCCCACGGCGTCGTCCCGGGGCGCCGCCAGGGCAGCTCCCGGGCGGCGGCGGCGAACCAGCCGAGCACCAGCCCGCCGAGCGTCTCCGGCCCGGCCGGCGCCTGGACCGAGATCGGGCCCGCAGCCAGAGCCGGGGGACCGGCCACGGTCCGCGGTGCGGTGGTCATCCAAGCCATCGTGCCAGGCCCGCCGGTGGCGGGTGTGGGGCGGGTCAGACGTAGCGTTCCAGGATGCTCGACTCGGCCAGCCGTGACAGGCCCTCACGCACGGCGCGGGCCCTGGTCTCGCCGACGCCGTCGACGGTCTGCAGGTCGTCGACCCCGGCGGCGAGCAGCTTCTGGAGCGTGCCGAAGTGGTCGACGAGCCGGTCGACCACCATCCGCGGCAGCCTGGGCACCTTGGCCAGCATGCGGTAGCCGCGCGGGCTGATCTGCCGGTCGAGGATGTCCGCCCCGCCGGAGAAGCCGATCACCCGGGCGAGCACGGTGAGGTCGAGCAGGTCGGTCGGTGACATCGCCGAGAGCTCGGCGAGGACCTGTACGGCCGGCCCCGCCTTCGACCCGGCGGGCAGGTAGTCGCGCACGGTGAGTTCGCGCTCGGTCTCGACGCCGGCCATCAGCTCCTCGAGTTGCAGCGACAGCAGCCGCCCGTCGGTGCCGAGCTCGACGACGTAGCCCTCGATCTCGTCGGCGATGCGGCGCACCATCTCCAGCCGCTGACTCACCGAGATCGCGTCCCGGACTGTGACCAGATCCTCGATCTCCAGCGCGGACAGGGTGCCCGCGACCTCGTCGAGGCGGAGCTTGTAACGCTCCAGGGTGGCCAGCGCCTGGTTCGCCCGGGACAGGATGGCGGCCGAACCGTCGAGCACGTAGCGCCGCCCGGCCACGTAGAGCGCGATGATGTGCATCGACTGACTGACTGAGATCACGGGGTACTCGGTCTGCTTGGCGACCCGCTCCGCGGTGCGGTGGCGGGTGCCGGACTCCTCGGTGGGCACGGTCGGGTCCGGCACCAGATGCACCGCGGAGCGCACGATGCGCTGCAGGTCGGAGGACAGCACGATCGCGCCGTCCATCTTGGCCAGCTCCCGCAGTCGGGTGGCCGAGAACTCGACGTCGAGCTCGAAGCCGCCGGTGCACAAACCCTCGACGACCTTGTCATGGCCGAGCACAATCAGCGCCCCGGTATGCCCGCGAAGGATGCGCTCCAGGCCGTCGCGGAATGGAGTTCCGGGGGCGACCGCGGCCAGTGTCGTCCGGAAGATGTCGTCTCCGGGTGGTCCCGCCATCAGGCTCCCTCAGCTCCTCGGCTCCCCGCTGTTTCCCACCTCTGCCGCGATGCTATCGGGGCGACCGGAGTCGGGGCGGTCCAGCTCTTCACGGGGTAACGAAATTGCTCAAAACCGACATATTTCTGGTTACGCTTCATGCATTCGGGTTATGGCAGCGATCAGATCGGGCACCTCGGTGACTTTCATGCCCTCAGGGGCGGCCCCGGCACCCACGGGTACGAGCGCCTGTCGGAATCCCAGCCGCGCCGCCGCGGCGAGCCGCTGGCGGACCGCACCCACAGCGCGCACCTCCCCGGCGAGCCCCACCTCCCCGACCGCCACGAGATCGGCCGGCAGTGGCCGGTCCCGCGCCGCGCTCACGACCGCGAGCGCCGTCGCCAGATCGGCCGCGGGTTCGGCCAGACGCACGCCACCGACAGTCGCGACGTAGACGTCGGCCCGACCGAACCGGACCTTCGCCCGGCGCTCGACCACGGCGAGAATCATCGCCACCCGGGCCGGATCCAGCCCGGACACCGCCCGCCGGGGCACCTGGGCGGATGTCTCGGCAACGAGGGCCTGTACCTCCGCGACGAGCGGCCGGCGGCCCTCCACCGTCACGGTGACGCACGTTCCCGGCACCGCCTCCAGACTTCCCGCTCCCGAACGGGACAGGAACAGCCCGCTGGGATCGGCAATCTCGTGGATGCCGGAGTCGTCCATCTCGAAACAGCCGACCTCGTCGGCGGGGCCATACCGGTTCTTGCCCGCTCGCACGAGACGAAGCGCGGAGTGCCGCTCACCCTCGAAATGCAGAACCACGTCCACCAGATGTTCCAACAGGCGTGGCCCGGCCACCAGGCCATCCTTTGTCACATGGCCGACAAGTATCGTCGCGAGGCCGAGCGCCTTGGCCGTGCGGATCAGTGCGGCGGTCACCTCGCGCACCTGGGTGACGCCGCCGGCCGCCCCCTCGACCCCGGCCGCGGAAATCGTCTGCACCGAGTCGACCACCAGCAGGGCCGGCGAGACCTCCTCGACGTGGCGAAGCACGGCACCGAGATCCGTCTCGGCGGCGATCCACAGATCCTCGTGGAGGGCGCCCGTCCGCCCCGCTCGCAGCCGTACCTGGGCCGCGGACTCCTCGCCGGTGACGACCAGGGCCCGGGACCCGCCGGCCGCGCTGCGGGCGGCCACCTCCAGCAGCAGCGTGGACTTGCCGACGCCCGGCTCCCCGGCGAGCAGGATCACCGCGCCGGGGACGAGACCGCCGCCGAGCACCCTGTCCAGCTCGTCGATACCCGTGCGCCGGCGGCGGGCGGCCGTGACGTCGACGGACATCACCGGCTGCGCCGGTGCCGTGACCTCCGTGGCCACCGCCGCTTGCCCCACGCTGCCAAGGCCCGCGGCGCGGCGCGGCGCCGGCGCCTGAGCCTCGAGGGTCCCCCACTCCTGGCAACGCGGGCAGCGCCCGGCCCAGCGGACGGACTCCGTCCCGCAGCCACTGCACCGGAAGCCCGCCGCCGCGCGGCCGGACCCCCGACTGCCGGCCGCCGGCCGAGTGGATGTCATGGGCGCCACGTTAACCGGCCGGTCCGACATGTCGGAGCCAGCCGCGCGTGGGGGCGCCCACAGGTGGCGTCTGACCAGGACCCGGGCCCAGCGACGCCGTACCGGCCGCAATCGCCGCCCAGGGTCTTCGCCGGGTGGGGCCAGGCGTTGCGGGCGCTCCAGGGCTTCACCGGACGGTCAAGGGTCTCACCGGGCGGTCAGGGGCCTCGATGGCAGGCAGCGGGTCACCGCCGGCTGGACCAACGATTCCGAAGAGCACGAACCTTCACCGGTAATGGCCGGTTGTGGTGTGTGGGAAGCGGGTTGCGGTGCGATGCGCACGATCCCGGGGCTCAGACCGTGCAAAACGCACCGCAACCGGCCTCGCCCCGGTTCGGGCTCACTCGTCTGGTCCCGTGGTCAAGCCTCGACTGGAACCGTGGGGCAAGCCCCGACGCGATTCCGTGTGCGATTGGTGACAGAATGAGGCGAAAGATGTGACGGCCAGTGGGGCTCACCGAACCCCGAGGCGATTTCATCGATTTCATCGAGGCTTGGCGGCTCTCAAGGCTTAAACAACACCCGCAACCAGGCAGTTTGACCTGGATACCGCAGCCGGGACAGTAGGGCCACGACAGCGGCCGTGGCCCGGGTCTGCCCAGCGGGTGCCCCGCGATGCGGCGGGCGAGCCGAGAAGCAGCGGCCTTAGCCCGCGGCCGCGGTGACGGTCGCCGTCGGGGTGACCTGGCCTGCTGCCGGGGTGGCGCCGGTGCTCGGCGTGGCCGATCCGGCCGCGGGAGTCTGCTGCGCCGGGCTGGTGGTCGTGTCCGGGCTCGCGGTGGTCTCCGCCGGGGCACCGGAGGCGCCGGTGGCGGCCGGCTCCACCGGCACGTCCAGGGTCACGCTGCCGGCCTTCGCGAAGGTGAAGGTGATCGGGAGCTGGGACCCGATCAGCAGGTTCTGCGTCACGCCCTGCAGGGTCGGCGCGGAGGCGTCGGCGATGAAGATCCGGCTACCGCCGGATGGGAGGTCCGCCGGCTTCGGCGGCTCGCCGCCGCCGGCTTCCGGCGACGACACCGAGACCAGGGTGTCCGGCTCGCCGCCCGCGTTGAAGAACGCCGACACGATCGGCGCCGAGCCGCCCTGGGACACGGGTCCGGCAACGTAGACGTTGCGCAGTGTGATGGCGCCGACGGACCCCGCGACGCTGTTGGTCGTGGTTCGCGCGAGGTTTGTCATCGCGTCGTTGCCGGAGGCGCAGCTCGCCAGGCCGGCCGAACCGATCACCGAGGCCAGCAGGGCGACGCCCACCCGGCGCGACGTCATCCGCTGCCGGAACGCGGAGCGCGAGGCGGCGTCGTCGCCTGCCGCGACGGCGGTCGTCGCATCGGCGACGGCGTTGACTGACGGGAAACGGGCACCCGGACGGCGGCTCACAGCTCGGTGGCTCCTCCTGCACAAGACCGGCGCGTTGGGCGGCGCCGGTGCTGGTCGACGGCCGTCGCTGAAGACGGCCACCCGGCGGCGCGCCCCGGTGCCGGTAGGTCGGAACCGGCGTGCAGGGGGTTGCCCCGGTGCCCGGAGGACCACCGCCGACGGCCCGGTGCGCAGGGTAGTCCACGGGAGGTCTCCGTGCCGGCCTAACACTAGTCACCCGGCGACACCACATGCCCAGGCCGATGGCCCGGTCAGCCCGCGTGGGCCGGTGCGCGGCGCGCGTCGGGGGCTTTGCGCGGGCCCTGGAATCAGCGCTGACCGGCCCGACAGGCCACGAAGGGCCGGTCGATGACGTGGGCAGAGTCACGCTCCGCCGCGGACGGCGTGCGGGCGGTCGATCGCCGTTCCGGCCGAGGTGCGCCGCCGCCGCGCCGGCTGCCCTCGTGTCGGTGCGCAGGCGGGGTCCATCCGCGCTACGTTCGTCGGGCGGTTGACGCTCAACGAGCAGCCAACGCCCGTCGACCTGTCGCCTGTTTTACCTGGTAGGGCTGTTCGGTGTCGTTGCGCGGCGATGTGGGGTCGGTGCGGGGTCGGTGCCGGGATCCGCGGCGGGCGGTGTCCGTCGTCGCGAACGGTGGCCGGAAGACCTCGCCGAGCCCCGCAGCTTGGCGTTGCGACCCTTGCGCTTGCAGCGCGCGTCTGACCTGCGGCGATGCGTGCGTGTTACGCTGGTAGAGGCGGAAGGGGCACGTGACACATGGCGTTCCAAGTCGGCGAGACCGTTGTTTACCCGCATCATGGTGCTGCTCTGATTGACGCGATTGAAACCCGCGTCATCAAGGGCGAGGAAAGACTCTATCTCGTGCTGAAGGTCGCTCAGGGCGATCTGACTGTCCGGGTGCCGGCAGACAACGTCGGCATGGTCGGGGTACGCGACGTCGTCGGGCAGGATGGGCTGGAACGGGTGTTCGAGGTGCTCCGAGCACCCCACACCGAGGAGCCCACGAACTGGTCCCGGCGTTACAAGGCAAATCTCGAAAAGCTCGCCTCCGGTGACGTGAACAAGGTTGCCGAGGTCGTTCGCGATCTCTGGCGCCGTGATCGCGAACGCGGTCTTTCCGCGGGTGAGAAGCGCATGTTGAGCAAGGCGCGGCAAATCCTTGTCAGTGAGCTCGCGCTCGCGGAGGGCACCAACGAGGACAAGGCTGAGGCGATGCTCGACGAGGTTCTCGCCGGCTGATCCAAGGCCTTGTCAGCCCGGTCGTAATAGATCGGGTGCCGGCTGATCGTTCGGCCGACGCGATATCCCGGAAAGATGATTTCCGGTCGGCGAGGTCGGCCCCTCCGGACGCTCTGCCGTCCGGTGGGCCGGGTTCGCCGACCGGCGCGGTCCGATGGCGGCGTACGCACCGCTCGGCTGCGCACGCCCGATCGGCGTACCGGTCGGCCGGCTCGCGCCCGGTCGGCCGGATAGGCCATGCTCTCGTGGTGGATGGCACACGGGAGGTCTGAATGATGGGCGAAGGTCTCCAGCCGCGGGCAGTCGGTCCGCGGGTTGCGGCGATCGTGCCGGCTGCCGGCCGCGGCGAGCGGCTGGGTGGGGGCACCCCGAAGGCGCTGCGTGCTCTGGGTGGTCGGCCGATGTTGGTGCGTTCGATCGAAGCGCTGCGACGGGCAGAGTCGGTGACGCAGATCGTGGTGGCTGCACCGCCCACTCTGGTGGAGGTTGTGGCGCAACTGCTCGGGCGGGACGTACGCGTGATCGCCGGGGGCGCGGAGCGGGTGGATTCGGTCCGCCGGGCCCTACGCGCGGTGGACGACGACATCTCCGTCGTCCTCGTGCACGACGCGGCCCGGCCGCTGACCCCATCCTCCCTCGTCGACGCGGTCGCTGCGGCGGTGCTGGCCGGGCATCCGGCGGTGATCCCCGTGCTCGGCCTGACGGACACCGTCAAGGAGGTCGGCCCGGACGGACGGGTGATCCGTACCCCGCCCCGCGACGGGCTGCGGGCCGTGCAGACCCCCCAGGGATTCCGGCGTGACGTGCTTGCCGCCGCGTATGCCCTGAAGGACATTCCGGTGACGGACGACGCCGGTCTGGTGGAGGCTCTCGGGGTGCTGGTGATGACCGTCCCCGGCGCGCAGGAGGCGTTCAAGGTGACCCAACCGCACGATCTCGTCCTCGCCGAGGCGCTGCTGGCCCGTTGCGCCCCGGGCGACGCCCCCGCGGGTGCCGACTCCCGCGGCGGGACCGACTCCCGCGGCGGTCTGGATGTGCGCGGTGGCTCGGATGTCCGGAGTCCCGGGTGAGCCCGGACATGCCCACGCCGGCGGATGGCGGCGTGGCACCGACCGACCGGCCGGCCCTGGCCTCGAGCGCGGTGACCACCGCGGTGCTGCCGCGCGTCGGCATCGGCATCGACGTGCATCCGTTCGCGGCAGGTCGGCCGTGCTGGGTCGCCTGCCTGGAGTGGCCGGGGGAGACGGGCCTGGCCGGGCACTCGGACGGTGACGTCGCCGCGCACGCGACCTGTGACGCATTGCTCACCGCGTCGTGCCTCGGTGATCTGGGGAAGGTCTTCGGCACCGACCGGCCCGAGTACGCGGGCGCCTCCGGCACGGTCCTGCTGGCCGAGACGGCCCGGCTGCTCGCCATCGGCGGCTGGGTCATCGGGAACGTGTCGGTCCAGGTCATCGGCAACCGCCCGCGGATCGCGGCGCGCCGCGAGCAGGCCCAGGAGGCGATGTCCGCGGCCCTGGGCGCCTCGGTGAGCCTCTCGGCGACGACCACCGACGGGCTCGGCCTGACCGGCCGGGGCGAGGGGCTTGCGGCGATTGCCACGGCCCTGGTCGTGCGGGCCTGAGCGCTGGCCGGGCCCGAGGGGTATGCCGATCCGGCATCGCTCGGTAGTGTGCCGGCGGTGAGTGAAAGGCTGGGCCGTCGTTGGCCGCTCCCCGAGGAGTCTGATGGCTGGTCGCCTTCCCGAGCCGGTGCGGGCCCTCGCGGACGCGCGGATCCACGTGGTCCTGGCCACGGTCCAACCCGACGGCTCGCCGCGGATGACCGTGCTCTGGGTGGATCGCGACGAGGACGAGCTGCTGCTGTCCACGGTGCGCGGACGCGCGAAGGAACGGGACATCGCCCGTGATCCGCGGGTCGGGCTGATGTTTCTCGACCAGGAGAATCCCTATTCTTACGTCGAGGTGCGCGGCACCGCGACGCTGACCGAGCAGGGGGGCCGGGAGCTCATCGACCGGTTGTCGCTCAAGTACACCGGCGACATCTACCGGTGGGACGATCCGGGCGAGGTTCGGGTCGTCTCCGGGTCGTGGCCAATCGGGTGCTGATGGCCGGTTAATGGCCGGCTGACCCGGGTTGCGTGCCCGCCGTCGGAGCCGGAGCCGTACCCTTGACAGATGGGTCTTCACCTCTACGACACGCGTAGGCGGCGTGTGCGGCCATTTGAGCCGCTGCGCCCCGGTCACGTGGGCGTCTACGTGTGTGGACCCACCGTGCAGTCGCCGCCGCACGTGGGTCACCTCCGTACGGCCCTGCCGTTCGACCTGCTGCGCCGGTGGCTGGTGCAGTCCGGGCATGAGGTGACACTCGTCCAGAACGTGACCGACATCGACGACAAGATCATTACCAATGCGGACCGGGACGGCACCTCGGTCTGGGAGCTCGCCACCCGCCAGACCAGGGCCTTCGACGACGCCTATCGCACGATCGGCATCCTGCCGCCGACGATCCAGCCGTGCGCGACGGGCCACATCCCGGAGATGATCGCGCTGATCTCCGCGCTGATCGATGGCGGCCACGCCTACGCCGGCGGGGGCTCAGTCTGGTTCCGGGTCGGATCCTTCGCCGATTACGGGGCTCTGTCGCACCAGCGGCCGGATGCGATGCTGCCCTCGGCGGAGTCGGAGCCCGGCAAGTCCGATCCGCGGGACTTCGCGCTGTGGAAGGCTGCTCGACCCGGCGAGCCGTTCTGGTCCTCGCCCTGGGGCGACGGCCGTCCCGGCTGGCACCTGGAGTGCTCGGCGATGGCCGGGAAATACCTCGGCCCGGCCTTCGACATCCATGGCGGCGGCCTCGACCTGGTCTTCCCCCACCACGAGAACGAACGGGCGCAGACGGTCTGCGCGGCGGGCGGCGCCACCGGCGGCGGGGACACCGGCGAGATGGCCCGGTACTGGATGCACGTCGGGCTGCTGACCATCGGCGGCACGAAGATGTCGAAGTCGCTCGGCAACTCGGTGCTTGTCGCCGACGCCCTCGGCGCCGTGCGCCCCCAGGTGCTTCGTTACCACCTGCTGTCGGCGCACTATCGGTCGACGCTCGAATACACCCCGGAGGCGCTGGACGAGTCAGCCGCGGCGCACGACCGGGTGGAGACCTTCGTCCGCAACGCACTCGACATTCTCGGCGGGCCGGGTGAGGCGGCGGCGCTAGCGGCCGACGACGGCCAGTCCCTGCCCGGGGCCACCCGGGGACGGGCAGCTCGGGGCGGGCCCGGCAGCGAGGCCGTGGGCGCCGCGGCGGGAGATGCGGTGGCGGGGCTGACCCCGCAGCGGGCGTGGGCCGACTTCGCGGCGGCCATGGACGACGATCTCGCGGTCGGTCGCGCGCTGGCGGCCATCTTCGGCGCGGTGGGTCAGGGCAACCAGGTGCTGTTGAAGGCGCACAGCCGCCAGCTGGCAGGCTGGGTCAACGTCACCCGCCGGATGCTCGGCGTCCTCGGGCTCGACCCGCACGAGCAGTGGCCCTCCGCCGGCGCCGAGCTTCGGCCCGCGCTCGACGGGGTCATGCAGATCGCGCTGGATCTGCGTTCGGCGGCGCGAGCCCGGCGGGACTACGCGGAGGCGGACTCGATCCGTTCGCGGCTCGCGGCCGTCGGCCTCATCGTCGAGGACACCCCCGAGGGACAGCGCTGGCACCTGGCCTGAGCCCGCTCGGTGGCAGCCCCGCAAGCGCGGGGCTGCCACCCGGCCGGCCGAGTGCCCGGTTTACGACGGCATGCGCAGATTGCCTGCCGGTCGTGTACCAGGCAGACAATCTCGTGGGACGTTCGGCGCCGGCCTGAGCCACGGGCCGGCGCCTGCCGATCAGCGTGCGCGCAACGTGATGCGCGTCCAGGCACCCAGGTAGACGCGATCGCCGTCCCGGAGCGGGACGGGCTGGCCGGGTTCGATCGGGTCCGGCTCGTCGTTGAGCCGGGTGCCGTTCGTCGAGCCGGGGTCGCGCACGGCGTAGCCGCCGTCGGGGAGCTGCTCGAACAGCGCGTGGCTGCGCGAGATCCCCGGATCCTCCGGCGCGCCGGACAGGTCGATGTCCGGGTGGATGCCACGCGACTCGCTGCGCCGCCCGACGAGTATCTGCTCGCCGGCAAGCGCGAAGACGCGGCGCGGGTAAAAGGTCGGGAACGGCACCCGGTGGTCGTCGCCGCTGTCGTAGTACTCGCGCTCCGCCTCGACGATGGCCTCCCAGACGGTGGCCCCCGCCGGGGGACGGTCACGGTCCCACCCGCCGGCGCCACGCGGGTCGTCGGCGATCGGATCGCGCCGACCACCCCGCCCGGCATCGTGGCGCGGGTCGCCGAGGTCCGGACCGGGACCGCTCAGCCGTGGGTCGTCGAACCGCGGATCGGTCCCGGGCCGGGCATAACGGGGGTCGGTGGTGTGCCGCGAATCCACGCCGCGGCCCGGCAGGCTCCGGTCGGGCGCGGCGCCCGGGTCGATGCCCAGCGGATCGGCCTCGTAGCCGTACCCCTCGTCACGCCGGCTGCGGCGATGGGTGTCGGATTCGCGGTCCAGGCCCTCGCCGTACCCACCGGCGCCGCGGCCCTCCCGGGCCGGTGGGTAGCCGCCGCGGTCGGCGTCGGGATACCCGGCCGGGGCGCGGTCGTCGCGGCCGGCGGGGTAGCCACCGCGGTCGGCCCGTTCGTCGGGGGCGCGGCCGTAGGGGTCGCGGTCGGCGTCGGGGTATCCGGCGGGGGCGCGGTCGTCGCGGCCATAGGGGTCGCGTCCGCGGTCGGCCCGCTCGTCGGTGCCCGGCCGGTCGTCGCGCCGCCGAGCGTAGGCGTCACGGTCGTAGCCGCCCGGGTCGTCGTACGGGTCCGCCGGGTGGTAGCCGCGACCGCCACGGGGCTGGTCGGCATAGCCGTCACGGCCGTACCCGCCGTACGGGTCGCCGCCGCGTGGCGGATCCCCCGCGCCGGACTGGTCGGCCGGCGAGCGCCGGATGCCCAGCTGGTCGTAGCCCCCTGCGCCGACGGCGTCTGGGCTGTCCGGCTGCGACGGGCCGCGCCGACGCTGACCGCCGGGCTCGTCCGTCCCGTAGGGAGACCGACCGCCGTCGTCGGGACGATATTCGTACCTCTCCTGACCACTCATGATCCCAATTCCGCACCGATCGCAGTAGTCGGGTCGTGAGACAGGTGCCCCGCAGGGCAACGTGCCCTCACCTGATCACCGGTTCACCCGGAGGGTCCTCGTCGACCGTGTGTCAAGGACCATCTCATCGATCTTCTTGACGTTCTTCTTCAACCGAACCGTACCTGTTGTGGCATTGTCGATGTGCACCACCTTCTGTAGGAGGCGGTAGGTGTCTTCGTTGCCGGAGGCGAGCGCCAGCTGGGCCACGCGTCCGAGCAACAGTGTTGCAGTGGCCTCGTCGCCGGATTGACGCGCCTCCAGGCCACGCAGCACCGAGGCCGTGAGCTCGGCCTGTCCGGTGTAGTGGGCAACGGCCGTGCTGACCGGAGTGGAGCGCGTCTCGTCGTCGGTCCACATCGCTCTCACCAGCGTCTGCGACGTTTCTCGGCCGTCGATGACGAGGCTGACCCGCGCGGCCAACGCCTCGGTCCCGACCGGCCGGGCCGGCACCCGGATGTTCAGGTGGTAGTCGCGCGACTCCGTTCCCCATGCGCCGGTAAGGTAGTCGACGTTGTGATCATCGGACGTGGTCGCCTCGGCCTTCAGGTCGCGCAGCGTGGGGGAGACTTCCCGTAGAAACCCCACCTTGGCGCCCCGCGGGGTCCACACCCGCAGCGCCACCCGGTCCGTGGCTCGGCTGGTGGCGGTCGCGATTACGCCGGTGAAGTCCGCGACGAGCTCATCCGGGCTGCCGATCGCGTCGACCGTGCCCAGCAGGTTCGTCGCGATCAGCCGCAGCTCGTCGACGCGCCAGTCGGCGCCGATGCCCCGGCAGTCGCATTGAAACCGCCCGCGGGACGCGGCGACGGCCGCTGCCAGGTCCGTCGCCAGCTCACCGTTCTGGCCGTCGGTGAGCAGCAGCGCGTGCGCGATGGCCTGCGGCCTGGTCCCCGTCAGCGCCCGCGCCAGGTCAAGCCAGCGGCCGATGGCGGTACCGCCGTGCGGCTCCATCTGGTTGACCGCGAGGCGGGTCTGCTCGCGGGTTGCGGGGGTGGCAGCCACCACGCGTGGGCTGTCCGGGTAGATCATGCTGGCGGCGCCGGTGCCGCGCACGATCGCGAACCAGACGCCGTCGGGCAGGCAGTCGATGGCGGCGCACGTCGCCCGGCGCGCCTGGGCGATCTTCTCCGGCGGATTCGCCATCGAGCCCGAGCAGTCGAGCAGGAGGACCTCGACAAGTTCCGGGCGCCGTGATCCGTGCGACGGCGGGGTGCCATGCGACGGCGGGGTGCTGTGGGTGCCGTGGGTGTTGGCGAGGCTGGCGAGTCCGTGCGGGCTGTCGGGTCGGCCGGTCGACGTCACGGTGACCACGGCGTGCACGTCCGTCCCACCGGGCGGGAGGTACTCGTTCTGGTGGACCTCCGCGGTGAACGCGCCCATCAGTGATCCACCCTGGCGGCGACCGCGGTGATGTTGTCGTGGCCGCCGGCGTCGATGGCGAAGTCGACGAGGTGGCGGGCGACATCGATCGCCGTGCAGTGCGGTGGGAGCTGGTTGACCAGCGAGGCCATCACGTCCGGCCGGGAGGCGTAGTTCCACAACCCGTCGGAGCAGACCAACACCGTGGCCGGCATCTCGATCGGGAAGATCTCCGTGTGCGGGGCCACGTCCTCGACGTCGCCGCCGAGCCAGCGGGTCAGCGTGTGCGCCCGCCGGTGCGTCTCGGCCTCGTTGGCGGGGATGAGACCCGCCCGAGCGGCCTCGGCGGCCCAGGTGTCGTCCGAGGTCAGCCGCTCGCACCAGCGCGGCCCGAGCAGGTAGACCCGGCTGTCGCCGACCCAGCCGACGGTGACCATGCCGGGACCGTCGGGCGTCGGTGGGGTGACGATGGCGGCGGCGAAGGTGCAGGACGGTGCCATCCGCCCCTCTGCTGCGTTGAGCTGGGCGATTGTGGCCTGCGCCGCGTCGACGGCGGCGTGCAGCGCGGCCTCCGCGTCCTCCGGAGAGAAGCCTCCGACGATCGCGCGCGGCGCCGTGCGCGGCTCGTCGTACCCCGAGTACGCCGGCTCCAGGATGTCCAGCATGTCGTCGGCCGCGCTGCCGCCGCGAGGGGGGCGGGTGTCGAGGTGGACCGGATGGCCGGGTCCGTGGGCCCGCACGGCGTCCGCGAGCACCGCCATCGCGGTTGCGGCGGCGGCGGCCGATGCCTGACCGGAGCCGGGCGTGGTCGAGACCCCGTCGCACACCACCGCGATGAGCGTGTCGTAGACGACGGCGAGCCCCATCGCGTCCTCGTTGGTCGTGTGGCGCACCCCCCGGTCGCACACGCCGGCGAGCTCGCCGAGGTCGACCTCGCTGTGGTCGGCGTCGCCGTGCGCCGGGTCCGGGCCCTCCAACGGGTGGCCGCAGAGCTCGCAGTAGCGGTCGTCGGAGTACACCGGCGCCGCACACACGGGGCAGCGGCCCAGGTCGTCATCGGGGTCGAAGGCCCCGCTCCCGGTGAGCTGGTAAGCCACCGTGGGTGCGTCGTCGTGCGCGTTGAGGTCCACCGTCATGCCGCCGGGAGGGAACGTTCGCGTGCGGGCGGTGTGCGCAGAGCCATGTGCTGGGTGCCTCCTGCCCCTGCTGATCCGGTCATCGGAGCTCGCCGCCGTCGCTCCGCGACGCCGAGGGCGCACGGCCGGCGACCAGACGAACTGGTCACACGCGTCGAGCTGGCCATCCTGGATTCATCGGGACATATTCTTCCAGCTTTCCCCGCGGCCCGTCGACGACGGAGATCGGCCTGGGCAAGCCAGGTCCCGGCGCATCCTCCTTCGTCGGCGCGCAAACTCAACAGAGCGTAAGGGTCGAGTGTCGACGATGGTGGCGGCCATGCCACCGCCGGGGCGTCGGCCGTGGCGGCCGACTCGGGCCCACGCTCGTCGATCATCGGCTGGACCTCCGTTCGGGCCGAACCGGCCGGGACCACCCAGGTCACCGGCGTGGGACTGCCGCCTCAGGATAGGGCGCCGGACAGCCCCGGACGACCATGTCGCGGCAGGTGGTCGGGTTCGAGCCAGCCAGACCCCCGACCGGGGACCCCTGGCGGGCTCGCCAGCCGGGCCGGGTCGGTTGTGTTCGGCGCCGGCCGCGTCCCCGGCGCCGGCCGTATACCGTGGTCACATGGTCATTTCCGCGGCGCACGCCGGTCGATGGCACTGATGGCCGGCGCCGCGCGTCGCGGTGGCGGCGGGATCGCCCGGGGCGGGCAGGGCGGCCGGGCCGGTAAGACGGGTTCGCATCGCAAGGGAGCCGGTGCCGGCAGCGGCGGCCAGGGTCGTCAGGCCTTGGAGGGCCGTGGGGCGACCCCGCCGGCCCACCTGCGTCCCGGCCACCCCGCCCAGCGCCGGGCGACCGCCGCCCGGACCGCGCAGACCGGGGGGCGGGGCTCCGCCGACGCCGCCCAGGCAGGCTCGCGCCCGCGGCGGCCCGAGGCCGACGAGCTGGTCGTCGGCCGCAACGCGGTGGTCGAGGCGCTGCGCGCCGGGGTGCCGGCGTCAAGCCTCTACGTCGCCGGTGGCCTGGACTTCGATGAGCGGCTCGCCGACGCGCGCCGCCTTGCCACGCGGGCGGGGATCGCGGTAATCGACGTCGCGCGCCCGGACCTCGACCGGATGTGCGGCACGGCGCCGCATCAGGGGCTCGCCCTGTCGGTCCCGCCGTTCCGCTACGCGCATCCCGACGACCTGCTTGCCCGCGTGCGCGCCGCGGCTCCCGGCCTGCTGGTCGCGCTCGACGGCGTCACCGATCCCCGCAATCTCGGTGCCGTGGTGCGATCCGCGGCGGCCTTCGGCGCCCATGGCGTCGTGGTGCCGGAGCGACGTGCCGCCGGAATAACCGCCGCCGCCTGGAAGACGTCGGCGGGGGCCGCCGCCCGGCTGCCGGTCGCCCGGGCCACCAATCTCGCGAGGACCCTGGTGTCCTTCGCCGAGTCCGGCCTGTTCGTCGTCGGGCTGGCCGCGGACGCCGACACGACCATCGACGAGCTGGAGATGGCGACCGATCCGGTCGTGCTGGTGATCGGGTCCGAGGGGCGTGGGCTGTCCCGGCTGGTCGAGGAGCGCTGCGATGTGACAGTCCGCATTCCGATGGCCGGGGCGGTCGAGTCTCTCAATGCCGGAGTGGCCGCCGGCATCGCGCTGGCCGAGATCGCCCGCCGCCGGCGCGGTGCCTGACCGATTCCCGGTGCCCCAGGAAGGTCACGCAGCCGAGTAACTCGCGGCGGAATGAGGAGCCGTCCCGGCGTGTCCTTGTAGCCTCATGCCCTACCTGGGCGTCGGGCGGGCGCTGTCGCCGGGCGGCGCTTGCGGACCGGGCCGTTGTCGCAGCCGGAGGCGGCGGCCGTGGTGCTGCTGTCGACGTCGATGACGGGCAGCTCTGCATGGAGTTGCGCTGGCCGCCCGCGGGAGTGCCGCTTGGGCCGGGAGTGCTGACCGGCGGCCCGTCCGCGGAGATGACGGAGCCTCGCCCCCCGAACGGAGGGCGAGGCTCCTGACCCGGGCTGGGTCGCGTCGCCTCGCGCCGGCTGCGGCTCACGGTCCGTCGAGCACGATCCGATTGATCATGTGCGGATCAGAGCCGGCCGAGTGCGGATGTCGGCGCGCTGTACCGGGGCCTCAGATCCGGTGTCCCCAGCAGGGCTTCGACGCGTACCAGGGGCTGGTACCGGCCTGCGCGTACAGCTGCCGCGCGCGCTGCCACTGCTCCCCGACGCTGGCGTGCTGCGGCAGCCCCCTGCCGCCCAGGCCGTGCCACGTACTGGGCAGGAACTGGAACAGGCCGCCGGCTCCGATGGAGTTGACCGCGTGCGGGTTCCCGCCGGACTCGCAGGGAATGACGGCGCGCAGGAAGTGATCTGCGTTGGGGGCCGCGCTGGCCGGCTGGGACAGCGCGAGACCGCCGCCGACGGAGGCGGCGAGAGTGGTGGCGATGACTGCGGCCCGGGTGCCGAGCTTGATCCGGTTGAGGCCCCGACCGAGCGAACGAGCGTTGGACATTGAGTTACCCTTCCCCACGCCTACGAGGTGAGCTGTCGGGTTCGGGCTGGGAATGCCCGGCCGCGGTTCTCGGCTTCACCCCTAGGGCGCCCGAACTCGGCGCCCGAAATTGGTTCCCCCATCCCTGCCACAGGTTTGATTCTCGTCGGGTGGGAGCAGGGTTCGGCGTGCCACCCGACGTCTGCCATCAGTTGACGGCATGGCGACGAACATAGCTGAGCGTGACCCCGGGAAATCAAGGGTACGTGAGGATCCGCACAGTACGTTCTAACGTCTTTAAATGATCTCTTAAGTGCGATTTCGCGCCCGGGTACGCGCCCGATTCTAACGGCCTTCGGCGTACCTGAAAATACCTGGTCTGCGGTTGACCTGCCACGCTCACCGTAAATCCTTCGCGGTACGTGGCCGGTCTTTTTCCGGCCGTGGCGGGAGCGCCCACTACCCGCGTTGACGGCGAAGCTAACGGAGTCGAAGAAAAATTCCGCGGCCGCTGCGACGATAACGCCGCTTTTTCGCTTTTCCGAACTATACGGCACGCCGCCAGTAGTACCGCTTATGGGGATGTGTCAACCGACTGGGCCGCGGGCCTGTCGGTGACCGATGCCCGGCCGGGGCGACGGGGTCTCAGGGGTGGTAGGTCCAGGCCGAACCGGTGCCGCGGTACTGCTCGACGGGGATGGGCGCGGTTCCGGGTCGCATCCGGTCGGTGTAGAGGTGCCCGTGCAGGTGGTCGATCTCGTGCGCGACCAGACGGGCCAGGCCCTGGCGGTACACCGTGATGTGCCGGCGGCCGGAGATGTCGGTGTGCTCCACGTGCAGCTCCAGGGAACGCGGCACGATCCCACGGACGTCGAAGAAGGTCAGGCACCCCTCGTACTGCTCGTCGCTCTCGGGGGCGGACTCGATGACGCGCGGATTGAGCAGGGTGAGGATGTCGCCGTCCGCCGACCGCACGATCGCCGCGGCCCGGTTGATCCCGATCTGGGGCGCGGCGATGCCAATCCCCTTGCCGAAGGTGTGTAGCGCGGACACCCGTTCCATGGTCGACGACAGCTCGGCGACGACGCGGCGGGCATCCTCGGCCTCGGCGGGCAGCCCGAACGACCGGGCCGGCTGGTGGAGCATGGGATCGCCCACCTGGACGATGCCCGTCGCGGCCATCTGCTCGCTGGGTCTGGGAACGGTCCGGCCGGCCGGGTTCCGGCTCGTCGCCCCGGCTCGGAAGTTCCATTCCAGGCGATACCGGGCATGCGGGGGTGGCTTGCTGGTGGACCAGGTGAACACCCGCCTGTCGGCGGCATCCGCGCGGGCGATCGCCGTGCGGAACGAGAAGGCGTCCGCGGTCATCGACGTCTCCATGCCCCACACCACGGGATCGACCTCGGCGGGGAAGTCCAGCACGACCGACAGGAAGCTGGTCGGTACCCGGACGGCCCGCTGGAACCATGGGCCCCACTTCTCCTCGCCGACCCGGTAGCTGTATTCGATCAACGCCGATTCGCCCGGGTAGAGGGGGAATCGGCCCTGATTGTTCTCGAAGAGGAGCCAGACCTCCTTCAGCGCGTCCCAGCCGGTCTTGACCTGCCAGGACATCTGCTCGTCGCCGCAATGTGCGCTGAGCTGCAACTCCTCCCAGCGCAGCGGATTGCTGCGGTAGAGCCGGGCGGAGCGTTCCTGGTCGCCGGGAAAGCGGTCGACGGAGATCCGCATCAGGTAGCGCGTCACCGGTTCGATGCCGGTGTTGAGCACCCGTCGGCGCTGGTGGGCGACGTACATGCCGTCCTCGTAGCGGAGCTCGGCGCGGTCCTCCTCAACGACGAGCCCACCGGAGTCGGGGCCGCCACGGGCCGTCCGGAATGACTCGACCGGCGCGGCCGCCGCAATGGGGGACGCCGAGGCCGCCGGCGGCGGGGACACTTCGCCGCCGGGACCGGCCGGTCGGGCGCCCGCGCCCCTTGATCGGGGGACGCCGTCGCCAGGCTCGCCGGTCGCCTCCCAGGGGCGCGCGGCGAGGTGTGGAAGTAGGCGCCCGGGATGCGCAGCGCGTCGGCGATGCGCTCGATCAGGGAGAGCCGAGCGATGTGGTCCTCGCCCTGCATGACCCGGCTCTGGCTGAGTCCTTCGACCGGGGAGGCGATGCGATTCTGGCTCGCGCCGTCGTACTTCTTCATCAACCGGAAGGCCATCCGGAAGTCCCGGGTCTCGCAGGCGGTCCGGAAGTCGGGCCGGGCGAGCAGGACGCGAGAGACCCGGTAGGGACCGGATTCGTAGGACATCGCCCGGCCTTCCGTCCAGCTCCGACATGTGTCGATCGCCGTGCCAGGGCGGCGGAAAGTCTCCGGCGTCGGGCTCCGGCTGATGTATCGGGATGATGACGTTATGCCAAACCGGCATAGTTTGCCGGCGCTTGCCGGCACCGTGCGGTTGTCGCGGATCCGACATACGGCCGGGCGGCATCGGGGCGGATCTGGTAGGCGACCTGCGGCTCGCCTTCGTCCCACCCAGCCGGGTCATCCCCTCCCGCCCCGTTCGGGGAGGAAACGAGGCCGCCCCCGCGGCGTCGGCGCGGGGCGCACATCGGCGCCGCGGCGGCCATGGTCCGGTCCGGACCATGGCGGCCAATACGAGAAGAGCATGCCTGACTGACGTTTCCCGGCCACCGCGACGCGGGCGAACCTGGACGCAGGCCGGCCCCGCCCCGCGTCGAGCCGCGACCTCCGCCGGGCGGGGCCGGCGCACCCGGCGGCCCGGTCGATCACCGTCGGCCCGGAGGGGAGGGGCGCAGCGCGGGCCACCGATCTCGGTGGCCGCCATCGGCGTCGCTGGCGGCCACCGGTGTGGCTGGCCGGGCGGACGCTGAAGCGGGGCGGCAGGCGCGGAAGGGCGGTGACGATCGTTGACGGAGCCGAGGAGGGATCATGATCAGTCTGCGGTCGTCTACGGCGTTGTCCGGTTCGCACCCGGCGGCAACCGGCAGGTCGCCGACGTGATGATCACCTTTGTCTCCGCGTCGGCCGCGGACGACTTCGCGGCCGAGCAGGGCTGGCCGGAGTACGAGGTGGCGCCCCTGCGCTTCTTCGTCCACGAGCGGCAATCCGCTGTCGCCGGGCTGCCCCCGCCGATCCGGCCATCTCTATCCCCCACCACTCCCGCGCAGTCGCTGACCGGTGCCAGCCCGGGCGAGACCGTCGCCCCCGCCGACCGGCTGCCGCGGACAGGTGACCCTGCCCTGCCCAAGCAGGGTCACCGCCCCGCCGCCGATCCGGCCGGACCCCCCGGATCGGCGGCGGCGCCCCCGGAAGATCAGGCAGGGGCCAGCGCGGCCGGCTCGCGGGACGCGAGCTCCGTCCTGCCGGCGGCGGATCGGCAGGACGACCGACGGGTCACCGTGACGCCCTGGGGACTGGACCGCTGGGCGGTCGCGCTGCGCGCGGGGTCCGATCCGGTGGAGGTGTTCCGGGCCATCGCCCGGCTGCCGGCCAGCTTGGTCTTCACCGCGGCCTACGGCGACGTCGACGTGGTACTGGTGTATGGGAAGAGGCCCGGCGGCGATTCGGCGCCGGGCCGACCGCCGACCGTGGTGGAGACCGCGCTCGGCGTCGAACCGGCGGGATCGGTCCAGGCGCGCTGGATGACGGCGGGCGAGCGGGAGGCGTACCGGGCGGGGTACGCGGCCGCGGTGGACGGCATCCGGCGAGCTCTGTCGTAGCCGTCGTGCCCTCAGCCGTCGTCGCGGAAGTGCAGCGTGACGCGATGGGTGTCTGACGGCCAGGCGGGCACCCGCAGCACCTCACGATGCGCCGCCTGCCCCCGTGGGGTCATCGCGACCTCGACCGAGCGGTCGCCCGCCGGAATGTGCAGATCTGTGCCGGTGATGAAGCCGATCCCGAAATATGAGGGGATCGGGGCCATGACGTCGGAGACACCGTCGGCATTGAGATCGAACAGGTACACGCCGAGGGCCAGCTTGGCGCGCGGGGCCACCGCCGAGCTCAGGACATTCGTCCCGTCGACGGCGAGGATGTCGCTGGCCCGCCTCTGATCGCCCCACCATTCCAGGGCACGGGTGACGACGAGATCGGTCTGTTTCGGGCCGGTCTGCATGCCGCCGCCGATCTCCTGGCCCGGTCGGCTGGTCAGGAGGCGGACGAGCCGATCGCTTCGGCGGAAGGGCTGGTAGTAGAAATGGTGCACGGGCTCTCCGGACCGGACGACGGCGAACTCGTAGGAGGCGGCGCCGTCCGCGCGGAACGGACCCCAGGAGCCGTCGGCGGGCAGGGCGAAAAGGCCCCCGAGGCCCTTCGGGAGGCGCTTACCCGTCTTCGGGTCGAGCTGGTAGACCTCCAGCCGGGCCTTGTCGACCCCGGCGTTCGCGGGATAGAGCAGCACCCGGCCGGAGATTTCGATCTGGCCTTTCTCGGCGATGACGTCCGTGGTGAACGGCTCGGTACCGGTGAGGAAACGGAACATCTCCGGGAACGCGCCCGTCGAGGTCAGCAGCCCGATGCGGTCCAGGCCGGGGAAGCGGACGTTGCCCGCTCCGGGGACCCGAAGGCTGGGATCCCCGGTGTTCCAGACGACGAGCATCGGCACGTTCCGGGGGGGCCAGGGAACCATCCACGCTGACCAGATGCGCGACCCGATCCGCCCGCCCGGTGGAGCTGGCCAGGTACCGTTCGGTGAGCCCGGTGCCCTCCGCCAGGCCCACCAGATCGACCTTCTTCATACCGGTCGTCCTGAGCAGGCCCTGGATCTGCTTGTCAAGCTGCGGGAATACCTGCTCCGGAGAATCGGTCGAGGATGACGAGTCGTAGTCGAAGGCGGCGATCCGGTCGGCTGGATAGCCGTTGCTGGTGAACCGCTGTGCCTGCGACTCGAACTGGTCCCCCGAACCGAGGGCGCCGTGAACGAACAGCAGCGGCAGGCGCGCGGTGTCCGGCGGGGCCATGGGCCCCGCGACCTCCTGGGCGAGCGCCGTGAAGCGGGCCTGCGCGGAGGGGGAGCTCTCACCGGTGGAACACGCGCCCGTCGCCGCGGCGAAAACCACCGCTGCCGCCAGGCCGAACCAGCGTCCGCGAGGCATGCGACGCCCCTTCCCTGCGGGATGTTCGACGGCCGCCGCCAGTATTGCTCCGTCAATGACGCTACAGAAATGACGCCCAGTGGGGTGTGAACCCGAAGCGTAGGGCTTCATTCCTTGGTGCAACAGTAAAAGATATCGTTGTCTTCCTTCGTCCGCCAACCATCCGGGGCGGGCGGAGCGCCCGTTGTGGTGATGGTGGGAACGGGTGGCGCGGGCTGATCCGCGGGTGGCGGGATCGGACCGCCGATGTCCGGTCACATCCGGCCCGCAGGGCGCGGTCGCGGCGCAGAGATCGGCGCCGGTCGACGACCGCGGGCCGATCGTCGTCCGCCACGCCGACCTCGCCGGCTCCTACCTGCGCACGGTCGAGGCGACCACCTATGCGTACGGCACGAACACGCCGGCCGGGGGAGAACGTGCCGGTGCTCGCCAGTCGGGATCTGTGCTCGTGGACGTCGCTGGGCGACGCCCTGCCGAGGATCGGGACCGTGACGCCCGGAAAATGAGATGCGGAATGTACCCCGTGCTGCCATGATTTTCGGATGGGCGCTACGGGCGACGACATTCCCTGGCAGCGAAGACGATCTTCCGAGTCCACCAGCGGCGATATCGGGGGTGCCGACGCCGACGCCGGCGACTCGGGCCGGCACGCTGGGCTGCGTTCCTACCTGGGTTTCGTCGGCACCTTCAAGGGTTCTGTGGTGCTGGTGGTCGCCTGTTTCGTGGTGTCCAATGTGGCGCTCGTGGTCCTGCCCGTCTTCATCGGGAGATTCGTGCAGGCCCTGGCCGGCATGGCGGATTCCACCGACGGAGTTTACCGGTACGCGGCGATCCTCATCGGCTGTAACATTCTCCACGACCTGACCTGGCGAGCCGCCGAGATATTGTATCTTCGGCTGCTGAACGATCGGGGATACGAGTACGAGAACATTCTCTTCCGCCGAGTCATCAACGAACGGTATCCGTACTTCGTCGGCAAGTTCACGGGTAAGATCAGCAGTTATATTGGGCTGTTGGGCCGTGAGTTCTGGGAGATCCTGGAAACCACCTGCTTCACCTATGTGGAGCAGGAGATCAGGGTGCCATCAATTATCATCATCATGTTCTCCGTCAACCTCTACTCGGGGCGCACGTTCCTCTTGGCCGTGCTGCTGATGATGGCGATCGGCCGACATACCGTGCGCCTTTCGTCCCGGGCGGAGAAGCGTCTCGCGGACGAGGTCTCCGAGCTGGACGGCTATGTGATCGACGTCATCACGAACTTCGTCAGCGTGAAGTCCTTCCGGCAGGAGGGGACCGAGCATGAGCAGGTGATCCGGCGCCGCCGCACCGTCATCGAGGCCGCCCGCCGCTCCTAATTCTGGACCATCGTGTTCTGGGCCTCGATGTCCCTCGTGGTGCGCTATCTGGTCTGGCCGGTCTCGATCCTGCTCAACCTGCACCTGTACCTGACGGGCCAGCTCAGTCTGGCGCAGTTCACGACGTTCCTGTCGGTGTTGGTGATGTTCTCGGACTTCATCTGGGGAACGGTCTGGGAGATCGCGCAGCTGAATCTCCGCCTGGCGCGGGTCGAGGAGGCCTACCGTTACCTTTTCGCTGGCCGTCCCATCGCCGTGGACCAGCCGGTCGAGCTGCCCGGGACGACCCCCGCGGCCGCGTCGCGTGCGCCGGGCCGGTTGGAGTTCTGTGGGCTGTCGTTCGCCTATCCGGAGAATGACGGCCGGCCGGTGCTCGCCGGCATCGACCTGACGATCGAACCGGGCGAGAAGATCGGTGTCGTGGGCCGCAGCGGGAGCGGCAAGACGACATTGATCAAGCTGCTTCTCGGTTATTATCCGCTAGCGATGGAAACCGTCCGGATGGATGGCCGCCCGACGTCGAACTATGCGCTCGCCGCGGGGATCTCCTACGTCCCGCAGGACACCGCACTGTTCCACCGGTCCATCCGGGACAACATCACCTATGGGACGGCCGTTGCGGCGACACAGGAACAGATCGAGTCGGCCGCGCGGCGGGCCCACGCGCACGGTTTCATCAGCCAGGCGCCGGAAGGCTACGACACCATCGTCGGTGAGCGCGGCATCAAGCTGTCGACCGGACAGCGGCAGCGGATCGCGATAGCCCGCGCATTCCTCGATGCCAAACCCATCCTCATTCTCGACGAGGCGACGAGCGCGTTGGACAGCGAGGTGCTCGTCCAGCATGCGCTGGAGGAGCTCTGGCGCGACAAGACGGTGATCGCCGTGGCGCACCGACTGTCGACCCTGCTGAACATGGACCGGATCATCGTCCTGGATGAGGGCGTCATCGTGGAACAGGGGTCGCATCGCGAACTGCTCGACCGGCACGGCAAGTACCGCGCACTGTGGCGGCGGCAGAGCGGCGGAACGCTCTCCGTGGACGGAGGGTGAAGACCAACCGGCGTTGCCCGGCGGAGATGACGGTTGGTCCGGACTGGCGGCGCAGTTTCGAGTGATCAGTCGAGGACGTCCCAGGACATCTCGGAGCTGACGGCGGCGGCGATAAGGCGGGGGATGCCCTCGGCGAGCGCCGTCGACCACGGTGGCGGCGGCGGCGCGGCGGTCAGGATGGCCGGGAGAGTTTGCGCCGACGGGACGCCGCATCCGGCCGCGAGCTGCAGCGGCCCCCAGGGGCCGCCGGGCAGGCAGGTGCTCGCCGAGTGTACAGAAGGCGTCGTGGCCGACCCGATGCCACTCGTGAGCGCGGTGGCCGGCCCGGATCGCTGGGCGGCGGTCGGGAAGGCCACCTCGCGGACGGTCGCCGCCGACGGTGACCCCGCGCCCACCCCCGCCGTCATCGACGAAGGGGGAACTGCGCCCTGCACCGAGCCCGTCGCCGCCACGGGGGGCGCCCCGCCTGCCGAGGTTGTCGCTGCCGCGCCGGTCGGGGGGCCCGTCGAGGCGACCCACGCCGTCGAGCCCACCAGCGTCGTAGCGCCGGTCGCCGCCCGCCCGGCCGACGCCGCGGGGTAAGCCGCCGCCGAACCGGGCGGTGCCGCCGGGAGCGTCCGTCCGGTCGGGTCGGTCCGTCCGCCCGGCAGCGGTTGCACGGCGGTCTCGGGCCCGGCCAGGGCCCCAGGACCGGTCGCGCCGGCCTGGTAGCCGGCAGTCGGGTCGCCGAGGGTCGGGTCGCCGGCGGTGGGGCCGTCGGCGGTCGGGTCAGCCGCGGCAAAGGGGATGTGCGAGCCACCGGCGATGACGGACCTCCCCCCGCCGGACGGGGAGGGGACGCCGAGATGGGGGCTGGTCGCATCGCCCTCGGCGGCGCCGCCGCCCGCCGCGATGGCGTTGGGCGGCTCCGCCGGTGCGGTGGCGAGCAGGATCGCGGCGGTCACGGCCGCAGCGACCGCGGTCACTCCCACACCGGGGACCAGCACGTCGCGCCGCTGCCTGGGCCGGCGGGTGGTCCGCCGCTCGCGGGGGAGCGTCGGGGTCGGCTCGCCGCCGGCCGCACGCAGACGGGTGACGGGCGTGCGGCCGCCCGGCAGGGGGCGACGTCGGCGTCCGCGCCGTCGGCCGCCGCGGCACCTGCGGTGGCGGCGATCTGGCTGAGGATCCGGTGGGCGTCCGGCCGGCGTTCCGGCCTCTTGCGCAGGCTGGCAGCAACCACCCCGCGCAACGGGCCGGGCAGGCCGCTGAGGTCCGCCTCACCGTGGACCGTCCGGTAGAGCAGCGCGTCCAGGGGGCCGCCGCCGAAGGGCGGGCGCCCGCTCGCGGCGAAGCACACCGTCAGGCCCCAGGAGAAGACGTCGGCCGCGGGCCGCGGGCGACGCGTGGTGGTCAGCAGCTCGGGCGCGAGGTAGCCGATGCTGCCCATCACCACGCCGGAGGCGGTCATCATGCCGGGCAGGCCGGCGACGATCCCGAAGTCGATCACCTTCGGGCCGTCCGCGGCCAGCATGACGTTGCCCGGCTTGAGGTCGCGGTGCACGACATCGGCGTCGTGGATGGCGCACAGCGCTTCCGCGAGCCCGCGGGCCACCTCCCACAGCGCTTCCGCGAGCCCGCGGGCCACCTCCCACAGCGCCTCGCCGGACAGCGGCCCGCCGGTGGCGACCGGATGAGTACAGGGTGGGCCCCGCCACGTACTCGGTGGCGATCCACGGCTGGTCGCCGTCGACGTCCGCGGCCAGCAGCCGGGCCACCCGGGGGCTGTCGATCGCGGCCACCGCCGCGGCCTCCCGGTGGAAGCGGTGGCGGAACGCCGTGTCGGCGGTGTGCTCCTCTCGCATGACCTTGACTGCGGCTCGGGTGCCCGCGTCGTCCTCACCGAGGTACACGATGCCCATGCCCCCGCTGCCGAGCCGACCCATCAGCCGGTACGGACCTACTTCGGGCGGATCGCCCGCCCGCAAAGCCTTCCAGGACACGCCATGTCCCCCTCGGATGCTTGCGTCGCGCCGAGGCCGCGCCCAGGCGCCGCCGTGTCGGGCACCGAGGGTGCGGCGACACCACGAACGCCGGCACGCCCGGTCGCGGCACTCGCCGCTACCCGACCAAATCAGTTGTACCCGGACGATTCGGGCGAAATGCTGACTGCGCGAGCACTGTCGGTGAACATGGCCTGGTCGGGCTGGTACCCCCGAGGGGTCGGTTTGGGCCAGCCGACCAACCGATCCGACCGGACGACGCAGAGGCGATTACCCCACGCTCACCTGCACGTTCGGTCGGGTGCGGCGATCGAGGGGCTAGCGGGCGGCCAGCCGACGAACGTCCGCGGCGCAGGTGCCTAGTAG